>CAIKBD010000308.1 GCA_903825565.1 uncultured Anaerolineales bacterium | reverse complement strand
TTGCGCCGCCGGCTTGGTACACCCAACCTCGCACCCAAATGAGCAAAAGCCGTGCTCGTCCGGCGGCGAAACCTGGATCAACGCCACGTCAAGCGGCAAGGTGCCGTCCCGAAACAAGCCGGGAATTTCGGAGAGAAAGATCGGCATAAAGTCGGCGCGCCCACTCTGCACCGCCGCGCGCGCGTTCTCGCCGATGAACAAGGCGCGATGGCGAAAGCTCTTGGCATATTCCGGCGCAAGGTGCGGCGCTTTGCCAAACACCAATACGTGATCAATTTCCACTTCGCGCAAATCATCCGCGCGTTTCACCAAAGCATCGAGCAGAACGTGCGGCGCACCTGCACCGCCCCCCACATAGATGCGTTGGCCCGAGCGAATTACTTGGACGGCTTCGTCAGCCGTTAGGGCTTGTTTTCGGTACATAATCCCTTTTCCGTGTGTTTATTCTTCGACAGCAATGCCCAACGCGTCGGCAATGGGTTGGTTCACCAACTTGCCGTGCGCGATGTTCACGCCGCGCGCCAACGACGCGTTGCGCCGGATTGCTTCATCCGCGCCGTACTGTCCCATTTCGTACAGATACGGCAGCGTGGCGTTGAGCAGAGCATGGCTCGCCGTGCGCCCCACTTGCGCCAAAATGTTTGGCACACAGTAATGAATGACGCCTTCCTCGATAAAAGTCGGATCGCGCAATGTGGTGGGGCGGCTGGTTTCGGCGCAACCGCCCTGATCAATTGCAAAGTCCATCAACACAGCGCGCGGGCGCATCCGCCGAATCATACTGCGCTTGAGCACGACAGGCGCACGTTGCCCCGGCACAAGCACCGCGCCGAGCAAGACATCGGCGAATTCAGCAACGCGGTTCAAATTGTATTCCGTCGCAAACATCGTCGTCGCGCACCCGCGAAATAGTTCATCCACGCGGCGCAGTTTTTGCGGATCGCGATCCAGCACGGTGACTTGGGAACCAAGCCCCAGGAACGCGCGCGCGGCGTTCGCGCCCAGCACGCCCGCGCCGACGATGACGACTGCTGCGGGCGGCACTCCGGGCACGCCGCTCAATAAAATGCCGCGCCCGCCGCGCGTGCTCGAAAGCAAGCCGCTGGCAATCCCCGGCGTAAGCCGCCCTGCCACTTCGCTTGCGGTGAGCAACACGGGCAAGGCGCCATCGTCGGTCTGGATCATTTCGTAGGCAATCGCCGTGACCTGACGCGCGCGCAATGCCGCGATCAAATCGGCGGAAGCGACGGCGAGATGCAAAAAGCACAACACGGTCTGCCCAGAGCGCAACAAGTTATGCTCTTTCGCGGCAAGCCGAGTGACTTTGGTAATCACGTCGGCGCGCCCGTAAACTTCCTCGGCGGAGTAGACGATTTCTGCGCCGACGGCGCGAAAATTATCGTCGCTAAAGCCGGCATTTGCGCCGGCATTCCGCTCGATATAAACGGTATGCCCGGCGGAAACGAGCGCATGGACGCCGGCCGGCGTGAGACCGACGCGACTTTCGAGATCGCGCACTTCTTTAGGGACTCCAAAATTCATACCACACCTCGGTTTGGTAGCGCGGCGGCTCATCCACCTGCGCAACTGTATCGCCAGTATACCACAACACTCTGCGGCGACAAAGAATACACGAGGGCGATCAACTGCCCTCGTGTATCAACCCATCATCGGTTTCAATCCAGCTTGGCACACGTGTTACGCATGTGCCGGCAAATTCCGCAAGTACGTGTCCATCGCAACTGCCGCGCGCCTGCCCGCCGCCATCGCCGTTACGACCAAGTCCGCACCGGTCACGTTATCGCCGCCGGCATACACTCCGGGCTTGGAGGTTGCGCCGGTTTCTTTTTCGACGACATAGCACCCCCACTTGTCCACCTTCAAACCAGGCGTCGTCTTTTCGATCAAGCGATCTTGGTTGTAGCCGAGCGCGCAGATCACGTTGTCCGCTTCGACGATAAAGTTGGAACCCTTGACTTCGACCGGGCGGCGGCGACCCGACGCGTCCGGCTCGCCAAGCGCCATGCGGATCAGTTCCATTTTGCGAACGTGCCCGTCCGCATCGCCGAAGAATTGTACCGGCGCGACAAGAAATTCAAAGCGCACGCCTTCTTCGGTGGCATTCGTGCGTTCCTCGACCTTGCCCGGCATTTCCTTTTCACTGCGGCGATAATAATCCACGACGGAACCATCCGTAATCCCGGTTTGCACTTGCAATCGGCGCGCCGTCCGCACACAGTCCATCGCCGTGTCGCCGCCGCCGATGATAGCGATGTGTTTGCCGGCTTCGGGGCGGGCTTGCAGTCCTTCGGGCAAGTATTCGGGCGGCAAGTTGCCGCGCACCAAATATTCGGTCGCCATGTAAATGCCCGTGAGCTCTTCGCCCGGCAAATTGAGTTTCGTCGGCGTCCACGCGCCCGTGCCGAGGAAGACTGCTTGGAAACCTTCTTTCGTCAACAAGTCGTCCAGCGTTAGATCTTTGCCGATGACGGTGCTGAATCGGAATGTGACGCCGAGTTCTCCGAGAAATTTCACCTTGTCCGCGATCACGGACTTGGCAAGTTTGAAACTGGGAATGCCGTACACCATCACGCCGCCGGCGACCGGCAAAATTTCAAACACGGTGACGGCGTGCCCGCGTTTGATCAACTCTTCGGCGACGGCTAAACCGGCGGGACCCGCGCCGACGACTGCGGCGCGATAACCGGTCGCGGGCGCGAGCGTGGGCTTGGGAATGCCGATGCGGCGGCGCTCGTAATCGGTGACAAAGTATTCGAGTTTGCCGAGAAAAACCGGCAAGTCGCGTTTGCCGACGACGCACGAACCTTGGCACAATTTTTCTTGCGGGCACACCCGCCCGCAGACTTCGGGCAGGTTGCTGGTTTCACGATAGACCGCCGCGGCTTCGAGAAATTCGCCGCGCGAAATGTGCCACATCGCGCGCGGAATGTCGTTGTGAATCGGGCACGCTTGAATACAGCCCGCCGGGTCGGGGCATTGCAAACAGCGGGAGGCTTCGAGCTTCGCCGTCTCCTCGTCAAAACCCAGGTAGACTTCGTCAAAATTATGCACGCGCGCTTCCGGTTTTTGTTTCGCCATTGTTTGGCGCGGAATCCGCAAGCGCGATTTTCGATCTATATTGAGATCCCCTTTGCGATCAGCCATGTCCTACCTCTCTCCACTTCAAGAGTCTTGCCAACGTGACGTCTTTGATCACGCAAATGAATAACGCATTTCGCTTTCGGTCACGAGCAAGCGAAAGATATCCGATTCGGTGAGAATCCCCACCAAGCGCGAGCCATCCACAACGGGCACGCCGCTAATCTTGTGTTCGAGCATCAAATGTGCGGCGGCTTCCACCGATGTATTCGGCGCAACGCTGATCGGATTGTGCGCCATGATTTCGCCAATGGTCAGGCGCGCCAACTCGAAGGTGGTTTCGTACAAGTTAAGGGGCGCGGAGCCAGGCGGGGTGGCTTCGCGCACATCGCGCAGGGTGACGATTCCGACGAGACAACCATTGTCTACGACCGGCAAACGCCGCACGCCACAGCCCTTCATCAAGCGATAGGCTTCGGGCAAAGTGGTCGTCGGACAAATCGTCACCGGGTCCGGCGTCATTAAATCTTGAACTAGGTGTCTCCGCATCGCCATTTCAAACCTCCTCCGCGTAGACCGCGCGGCGAAGGAAAAACTCCAACCAGTCACGATCAAGACGCCCCCATTATATTTTTGACAAGTCAAAACGCTGTGCGGGTGCGGTCAAAATGCGGTCAAAAGAATAGACAAGCCGCGTTAGATCGTGTAAAATGTTCCGTGAAGCGCGAGACGGAGTCACGGTGAATCCACTTGAACACGGCGCGAACCTAGATGCGGAAATGTTCGACCCCGAAACGTTGCGGCGCGGCGCGACCCGGTTTGTCCAGGTCAAGGTGTTCGCGCAAACCTTGGGCATGGGGATCTATCTCACCGCCGCGGCCAGCGATGCGCGCGCGAGTCTGATCTTTGCCAGTCTCGCCACTTGCGATCTTCTCCTGTTAATCCCCTACGCGATTTTCGCGCCGCGCAGTTTGCGCGCCATCATCCTGGCAACGTATCTCAGTCTCGCTATGACGACGCTGACGATCACCGCGGGATTATTTTTCGCCGCGACATTTTTGCATTGGGGGGTGTTGCCCTATTTCTTCTTGTTGCCGCTCGCCCTGCTCGTCTTGCCGCGTCCGCAAACGCCATGGGTGATCGCCGGGTTCACGACGACGGCGTACTTGGCGTTGCTCATCGCCCAATCGCTGTTGCAAGGTCGCGCGGAGATTGCGGCGACGCGCTGGGAGCCGGTGCCACTTGTGTTTCACGGCATCGTGCTGAGCAGTTTTGGCGTTGCCGCGTATTTCACCGCGCACCTGACACGCTCGTTGCAACGTGAACGCTTTTTCCAAAGATGGCTCCTCGATCAAGCCCAAGCCCGCGCCGATGCCGAATCCATTTGGCACACGGTCGGGCAAGCCATCACCGCGCCGCAAGACCTCGAACACACCTTGACCCAGGTTTTGAGTTTGATCAATCAAAAGATGCGTGTGCCGGTTAGCGTGGTCTTGCTGTACGATGCGCCGACGGATGAATTGTATTTTGCCCAAGTCTTGCCCAACACCATCCCACATGACACACCGCTCCGCTTCAAGCGCACGCAGGGCATTGCGGGCTGGGTCGTCACGCATCGGCAAGCGCAAAACATTGGCGACGTTCTGTGCGATCCGCGCTGGAATTTGCAAGTGGATGTGGGCATGCCCTTCCCCACGCGCGCGGTGCTCGCCGTGCCGTTGTTGGCGCGCGATCAAGTGATCGGCGTGATCGAACTGCTTAGCCCCACCCCGCACGCGTTCACCGCCGAAAGTTTGCAAATGTTGCAATGGATTGCCGCGCCGGTCACGCTTGCGATCCAGAACGCGCAACTTTCGCACCAGGTGCACGCGCATTTGGCAGGGCTGAACGATCTGCTCGACAAGGTGACGCGCGCCAAAGACGAGTGGGAGCAAACGGTGGACGCGATTGACGCCGGGATTTACTTGGTGGATCGCATGTGCCGGATCGTGCGCGTCAATCGCACGCTCGCCAATTGGCTCGGCACGACGCCGCACGAACTCGTGGGGCAATTTTGCTACCAAGCCATTCATCACACGGAGCAACCCCTGGCGTACTGCCCGCACCAAACGCCCAGCGGTTCAAACGCACGGCTCGAAATCGAGATCGAGTCCGCACGTTTGAACCGGACGTTGCGGTTCAACGGGTACATGTTGCACGAACCGGACGGCACGATCAGCGGCAGTGTCAACGTGTTGCAAGACATTACCGCGCAAAAAGCCTTGCAAGAGCAATTGATCCAATCCGAAAAACTGACGGCGATTGGGCGCATGGCGGCGTCGCTCGCGCACGAAATCAACAATCCTTTGCAAGCGATCCAGGGCTGTCTCGATCTGGCACAAGCCAACCCGACAAATTTGGAAAAACAAACGCGGTACCTGACGCTTGCCAAAGCCGAAGTGGACCGGCTGGCGACGATGGTGCAACGGATGCTGGATTTTTACAAGCCGGCGCGCGGCGCGCGGATGCCGGTCAACGTGCGGACTCTGCTCGACGAAGTGCTGACGTTGAGTTCGAAACGCCTGCAACACGCGCGCACGCACGTCACTGTCGAATGGAGCGAAGAACCGCCACCCTTGGTCGGTAATGCCAACCAACTCAAACAAGTGTTTTTGAATTTGATTTTGAACGCCACCGACGCCATGCCCGACGGCGGCGACCTGCACATTCATGGTCGGCTCGTGGAAAACGCCGGCAATTGGATTGTCGTTGATTTTACGGATGCCGGCACCGGCATTGCGCCCGAACACCTCGACAAGATTTTCGAACCGTTTTACACAACCAAAACGCAAGGCACCGGGCTGGGCTTGGGCATCAGTCACAGCATCATCGCCAGTCACGGTGGTCGGATTACGGTGCAAAGCGTTGTGGCAAGCGGCAGTACATTTACGGTGTGGCTACCAACCACCTAGCCCACCCCCGGCTTGGAAAAAATTATGACGCTTTCCGAACACATTTTGATTGTGGACGATGAACCGACAATTTGTACCGTCATTGCCGACGCACTGACCGCGCGCGGGTGGCGCGTGCAATGCGCGACCGACTCGGCGCAAGCCCTGCGCGCTTGCGCGCAAACCGAATTTGATCTCGCGCTCCTCGATCTAAAAATCCCAGGTCCCGTGGATGGGATCGGCTTGCTCACCCAAATTCATCAACGCGCGCCGCAAACTGCCGTGATCATGATGACCGGCTTTGCCTCGCTCGATTCTGCCATCAGCGCGTTACGGCAAGGCGCGGCGGATTATCTCACCAAGCCCGCCAGTCTCGCCCAAATCATCGCCAGCGTCGAACGTAGTTTGGAAAAGCGCCACGACGCGTTGCGCCGCCAACAATTGATCGCCAACCTCGAAGCCACATTGCTCGAACTGAAAAACGAAACGACCAGCGACTCGCTGAACGACGCGAATGCGCGCACGCGTTTCGTGCAAACTTCGCGCGTGACGATTGATCGCCAAAAGCGCATCGTCGCATTGGACAATCAACCGGTCGAGCTGACCCCCACCGAATTTGATCTGCTCGATTATCTCGCGGCGCACGCCGCACGCGTCGTCACCGCGTACGAATTGATCCGCGCCGCGCACGGGTACGACATTAGCGAAGCGGACGCGCGCCCCATCGTGCGCGTCCACCTGCAACGCTTGCGCCAGAAACTGGGCGATGACCCGCAAAGCCCGCGCCTCATTCTCAACGTGCGCGGCAAGGGTTATCGCTTTGTCGGTTGAACCCCATGCGTTTGAATCGCCAAACTCTCGAACTGTTTTCGCTCGCCACCGCCATCGGACTCGTCGCCACCTTTGCCGCGCCCTGGGTCGAATTGCGCGGGACGTTTGCCGCGTGGCGCATCGTCGAGTGGCATACGTTTTGGCGCGGCGACAGCGCATTTCTGCTCGCCCAAGTTGTCGCCGCCAATTTCTACATTCCGATTGAATACGCCACCCTCGAAATGGCAACGACCTCGCGCGCGCTCGCCTGGCTCGGCGGCGCGTTGGGCGTGTGGCACGCCGGCGCGCTCGGCGCACTGCTCGTAATCGGCGCAACCGCACGTCGCCGCGCCGGCGCATCCCGCGCGCGCGTCACGCTCGAAATCGCCGCGTTAAGCATCGGCAACTTGGCATTGTTGCTTGCGCTCACGGGGTTGCTCGCCCTGCCCTCCTCACTCGCGCCGAAGGTGGATTTTCGACCGGGTGCGGAGATTCACACCGATTCGCTGATCTGGTCGGGGCTGACCATTCTACCGATTGCGCCCGCGCTCGCACTGATCGCCGTCGCCGCGCAGATCATCACACTCCGAATCGGACGCACAAAATCCGATTCCACCGTGCTTTGACCGCCTTTTGACCGCACTGCAACTAAACGCACACCTTGACGCGGTACAATAGAATCGACCGGATGTCCGTGCTGGCAAAACCTATGCCGATTGTTGAATTGCTGACTGCCGATAACCATAAACTCTTGATCAATGTGCGGCGCGAGTCCACCACACTTTTGGTTGACGATAAACTGTCTTTGAGTTACGACCGCGAAGGACGATTGATCGGCGCGTGGCAAGACGGGCGGAATTACCGGCGCAGTTTAGATAACCGCGTCTTGGAAAAACAAGAAGGCACGCAACCGGGTCTGGCGCACCGCGTGCGCCGCGAACTCCCCGCCGATGAAGCGCGCGCCTGGCTCGAAAAAATCTACGCGCTCGCCGCCCAATCCGCCGAACTCCTCGCCGCCCCGAGCACGCGCGTGACGAACGCCGCGACGCCCGCCGACCTGACGTTGGCGCGCGATGCGTTCGCACGCATCCTGAGTTGCGATTGGCAACGCCTTGTCCGCGACCGCGAAACCTTCCACTGGATTTATCGTCCCGTCCACATCCTGCCGCCCGATCAGTACCTCGCCCTGGTGCTCCAAGCGACGGAAGGATGCTCGCACAACCACTGCGCGTTCTGCGGTTTTTACCGCGACCGCAAATTCCACATCAAGAGTCTCGCCGAGTTTCGCCAGCACATCCGCGATGTGCGCGCATTTTTCGGCGGCGCGATTGGCTTACGCAAATCCATCTTCCTCGCCGACGCGAACGCGCTCGTGATGCCGCAAGAACAACTGGTGCCGCTGTTCGACGCGATCAACCAAGAATTTGTGATCCCACCCTGCGGCGTGCGCGACGACGCGCTCCGCGCTTGGCAAGCCGAACACCCGATTCACTTTGATGGCGTCTTTTCGTTTGTAGATGCGTTCACCACGCGCCGCAAAACCGCGCGCGAATTTGCGGACTTGTGCCAGCGCGGGTTGCGCCGCGTCTACGTCGGGTTGGAAACCGGCGATCCCGAACTGCTACGGTTTTTGGGCAAGCCGAACACGCCGAACGATGTCGTGCAATTGGTGGATCACATCAAAGCCGGCGGCGTCGCCGTCGGGATCATCGTGCTGGCGGGCGCTGGCGGCGAAAAGTACGCGGCACAACACGTGCGCCACACCGTCGCCACGCTCAATCAAATGCCGCTCGACGAACGCGATCTGATTTATTTTTCCGAGTTGGTGGATTTTCCTGGCTCGGATTATTCGGCGTTGGCGCGCGACGCCAACATTCGCCCGCTCCGCGTCGCCGAGATCGAACACCAAATGACGCAAATGCGCGCGGGCTTGTACTTTCCCGATCTGATGCGCGCGCCGAAAATCAGTTACTATGACATTCGGGAGTTTCTCTACTAGTTTGGCAAGGTCAGATTAACGCGTAGGGGCGACGTCTTGTCGCCCTGGGATCCGGGCAGGATGACCCCGCCCCTACAAAAAATCGAATGTGACATTGCCAAACTAGTCAACCTAGCGCAGAACGAGCCAGGTTATTTACTGCTGGGAGGCAGAATGGCAAAAGGCACGATCACTATAGATGAACGGCGTTGCAAGGGCTGTGAACTCTGCACGACCGTTTGTCCCAAAAATATCATTCACATGGCAACAACGTTCAGCGCGCGCGGGTATCGCCCGGCAATCCTCGTGGACCCGAACGAGCAATGCACGGGTTGTTTGCTGTGTGCGACAATCTGCCCCGACGTGGCGATCACCGTGTACCGCGAAATCAAACCCAAAGCCACCACACCATCCACAACGCGCAATACGTAACACGCCATCCGCAATACGTACTACGCAACACGCAATCCGTACTACTGGAGCCACAATGACCAAAGAACTTTGGAAAGGCAACGAAGCCCTCGCCGAAGCCGCCCTGCGTGCAGGGTTGGAAGCATACTTTGGCTATCCAATCACGCCGCAAACGGAACTACTCGAGTACCTTGCCAAAAAAATGCTCGCCACTGGGCGCGCGTTCGTCCAAGCCGAAAGTGAAGTCGCCGCGATCAATATGGTGTACGGCGCGGCATCTACCGGCGCGCGCGTCATGTCTTCTTCGTCCAGCCCCGGCATGTCCCTCATGCAAGAGGGCTTGTCCTACATCGCCGGCTCCCAAGTGCCCGTCGTCCTCGTGGACATTATGCGCGGGGGACCGGGCTTGGGCAACATTGCGCCTTCGCAAAGCGATTATTTCCAATTGACCAAAGGCGGCGGGCACGGCGACTATCGCCCCATCGTGCTCGCGCCCGCGTCCGTGCAAGAAGCCGCTGATCTGATGTACGGCGCGTTCGACCTCGCCGACAAGTATCGGTACATCGTCATCATCGCCGCCGACGGCAACATTGGGCAAATGATGGAACCGATTGAAATGCCCCCGCAACGCCGCCTCGAAAAAAAGGATCGCGGCTGGGAATTGACCGGCGCGGCGGGGCGTCCACATCGCCTCATCAGTTCAATCTATTTGCAATCCGAAGCCCTGCATCAATTCAACATGCACCTCCAAGCCAAGCATCGGCAGATCGAACAAAACGAAGTGCGCTACGAAGAATACCTGCTCGACGACGCCGAGTACGCCGTGGTCGCGTTCGGCTCCGCCGCGCGCGCAGCCCATTCGGCGGTGCGCTGGGCGCGCGCGAAAAACATTCGCGCCGGCTTGTTCCGCCCGATCAGTCTCTATCCGTTTCCACACGCGCAACTCACCGCGCTTGCCCAACGCGTGCGCGCGCTACTCGTCGTCGAAATGAACACCGGGCAAATGCTCGAAGATGTGCGGCTCGCCGTCGCCGAGCGTGTGCCGATCCAGTTCTACGGCGTGACCGGCGGCTTGGTGCCATTCGCGGATGATGTGTTGCCGGAGATTGAAAAATTGACGCGGCTGGACAACGGAGCGAGTTGAGGAATTTATGCTTAACGAACACATGCAAACCGTTTTCGATTATCCCGACGCGTTGACGCCCGGCGTAACGCACTATTGCCCTGGCTGCACCCACGGGATCATTCACCGCTTGATCGCGGAAACGATTGACGAACTGGGCATCCGCGAAAAAACGATCGGCGTCGCGCCGGTCGGTTGCTCGGTGTTCATCTATAACTATCTCGACACCGATTTCGCCGAAGCCGCGCACGGGCGCGCCCCGGCAATGGCGACCGGCATCAAACGCACCTTGCCGGATCGCATCGTCTTTACGTATCAAGGCGATGGCGACCTCGCCGCGATTGGCACCGCGGAGATCATTCACGCGGCGGCGCGCGGTGAAAATCTCACGGTAATTTTCGCCAACAATGCAATCTATGGTATGACCGGCGGGCAGATGGCGCCAACCACCTTGCCCGGCATGAGAACCACCTCATCGCCCAGCGGACGCGATGTTGAAGTGCAAGGTTGGCCCCTCAAAATGTCGGAACTCTTGGCGCAGATGCCGGGCGCGTCGTACATTGCGCGCCGTTCGGTGCACGATCCCGGCAACATCAACAAAACGAAAAAAGCGATCAAGACCGCGTTTCAGGTTCAACTGCACCAAGCCGGCTTTGCGATGGTCGAAGTGCTGTCGTCGTGCCCCACCAACTGGAACGTCAGCCCCAAAGACGCACTCACCTTCATCAAAGAGCAAATGTTGCCCTACTATCCGCTCGGCGATTACAAAATCGGCGACGCGATCAAAACCCTGGTGTAGAGGTTCCGATGCTGCATGAAATCGTCATTTCCGGTTTTGGCGGACAAGGCGCATTATTCGCGGGGCAATTGCTGGCGTATGGCGCGCTCGAAGAAGGTTGGCATGTCACGTGGATTCCCTCGTACGGGCCCGAGATGCGCGGCGGCACGGCAAACTGCACCGTGATCATTTCGGATGAAGAGATCGGCTCGCCGCTCACACGACACCCAACCGCCGCGATTGTGATGAACCTGCCGTCGTATGAACGTTTCGAACCGCTGATCGCGCCGGGCGGCGTGCTCGTCGTCAACGCGTCGCTGATCGCGCAAAAATCCCAGCGCGCGGATATTCGCATCATCTACGCGCCCGCGAATGACATCGCGGCAGAATTGGGCGCGGCGCAAATGGCGAACGTCGTCCTTGTCGGCGCAATGCTCGCCGCGACCGGCGCGTTGCAATTTGAAACGCTCGACCAAGTGCTGGACAAGCACATTAGCGCGCGCCACCGCGACAAGTTGGAACTGAACAAGCGCGCGTTGCGACGCGGCGGCGCATTGGCGGTATAACAAAAAAAATTCCAAGTCGTAGGGCTTGGAATTTTTTGGGGTCTGGGAATCCACGCGCCGCGCGTTAGATCATTTTGCCGATTTCGTCGGCAGCGCGGCGAATGTCGAGAAAGATCAAACCCAGTTTCGCGTCTTTGCGGACGAGCACCGTCAACACCGTGTCTTCGTTCGCCGAGGTGAGAAAGACATAGCCCTGGGCGCCGCGAATGAACACCTGCTCCAGCGTGCCCCGACTCAACTCGCTGGCGATGCGGTCGCCGAGCGACAGCATCGCGGCAGACATCGCCGAGACGCGATCCTCCTCCGAACCCGCCGGCAAATCCGAGGCGATGATCAAGCCATCCGCACTGACCACCGCGGACGCTTCCACGTCGGGGCTGTTACTCCGTAACTGGCGCAACTGTTCAATGATTCGACTACCGCGTGATGCTCCTGGCATAGATTCTCCTCTCACCATGCTTTTTTGATTTCGCCAATGGCGTGCGTGGTTAAACGCCGATAGCTCAATTGAGGCGGCGCAATGATGGCTAACACGAATGCGCGCCCTTCAATATCAAAATACCGACAGATCAAACGCGACCGATCGCTGACGACGACCGAGACTTCGTCCACTTGCGTCAGCCCCAGCCGAACCTGGGTCTGCAAAATGAAATCCTTGATCAGCGTCACCATCGCGGCGATGGTGTTCGCATCGTAGGGTGGCGGCACCGGCGCGACGGCAACCGGTAACCCATCGTCACTCGCCAACACGGAGGCGGTGAAGCGGCCCGCCGCGTTCATTTCCGCGAGAATGTCTTCAAAGGGTGAACGCGCAGGTGTATTCTCTTCCGAAACACGCGGCTTGTCAAGATCGATCTCTGAGGAAAATGGCGTTGACATAGATCACGCCATGGCTTGGCGGACGCGTTCGGCGGCGCGTTCCATTTGCAAAAAGACCAGCCCCAGTTTTGCATCTTTGCGCGCAACGACGCTCAACACGGCATCGGGTCCCGCGCTCATAATGATCGTGTAGCCCTCTTCGCCTTCGACAAACACGCGCTCCAGCAAGCCATGTTCGAACTCGCTCGTAGTTTGTTCGCCCAGCGCCAGCATTGCCGCCGCCATCCCGGCAACCCGACGTTCTTCCACGCTCTGCGGCAACTCGGAGGCGATGGCAAACCCATCCATACTGATAATGCCCGCGCCCACCACGCCGGGCGTGGACGCTTGGAACGCGCGCAACAGTTCCGTCAATTTTGCCGTCATGTCTTTTTCCGCCATTTTGCCTGCTCCTTTGCGACGCTCCGGCGTCGCCCCTCGCTCAGTTTCTAGTTTTGATCTGCGCTTCCATGCGACAAACCGGATCGCCCAGCCCGCCGATACAGCGCGTTTCTTTGACGAACAAGTTGCCGCCCAGGATCGTTTGCAACCCCCCCGCGACCAAGCCGGCTTCAAAGTGACACAGCGGATAGCCCACCGGTGTCAACCCCGCGCACGTCACACACTCATGCACATCCACGATGATTTGCTCGGCGGTTGCCGTGACGATTTCCGCCTCGCCGATTTTGAGCGCGCGCACCAACTCCACCAAATCCGCCGGCGTGCGCACGTCGAGCGTCAAGCCGATCTTCTCGCCGGCGTTGTACAGCAAACTCGCGGCGCTGCGCCCCAGCAAGTCTTCCATCGCGATCAAACGCAACACGCGAAAGAGCGCAACCGGCATTTCCGCGCCCAGCGTGGGGCGCGCGATCTGGCTTACCTCCGCTACCGATAATTTCTTGCGCGCGCTACGCGCCAAGGGTGTGGGCATGGCTTGGGTCTCCTCGTTCAAATTTGCGTCTGCACGCGCGCGGCAACGGCGTTGATGATCGCCTTGAGCGTTTCAAAGACGCCGGTGCCTTGCGTGGCGCTTGCGATAAAGTACGGCGTCGTGTCCACTTGGAGCGCGGCACGCAACGTTTCCGGCGCGACAATGTTCGGCAAATCGCATTTGTTAAATTGGTAGATGAGCGGCATCCGCACCGCGTCTATTCCCAAATCGCGCCAGTTCGTCAGCAAGTTGACACGCGTCGCGCAATTTTCCGCCAGGCGTTCGCGCTGCGAATCGGCAACAAACACCACCCCGTCGCACCCTTGCAACACCACCTTGCGCGTGGCGAGATAGTAGGTTTGCCCGGGTACCGTGTACAACTGAAACTTGGGTTTCAATCCTTTGATCGCGCCCAACTCGATCTGCAAAAAGTCGAAAAAGATCGTGCGGTCTTCGCGTGTTTTCAGCGAGACCAGGTCGCCACGCATTTTGGGATTGGTGTGCGCGTGGATAAATTCCAGATTCGTGGTCTTGCCGCTCAACGCGGGACCATAATAGACGATTTTGAGATTGATCTCGCGCAACTTCCAATTGATCAACATCGCCCGTCGCCGTTCATTCCTGCTTCAGGAAATTATCCAACTCGTCCGCCAACGTTTGCGCGAAATCTTCCGGCACAGTTTGCGTTGACGCGCCGGGAACCATCACGAGCGATTCCCATTCGGGCGCCATTTTACCCAGTTCCTCGGCGGCGCGCATGGCGAACAAACGCACCAAGCCGATCTGGGTCTGCACGCTAAACACCACGGCAAGCAGAAAACTCGTGCCAATCGCGCCGAGATGCAAATTGTGCTCTTCGCCTTGATGAAACAAAATCTGAAAATGCTTGCGCTCGCCCAACAAGCGCGCCATCTCCGCCGTCGCCGCCACGTTGCCGGCGATCAGCGCGGCAAGCACCGTCGTGTCCAAACCCTTGACGCGCCCTTCGACGGCAAGCAGTTGCCCGCTAATATCCGCCAGGATCGCGCACCGCGCCCCCGTTTTGCCGAGCAGTTCGCGCAGAATTTTTTCCACCCGGTCGGAATGGGCTTCCGATAAAACCAGTCTTGCCATGATGCTTCTCCCTTAACTCGCGCGCCGCGCGCGCAAGCGTTCGATTGCGGCTTGGAGACTGGCTTGCATACGCCCAATCGCTTCCGCCAGATCACCAATTTCATCTTTGCTCGTCACTTCGACTTGGGCGTCCAACTCGCCCAGACTAATCCGATCCGCCACGTTGGTCAGTTGCACGATGGGACGCGTGAGAATGCGCGCCGTGTACACCGCCGCGAGTATGGCGAACAACATCGCCGCCAAGCCCAGCGCGAGCGAGATCGCGCCGACCGTGTCCGCCGCGCTTGTGAACGTCGCTACAGGCGCCATCAGCACGTACCGCCAGGGTTTGATCTTGAGCGTTGTCAGCGCCGCTTGATGCCGCACCGGGCTATTATCCGCCGTCGTTTCAAAGACGGGTTTTTCGCGCGCGATAGCATCTGCCAAGTCCGGCAATGCCAGTATCGGAATTTCCTTTGCCGCGCCAAACCGGCGCTCGGTCAACAAACGCGTCACGGTGTCGGCGGGCAACGGCGCAATCGCGCGATACAAGAGATTTTGGATCACGCGCTCGCGATCCCCCGCGCTCAAACTCGTCGCCAACCGAATGTTGTACTCGTCCAGCAACACGCCGAAACTGCCGCGCCCTGCCGCTTCCTTGTCCGACTCGATCAACGTCCAAATGCCGTATAGCGTGAGCCGACTGCGGATGACCGCCGCGGGCGCGCCCGAACCCGGCAAAAAGATCGGCGCGGCAACGCCAACGCTCGGCGAATTGTCGAACGGGTTGAGCACCGGATCGCTGATGGTGATCCGACCTTGCAACGCGTCCTGCACCGGCCGAAAGGCGCGCACATCCATCCCGATTTCGGCTTCGACGGATGAGAGCATGATCTTGCCATCGGACGCAATGAGCGCCACCGATTCGTAATCGGATTTGGAGGCAAGCGCACGCAAGATCGCCAGCGCGTTCGCGCGCAAGGTCGCGTCATTGGGGTTGCCGACATACGCCAGCACTTCGGGCAACAAGCGCGCCATGATAATATCTTCGCGCGCGTTTACCAGGTAGCGATCAATCTTATCCGCCGTCTGCGTACTGGCATACGTCAAACTGAGCGTGCCTTGTTCCAGCAACGCATTCCGGGTGATCTGATTATTGATCGCGCGCACCAACACCAACGGCACCAGCGTCAACAGCAGGAACGCCAACGTAAGTTTGCCGCGCAAGCGCCATTGACGCGGATCCAACCGGCTAAACGAAAAATTGCGTGTGGTCATCCCTATCTCCTTTGCCTGTTAGCCAAATGCCGCCCGCGCTATAGTTTGCGGATCGCATCGAGCATGATTTGTTGGAAATGCAAACGCTTGGTCTCGTCGCGGATTTCGGCGCTCAGGCGTTCGATCAATTCGGCGATGCGTTCGCGCGGGAACTGCTCGCGCGTTTCGCCGAACGCGATCATTTCGTCTTCGAGGATAATGCTGGCAATGGGACCCAGCACGCGCGTCAACTCGCGCGTCACAAAATCGAAAAAGGCGTTGGGGACGACGGGCGGCGGCGGCGCGGCACTGCCCGGCGCAAGTTCGAGCAAGCCCGCCTCGACCAAACTCGTCGCCACGCGCGCCGTCAACGCCACATCTATTCTCAGGTTCTGCGCGATCTCGGCAACGGTGCGCGTCCCATTGACTTGTGCCAAGATGCGCCAGGCTTCCGGTTTCAGGTTGACTTCGCCGGTCAAATCCCGGCTCGACAGTCGAAAGATTACGTGCGCCGCATCCGTCATAGATTGCCTTCCCTAATTGTGCAAACCGTGCGAAGGTTGCCTCCCCGAATTACGGGAATTTCGCCCACAGGTAACGCCGATCTTCATCGTCGGATTTTGGCGGCGGGGGTTGGGGCGACGCGGCGGCGGCGAGACTCGGCGCGTCCGCCGGTTCTGGAGTGGGCGGGTGCTCGGTCACCGCAAATGTCAATACATCGGCGCGCGCCGGCGCGGCGGCGCGCAGGTTGTCTTGCAGTTCGCCGTTTTTTTCGTACGGCGCGGCGGCGACGTTGAGCGCCATCCGCAACAGCGACCAATCCACTTGCGGCGCGCACACCACGACGATGAACGCGTTGCCGAGATCCCGCGCCAACACATTGCCGCGCGCCAAACGCAATTCGAGGTCGCGCGTTTTCTTGCCGTGCGCATGACCCACCGCAAACAAATGCGCGAACTGCAAGCCCAACTGATTGCTCCGCTCGGCGTCGAAGGGCGTGGCGACGAGCGCGCCCAGCACCTGACCATGATTATCGCAGAGGTACAGGTCTTGGACGCCCACAACGCTTTGCACCGCCTGAAACAATGCGCGGTTTGCCTGGTTGAGATCGCGGAGCGCAAAACCGCGCCATTTCTCCGAAGGAGTTTTTTCGATCAGAGTTGCCATATTTGTCTCTCGCATCGAATCTGCAAATTGTGCCCAGCGTTCCGAATGTGCCGGCTAGCCGCCGAAAAATTCCGGCGCGGCGGCGATGATGCCCACTTCATCCAATCGCGCACCCAGGCGCCGATACAATTCACGCCCGGCGGCTTGCAATTTCGGCGCGTTGCCGCTCGCCGCCAATTTGCCCAACGTCGCCGCGAGTGTCTGCGCCAAGCCCCGATTGAAATCGGCGACGGAGACCTGCCCGTTGAATGTGAGCGTCTCGTCGCGGTACTCCAATTCACCGGCAAAGGGATCCAAAAAGGGAAAGGCGTCAGCGTGTTCGATGCATACCCGCTTGAAGGTCAAACGAAACAGATCAGGTTTGGACGCCTCAAGCGCGCGCTCCAAGTTCTGAAACACCTCTTGCCACAAACCCAGCATGGCTTGCCGCGTGAAACTTTCGCCCAGATCGGCGCTCGCGCCGTAAGCACGCGCAAGGTCGGCGCGGTACACGGTGAAGAACGCGCTCTGCTGAGTCGCCGCTTGGATGATCTGCTCCAGCAAGCCCGCGCCCGAAAGCACATCGCCGCCGCTGGTAAACACACATTCGACGGGTGCGCCCGCTTGCATCCAAATCGTCGCCAGGTCCGGGTTTTGCGCGAATCGGATTTCGATATAGCCGGTGTGTCGTTCGCCCTGCAATTTGGCGATCAATTTTTCGAGACTGGTGAAATCGCTGGCAAGGTCTTTGTACAGCGGCTCGCTCTGTGCTACGCCGCCCACGAGCGCAACAATTTCGGGTGCGAGCCGGGAGACGTGGATTGCACCATCTTTTTCGCGCGCCTTGTTGGCAATCGCTTCGACGGCGCTCGCGCCGATGCGCGTCACGCCGTTCACCTGTTCCTGCGCGCCGACGATGTTGCCCATATCCAGCAACAGCACGCCTTCGTATTCCCATGCCATCACGCGCACCGCGCCGGTAAACTGATTGCTTTTGAGGTCAGCGAGCAATGCGTCAAACTGGGTAAAGGAAGTGTTCAAGTTTTCGTAGACGACCGCGCCCCGGGGCAATAGCATAGTTTCTCCACACAAACCAAAATATCATACCGTCAACGTTTGCGCGCGTTTGGGATTTACGGCTAGTGGACTTGCAACAGCAACAGCACCTTGCTCGTTTGATCGTTGGAGGTGCGTGCGTCGAACGCACAACCGAAATAATCCGCGCCGCGTTTGGCGACGATCAATTTTTCGTCGGGCGCGACCATGAGCAGTTGCTCGCAATCGCCCCGCTCCAACAACGCGCTGATCGCGCTGGCGTGCTGTCCCACCGTGGCAACATAGTGCGCGTTCGCCGCCATCTCCTCGGCGTGTGTAGCGGCGCGACACAAGCCCTCGGTTGTGGTCAGGATCGCCCAGTGTACGCCGCGTTGCGTGCGTAACGTTTCGAGTGCAGTCTGGAACGCTGTGTCGCGGACGACTTGGCTCTCGTCGAGCCGGCGCAAGCCCTCCAACACAAGCATATTCCACGGGATTTGGATCGTCGTGTCGCGCCAGGGTGGGGTATCCACTTCAACCGAAAAGGTCGCATTTTCCCAACCCAGCATATCGTACACGGCATCTTCGCCGTGCCCGCCGCCGGTTTCCGCGTCAATCACTTTGCCCTCGGCGATATAGATCATGCCGAGGCGCATACCTTCGGTCAAACGCAATCGCGCGGGTCTGCCCTCGTTGCAATGCAGTTGAATGAGATTGGGCAACGAGAGATCGCGCACGTGACCTGTCAATGGCATAAGTTCTGCTCGCTTTCAACGCTTGCCGTTTTGCGCGGCAAGTTCCGCCAAGGTGCCAAAGAAATCGGCGACGCCCTCGCCGGTGACGCACGACGTTTCAAAAAACGGCGCGTTCCACGCATCGGCAAGGCGTCGCCCTTCTTCACTGACAACCTGGCAAGGCAAGTCCGTCTTATTTGCGGCGAGCGCCAGTGGCACGCGCGGCAACAAGGTGCGAATTTCGTCGCGCCAGACGCAGAGTTTCTCAAACGAGAGCCGATCACTGACGGCATAGACCAACCCGACCGCTTTACTCCCGCGGTAAAACGCGCGGCGCGTGAACGCAAATTGATCTTGCCCGCTGACATCCCACACGATCAAGCGGCGCGTGACTTGGGTTTGCGAAAGGTCGTAGAGGTGAAAATCCACGCCAATCGTCATCACGCGCGACGCGTCAAACTCGCCGGTGCACAACCGCTTGATCAGCGTCGTCTTGCCGACATTGCCATCGCCGCCGAGAGTAATCTTGAGCGGGGGCGCATCTTTTTCGGGCGGCGGCTCGTCGCGCCCGTTGGCTTTAAGCGCGAGCGCGTCTTTGATCACGCGGCGCAAATCAGCGAGTGGAAACGGCTTGGTCATGTAGTTGTACACGTTGAGCCGTTGCGCCGCTTGTTGCATCTCTTCCGAGCCATACGCGGTGATCAGGATTGTAAGGGTTGCCGGCGATTTGGTTTTGAGCGTTTCGATCAGTTCCAAACCGGTGATGCCGGGCATACGCTGATCGGTCACAACCAAATCCCAGCGGGCGCGCTCCATTTTTCGCAACGCCTCTTCGCCGGACGCCGCTGTTTCCACTTCGTAATCGGAGCCGAGATCGGAGAGACTTTCCTTGATCAGGAAGGCGACCGTCGCTTCATCCTCGACTAACAATACGCGCTTGAGACTCATCGCTGTCTCCAGTCCAGTGTGACAAACTGATCACAATTACGCGGATACTATACGATGATTTGTGTGACAAAAGTATTACGTTTCATTACGATTGCATAACGATTACGTAAAGAAAACGCTTTGCCAACCCGGACACACCGCCTCAATCCAAACGCAATTCGATCATCACCCGGTCTTGGACAGCGCGAGCGAGTGCCGCCGCGTCCCAGTCGCCATTTGGGGCGCGCGCCACGCCAAAATATTTCGCCGTTTGCGGCGCGCTCTCGAAAAACGCGCGCAAGCCCGCCGCAACACCGCCCGCGTCGTCTACGATGGTCGCCGTCGCCGAGACCTCGCGCCCTCGCAGTTGCACGCGCACCGGCACGCCGCCGCGCAAATTCCGCCACCATGTGCGCTCCCGCCGGCTGGTGATGCGTAACACCGCCCCGTCGCGCACGTAATTCACCGGCACGGTAATCCGCTTGCCGCTCTTGCGCCCAGTGTACGTGAGCAGTAGCAAGCTCTGGCTGAGCAACCCATGCAACGGCGAACGCAACAGCATCGCCATCAAGGTATTGTACCACATCGTCCCACCTCGTTTGCCGCGCCCATAAACAATCGAGTAGACAAGGGTTCAACGCTTGTCTACTCGATTCACAGTTCGCGGAATTATTTTTTCGGCGCGGGCTTTTTTGCCGCCGGTTTTTTTGCGGCGACTTTGTTCACCGCCGCTAATTTCTTCGGCGCGGCTTTTTTCTTGGGCGCGGGCTTGGCTGGCTTGATCGGCACAAACACTTGAGCGCACAGTTCTTCGCCCGGCTTACTTAGGTAAACTTCGATGGGTGCGCCGGCGTCGCGGTATCCTTGCGCGCGCAACCAATCGTACACCTCGTTGTACGCCGCCGTAATGTTGGCATGCCCGCGATACACAATCGTGGCGGCTTCAAATGCGGCGATCTCTTTCGCGGTCACATCATCGGAACCAGTCGCGCCCTCCGCCACCGGCACGCATAATTCACAGCGCAATTTTTCCACCGGCACCTTGGCTGGGTCGTCGTAGAAAATGCCAAACGAATTGCCCAGCGGCACGAGCCGATGCGCGCCGAGCCAGACAAATAGTTTGGCGAATCCGCGCGGGATCGCCTCATTCCACGGTCCCATCTCGCCGATGCTTACGACGTGCGTGCGGGGAAATGTTTTGATCTCTGGCATTGTGCCTCCTTTTGATTGAGTTCGATCTAGGGTTCGCAAACCCAAAGCCATCACCGTCGCCCACGCCAACACGCGAAACTCGCCCGCGTCGAGCGCGGCTTCGACTTGCGCGCGTGTGAGCAGTAACAATTCCTGTTCTTCCAAATCGTCCGCATGTCGCGCGGCAACCGGGTGCGCGCCCAATGCGAGGAACAAATTGCCTACGCCCCCGCCGCGATTGCCGTCCACGCAATACGATCCCAGGTTGAGCCACACGCGCGCCGCATAACCGGTCTCTTCGCACAGTTCGCGCTGCGCGCACGCCTGTGGGTCTTCGCCCGGTTCGAGATACCCGCCCACCGGCGCAAGCGATGTGCCCGCGATAGCGTACTTGACCTGGCGAAAACAGATAAATCGCCCGTCGTCCGTCACCGCGCACACGTTGATGTAATCGGGCGTGATGATCCAATCCCAGTTCGGAATCACGCGCCCGTCCGGCAATTCGACCCGGTGTTCTTCGACAACGAGAAACTTACCGCGTTCGAGAATCGGCGTGCGCGCAAGCGTTTTCCAGAGTTGCATATCCGATCCCTAACCTCTGCCCCCCGTCCCCTACTCCTGATCGTCTTTCGATTCCGTCGCGGTCAACCGATCTACGAGCGCGCTCCCCACGCCGGCGAGCGCATCCACCGGCAAATAGTGATCCGCCGCGCCGTCAAACAGCACATTCGCCGACGCTGGGAAATCCTCGTCGCCGACATAATACACCGCGGCGACGCGCACACGCGGCAACGCTTCGAACGCAAACGCGGCATCGCCGATGTCAAGCTTCATGCCGCCCAGTTGTTTCGCCGCGCGCTCGAAGACATTGATGCGATTGTCAATCGCTTTCGCGAGGCGGTCGCCGCTGTAACCCTGGTACGCTTGGTGATAAAACATGCCGCCGGGAAAATCGCGGAAAGCGACCCAAGTGTTTTTTGCCGCCGCGCCATCGGCGGTTTGCAAATAGTACAGGAACATGGCAGTGCGATTCAACCCGCACGGTTTACCGTTCGCGGCGACGAACGCTTCCAGCGCTGGAAACGTAACCCGGTACAGTTCGCCGTAAAATGGAATGTAGAACGCGCCGTCGCGAAACTCGACGCCGCACCGCCGCGCCAGGTCGAGCGGATCGCGCGCGCGCAAGGCATCCCGTTGCGCGGCAACCTGAGCGATCATTTTTTCGCGGATGGGTGTGGTCATGGGTTTTCCTCCAGTGTTTTAGTTGAGCAGTGGAACCGTAGAACGGTGGGGCAGTACGTTGGGCGTATAGTACACGAGTTGGGCGAATAGTCAAACGCGCGCGGAACCCGAGCAGTTTTGGGGATTGTTCGGTTTGGGGACGCGCTAGTGGCTCAACGCATCTGTCGTTCGGGACCGTCTGCCCGTGCCGAACACGAGTGCATCGAAAGCGCGTTTGGTTTTATTGTAATTGCCGTCGCGGTCTAACGCGATGCCGCGCCCCACGCCCGACACAATTTGCCCCACGCCGATGGCTTGCATTTGTCGTGCGAATTTTTCGAGCAACGCCGGCGCACTACCCGGTTCGGTACTGCGTCCATCGAAAATGACGTGCACGAAAACCTGGGTCAGCCCGCTTGCCTTTGCCATCTTTAGCAACGCGAGTGGATACTCTATGGAGCCATGCGAACTTTTTTCGGTGAGCAGAGCAAGCAAGTGCAAGCTTGTGTTGCGGTGTTTGACGTCGTCAATCACTCGGCAGAAAATTTCGTTCGAGGCGAACGAGCCATCCTTCATCGCCAGGTCGAGCCGCACATCGTCTTGCCAAACGACGCGTCCTGCACCCAGATTGATATGCCCCGCTTCGGAATTGCCGGCTTTGTCCGGTTGCAAGCCAACCGCATCGCCCGCCGCTTGCAATTGCGCGTGCGAATATTTTTGCATTAGCGCATCCCACATCGGTGTTTGCGCAAGATGAATTGGATTCGCATCATCGTCCTTGCCAATGCCCCAGCCATCGAGGATGACGAGCAGAACGCGCCGGCGTCCGCCCCAGTCGTAACCGGGGACGAGCGTCGCGCCACTCATTGCCGCCGGTTGCGCAAGGCCGAGCGCGCGCAAAATCGTCGGCGCAACGTCCGCGAGTTTGCCGTCGCGCACATCCCCGCGCGCCGCGTCGCGCGGGTCGATCAGCAGAAACGGCACGAGGTTCGCTGTGTGCGAAACGTGCGGCGAACCGTCGGCATTCGTCATCACTTCGAGGTTGCCGTGGTCGGCGGTGACGAGCACGCAGTAATCGGCGGACAGCGCGGCGTCCACCACGCGCCCCAGGTGCGCGTCCACGATTTCGGCGCATTTGATTTTTGCGTCGCGGTTCGCCGTGTGTCCAATCACATCGCCGTTCGCAAAATTCGTGACGAGCAAATCGTATTTCTGCGCGATGCCCTGCAAAACGCGTGCGGTCACTTGAGGCAAACTCAACGCGGGAATTTGATCGAAAGGGATTCCGTGCGGCGACGGAATGCGCGCATCGTCTTCGCCGGGAAACGCCTGACTGTTGCCGCCGTTAAGAAAAAATGTAACGTGCGCGAATTTTTCCGATTCGGCGACACGCAGTTGGCGCAGACCGGCGCGGCTGACGATTGCGCCGAGCGTGTCCGGGATTTGCATCGGCGCGAATGCAACTGCCAAGTCCTTGAATTTTTCATGATAGAGCGTGAGGATGACGAACGTGAGGTTTTTGAAATCAGGACGCACAAAGTGCGTAAACCCAGGTTCGGTAAACGCCTCGGTCAATTGAATTTCGCGCTCGCCGCGCCGACAACAAAAAATCACGGCGTCGCCGTCGCGCACGCGCCCGATGGGATGGTCGCGCGCGTCGGTCAACACAATGGGTTCGAGCGCGTAATCGGTTTGCCCGGCGCGATATAGTTCACGCACGGCATTCGCGAGCGGATGCATCGGTTCAACCTCGGTTCAAAATTTCGGCTACCGCCGGCGTCGCCCACAGCGTCGCGCCGGTCGTGTCGATCGCCAGGTCGCACATTTGCAACTGCGGCAGATAACATTTTTCCGCCATCAAAAATTGTTCCTTGAAATAGCGATTGCGAAAATAGGTCGGCTCGTATTTTTTGCGATAATCAATATCGCGTTTCCACTTGCGCTTGAGTCGCACCGGGTCGTCGGTGAGATAGACAACCTTGATGCCGATGAGTCGCGCAATTTCCGGGATGAGGAACGGAAAATTGCCCTCGATGAAAATTATCTCGGCGGGTTCGACGGCGATGGGCACGCCGTCCGGTTTGAGTTTGCCGTCCAGGTCGTGGCTCGACGTGGCGTAGAAAAAATCGTAACGCGGAATCGTGATGCGTTTGCCCTGACACAAATCGCGCAAACTTTGTTCGAGCAGTTCGAAATGAAACGCTTGCTTGCCGAGCGAGTGAATGCCGTGCGCTTCGCGGTACGCGCGGTCGGTGAAAAAATTATCCAGCTCGCCCGAGGTGGTGGCTTGCCCATCCTGCGCGAACGCAACGCGCAAGCGTTCGACGATTTCGGTTTTGCCGGCGGCAGTCGGTCCGGCAATCGCGAGCAGAATCGGTGTGCCCTTGGCGGCGATGAGTTGCTTGACGCTGGCGATGAACAGTTCGTCCACTTGCGCGTTCGCTTCTCGGAATTGTTTATAGCCCACATCCTGCAATCGTTCGAACGAGGTTTGCTTTGGTTCGAACTGGCGGTACGGTTTGCCGCAAAAATGCGCGAGCACGGGTGGCGTAAAATAATGCGTCCGCGTCAAAAAATAAAATCCGCGAATGTCGAAATAAAAATTGCGATTGACCCACTCTATCGTGTACGCGCCGTTCGCAATGCCAACCAAGAGCATCGCCGTCAAACGCGTGATGGTGGCGTCCAACACGATGCGCCCGTCCACGTGCGGCTGGATTTGGATGGTATCATAAAATTCGCGCGCGTGAATGCGGCTTTCGATTTGTTCTGGCGCCTCCAACGCGACGCGCGCCCAATCGTCCAGCGACAGATTCAACGTGGCGAGTCCGTAGCGAAATTCGTACAGTTCAACCTCGGCGATGCCGGGATTGATGTCTTGCATTTTTTCAAACAAGGTTGCCGAAAATTCTTTTAGGTCGAACGTATTCGCGGGTAGCATCGGATCCTTTCACGGCGCGCAATAAAAAAAGGGGAGCGCGTCCCCTCACAACATCACGCGCTAAATTTTTCGAGCCGATGCGCGTGCCCCAACGCGAGCGGCATCACGTCTTTTGCCGGCAACACACCCAGCCCGCCGCGCGCGCACGCGCGTTCGCCGTACTCGGCAATGCCCTCTGCACGCGCATCCGCCGCGTACAACAACGTCGGCACCGGATGCCAACTGTGCGCTTTCAACTTGGCGGGCGTCGAGTGGTCGCCGCTGACGATAATCACATCGGGTTGGAGCGCGAGCACGCGCGGCAGCAACGCATCCACTTGCTCGATGATGCGCACCTTGCGCGCAAAATCGCCGTCCTCGCCGGCAAGGTCGGTGTCCTTGATGTGCAAGTAAAAGAAATCATAATCAGCCCAGTTTTTTTCGAGCGTCGCAAATTCGTCCGCGAAGGTGTTGCCTTGCACTGGCAACACGTGCATCCCCACCAATTTGGCAATGCCGCGATACGTTGGGTGCAACGCAATCGCCGCCGCGCGCAAGCCAAAAATTTCTGGCAAGGGCGGAAGATTGGGATAGCAATCAAAGCCGCGCAGTAAAATCATATTCGCCGGCATTTTGCCGGCAAGCGCCGCGCGCGCGCGCGCGATGAATTGGTTGGCGACGCGCGCCGTTTTTTCGGATGCGGCATCGCGCGCGCGAACCGTTTGCGGCGGCTTGCCGTTTTTCAGCGGGTCCGAGCCGGACAATTCCGCGCCCAGGTCTGCGCCGCGCAGAATGACCGCGAGCCGATGTTCTTTCACGACCTCGACAAAAAATTCCACGTCCTCGATTTGCATCGTCAAAAGTTTGGCGAGTCCTTTGCTCGCGTCAGTTGGAATTCGCCCGGCGCGCCGATCGCTCACCAAACCGTTCGCATCGAGCGCGCAAAAATTTCCGCGCGCCGCCACATCGTTCGGGCGCAAATCAAATTCGATGCCGACCGCTTCCAACACGCCGCGTCCGATACGATATTGCATCGGGTCGTACCCGAAAATTCCCAGATGCCCTGGACCGCTTTCGACCGTGATGCCGGGCGCGAGCGGCACCGTCAGTCCGAGCGTGGCTTGCGCCGCAAGCGCATCAAGATTCGGCGTGCGCGCAGTTTCGAGCTCGGTCTTGCCGCCGGGTTCGAGCGGCAAACCGCCCAGCCCGTCCATAATAATCAGCACGATTTTGGTTTCGGCGGGGATAAGCAATTCACGCAAAAATTTGAAATCCATTGTGGTTGCTCGATTTATGCGCGCGCCGGAAAAATGTCCAAGAGTTTGTTGAATTCGTGAATGACGACATCCGGTTGATTTTCCACGGCGATGGGTTCGTGCGCCAACTCGACCGGGTCAATCAAAATCACAACCATCCCAAACCCGGCTTGATACGTGCCGACGACATCGCGCTTGGGATTATCGCCGACGTACGCGCAATACTTGGGTTCGACGCCGGCGCGTTGCGCCGCTTGCCAATAAATTGCCGGGTCGGGTTTGCGTTTGCCGAAAACCGACGACAGCATCACCGATTTGAAATACGGCGCGAGTCCATCCGCGTCGAGCCAATCGGGAATTTCGGTTTCGGTGATGACGTTGCTAATGATGCCGAGCGTATAGCCGCGTTTGTCCAACTCGATGACGACGGGTTTAGCGTCGCGCACCATCTCGCGGCGACCCATTGACTGGCGAAACTGGAACGTCAACTCGCCGGCAAGCGGCGCGATTTTTTCGGCGGGCAAATCCGGCAAGAGCCAGCGCGTCCACAATTCTTTTTCGGACGCCTCGCGCATCGTCTCGAACGCCCACTGGCGATAGACTTTGTAGCGCGCGTCCAACTGCGCAACAAACGCTTCGGGCGAATCCTGGGTCTCGGCGAGCAACGCCAATTGCTGCCGCGCGCGCGCGCGATGCGATTCATCTTTTACGAGCACGCGCAGAGTGTTGCCCACGTCGAGAAAAATTGCTTGAATGTTGGGTTGCATAT
>CAIKBD010000307.1 GCA_903825565.1 uncultured Anaerolineales bacterium | reverse complement strand
CGCGAGCCTTTGATGCGAATATCATCGGGAGCAAGAAAGTCGAAATAATCTTCGAGTTGCATAGTACTCACCTCCGCCATAGATTATAACACAAAACGATGAACGCCGCCAAACACTCGCGCACCGACAACGGCGGGGCGGCTGGAAATTGGAAGGTACTTTCGATTCGTCCGCCGTTGCGGTGCGCTGTAGCGTTTCGCCGTCACGCTCTTGTAGCCGAATCGCTCCCAGTTCGCGCAAAGGAATCACCGTGCAAATCCAGTATCCTGAACTTGGAATCTGCGGGCTATCCTGTCGGCTGTGCCCAAGTTATCACGCGCAGGGCGCAAGCCGATGCGGCGGATGTAAAAGCGCAAACCGCATGGCAGTTGGTTGCCCGTTCATCACTTGCGCCGTGAAGCAAAAAGGCATCGAGTTTTGCTGGGAGTGCGCTGAGGGCGAAACTTGTCCCAAATGGCGCAGGCATAGAACCGCCAGCACGCAATATGACAGTTTCGTTTGCTATCAGAAACTTGAGGAAAACATCGCCCTGGTTCAGCGCGCGGGAGTAAACGCGTTCGAGAAAACTCAGCAAGCCAGAGCGAAACTGCTCCGGCACATGCTAGACCAATTCAACGAGGGACGTTCCAAAACCTACTACAGCATCGCGGCAACAGTCATGGAAATCGCAGAATTGCAAACGGCATTGGCGCAGGCAAGGCGCGCGGCTGCGACAATGCCGCTGAAAGAGCGAGCCAAGTTGCTCCATGCGCTGTTGGACGAAATCGCCGCGAGCAAGCAATATGTCCTAAAATTGAGAAAGCCCAAACCCTGAAAGCCGGCACACCTGTTGTTGTACAGCGTAAAGCGCGCTTGCACCGCACGCAAGCGCGCTTTATTCAAGTGACAATCCCCGAGCGCAATCTATGATCGTGCGCAGGCGAGATTACCCCGCGCCCATCAATGCAAGCAGAACGCCGCCGGCGATCACGCTCGCTACTTGCCCCGACGCGTTCGCGCCCATCGCGTGCATCAGCAGGAAATTTTCGAAATCCTCTTCTTGACCCACTTTTTGCACCACACGCGCGGACATGGGAAACGCGCTAATCCCCGCCGAGCCGATCAGCGGATTGAATTTGCCGCCGCTGAGAAAATTCAAAAACTTGGCGAACATCAACCCCGCGGCAATGTCGAGACAAAACGCGAGAATGCCCAGCACGAGAATGCCGAGCGTTTGGATTTTGAGGAACGCGTCGGCGCGCATCGTCGAGCCGACGGCGAGACCCAGGAACAGTGTGACGACGTTGGCGATCTCTTTCGATGAGGCGCCAGTCAAGCGTTCGACGACGCCAGACTCTTTGAGCAGGTTGCCGAGCATCAGCGAGCCGATCAACGGCGTCGCCATCGGCACGAGCGTGCCCACGACGACGATCACCAAGATCGGAAAAATGATCCGCGTGCGGCGGCTGATCGTGCGTTGCGAATAGGGCATTCGGATCAGCCGCTCTTTTTTCGACGTGAGCAGGCGCATGATCGGCGGCTGGATGATCGGGACGAGTGACATGTAACTGTACGCGCACACCGTAATCGGGCCCAAGAGATGCGGCGCGAGCAGGTTGCTGACGTAGATGGATGTGGGGCCGTCAATCGCGCCGATGATGCCGATGGACGCGGCTTCGTTGAGATTAAAGCCGAGCAAGAGTGCGAGGATCAGCGTGCCGAAAATGCCGAACTGTCCTGCCGCGCCGAGAAGCATCATCCGGGGATTTTCGAGGAGGGGTCCAAAATCGGTCATCGCGCCAATGCCGATGAAAATCAACAGCGGAAACAATTCATTGTCTACGCCGGCTTTTTTCAACACATCCAACATGCCGTCCGGCTGAATCATCGGCGAGAGCGGCAGGTTGGCAAAGATCGCGCCCGCGCCAATCGGCAAGAGCAACATCGGCTCGTACTCTTTGGCGATGGCGAGATAGAGCAGGACGCAACCGACCGCCAGCATGAACAGCGAACCCGGCGTCACATTCAGCACGCCGCGCAACAATTGATCGAGGGAGATGTTCATGCCGCCGACTCCTCGAAGCAGATGAGCACGTCGCCATAGCGCACGGTTTGCCCGGCTTCGACCAGCACTTTGCCGATCACGCCATCGCGCGGCGATTTGATCGCGTTCTTCATTTTCATTGCTTCGAGCGTCATCAGTTTTTGCCCGTGCGTCACCCGGTCGCCGGGTTTCACATCTACGGCGAGGATGGTGCCGGGCATCGGCGCGATGAGATCATTGCGCGCGCCGTTCGCGGCGACCGGCGCGGGCGGGAGCGCGGGCGAAGGCACATTCTTGGTGCGCTCCATCACCGCCGGGTCGGGCGGCGTGTACGATTCGGTCGGGCGTTCGATCACGACCTCGTCGCGCGAGTGTCCGCGCTCGGGCACGATGGCGGGCGAAATGCTCGCTTCGGCTAAATCTTGCGCGGCGGACAGATTAACTTCGTACGCTTGGTTGTTGAGAATGACGCGAAACCGATTGGCTTCGAGATCATCCACGTCAATGATATATTCTTTATCTTGGACTCGAACAGTATAACGACGCATTCCAAACCTCGTGAGAAAAAATTAGCCACGCCGATGCGTGCGCCAACTGGTTGTTTGGCGCGTGCGCCCAACGGCAACCCAGCGACTGGGAAGCGTGCCGGGTTGGTGGCGACGCATGGTCGGTGCGGCTTGTTTGCGGAGCACGCTACGATGTGCGCGCACGGCAATCGTGATCGCGGCGATGGCGTCCGCGTCGAGACCGGCGGGGAATGCCGGCGCGGGCGCGCTTGCCGGTTCGGGTTCGCCGGCGGCGGGCGCGTGATCGAATTTTACCAACAAGGCGATCAGCCCTGCCATGACGGCGAGCAGAAAAAAGACGATGCCCATTCCATACACGGTCAATTGCAAACCGATGTCAAGCAAGTTCATATCATCCTCTCGGTGGGTTGCCGGTTTGCCTAGACCGGCATCAAGCCATGCTTTTTCGGCGGATTCTGTTTGACTTTGGTGCGAAGCACTTCGAGCGCGCGGATGAGGCGCGGGCGCGTTTCCTTCGGCTCGATGATCTCGTCAAT
>CAIKBD010000306.1 GCA_903825565.1 uncultured Anaerolineales bacterium | reverse complement strand
TTGGACGCGGACGAGCGCGGAAAACGCGGATAAAAACCAAATTCTAAAAATAATTTAATCCGCGTACATCCGCGTTTTCCGCGTCCAATTACCCGATTGTCCCAAAGTGTCGGGTGTCTAAATTTCAAAACACTTTCTAAGGTGCTCCCGCTACGCTGGGTGGTCGAGCGCACGTTCGGTTGGTTGGGACGGTATCGCCGCTTAGCACGAGACTACGAACATACGGTTTCATCCAGCGAAGCCATGACCTATCTCGCCAGCATTCGTCGTATGCTCAAACTGGCAACAAATTGATTTAAGAAACACTCTCTTACGGCTGAGGACACCATTTTGGAGCCACACCCTCAGAAGTTGCAACCGCCGCAAGGGTACTTATTTCACTATTGAAATTATAACCGGTCTATTCCGATGCGTCAAAACGCGATTCACAAGCCCTTGTGCCACAAGCCATAATAAAGGTTGTAGCCATCCATGTACGCAATGATAATGATGCGTTGCATTGAGGTCTCTAAAAAGTAATGCCTACCATTACTGATGGGCAAGGTCAAGCAATCTTTGAAAAGCCCTGGATAGTGAGCGACGCATGTCCAGATGCCGACTTTTCGATCCCAGCCCGATGAAAAAGCGCAAGGTTCGACTCAAACGCAAATTTGAATCGAACCTTGTTGGCGTCCGGTTTGGTGCCGGCTTACTTGATGATCGGGCGAATCGGTGTTGGCGTGCTGGTTACAATTGGCGGGACGATGATGCCGCGCGTCAAAACCGTCACCGTAGTTTGACGCGTGGCAGAGTTTGCGCCGCACCGCGCAGTCAAGGTGTAGATTGTCGTTTGGTGCGGCGACACGCTGACATTGCCCGGCGTCGCCACGCCGCCAATTCCTTGATCGATCTCAACCGCATCGGCATTGGTAACCGCGCCCCAACTCAACGTTGCCGATTGCCCAACGTAGATGGATGCCGGCGACGCACCGAACGACGCGATGCTTGGCGAGCCAACGCAACCACGCGGGGCGATAGGCGGCGGGGTGGGCGTGCGCGTCGGTGTGCGCGTTGGCGTTGGAGTTGGCGTGATTGGCATAACGTTCAGCGTGACCGTGCGCTGAACGGTTTGATTGTCGAGCGTGACGACGCGCAAAGTATGGGTCGTCGTTTGGGCGGGGCACACGCGTCTCGAATCGCTCGCGGCGACTGCCGCATTATCCAAAGCGATCTGTGCGGCGTTCGTGACTTGCCAGTGCAAAACTGTGCATTGCCCAGCGGGCACGGTGAGTTGATCGGCGAAAAAGGCAATGCTGACCGACGGCAAAGCCGGCGGCGCGCCGGGCACGCGCGTGGGCGTGGGCGTGAGCGTGGCGAGCGGCGTCATGAAGAGCGATAACGCAAAAGGTTTCACCGGATCGGCGACGACTTGCGCCGGATGCCCTAGCCCCGCCGGGAACGTGCCAGAAAATTTCCAACCGGCTTTGGAAACTTGAACCAGGCACTTGCCAGCGGGCAAGCCGGCAAATTGAAACGTGCCGTTCACCGTTGTCGTCGTTTTGGCGGCGCATCCGCTCAGCGTCACCACCACGCCGTCAAGCGGCGCATCACCCGGATCGTTCGGCAAGCCGTTGCCGTTCACGTCGGAATACACCGTGCCTTGCACTTGCGCGCCCGGCGCAATTCCGCCGATGGTGATGATGGCGCGGGCATAGCCGCTCCACGTGCCCAGACTATTTTGCGCGCGGACGAGGACCGTGTAGTTGCCTGGCGCAGGCGGCGACCACGTTTGCCGCATTGTGACCAGGCGTTTGCCCGGCTCGGGGTTGGGATCGGCGCGTACGACTGCGCCATTGACGTTCAGCTCGACCTGGACGATGCGCGCCGGATCGCTGGCGTGCGAAACAATTTCGAGCGGCGTTGCTAACGGGAAGGCGAACGTACTGCCGTCCAGCGGCGCGTCAATCCACGCGCGCGGCTCGCCGGCGGGCGCGTTGCTGGGACGCGGCGGCGGCTCGCACGACATAGCAACAAGGTTGACCCAGACACACACAAGAAAAACGAAAAACCACTTGGGTTTCATCTTGACCTCCGCGCGTAAACGCGAGTTCCGCCGGCTCATTTGCCCGAATAGGTGTACGGGAAGGGGATCGTCACATCGTGGCTACCGCCGCACGCGCCCCACGTACCCGGACATTCGATACTGGCGCGCACGTTGATTTTGCCGTCGTTATAGAGGTGTTGCCAGTCGTTGTAATAGTAACTCTCGCTGGGATACTTGCTGGGATAGCCGTGTTCGGGCAACCAATACTTGGTGGGGGTGAGTGAAAATCGGACCGTCATCGAAGACCCTACCAATAGATCGGGCACGGGCGCGGAGACTGGCTCAAAGAGCCACCCTTTGGGCGTGTTGAGGATTGGCACCGAGACCGCATCAGTGAACCAGCAACCATTGTCGTTGCAGGAAACCGAAGTGGGCCAGGAAACCGTTTTGCCTTTCAACGATTCGTTTTCGCCCGCCGTACGAATGACGAGCCGATACCGCTTGGGATCCGCCGAGGATGCATTCGGTGGCAAGGGCTTGCGCGTGATCTTGATCTGGACGCTGGCGGGTTGGTACGTTGAACCGGGCGCGGGCGTCGCGGCAACCATATTCGGCAAGCGCAAGGGTTCGACGCCATGTGCGTGCGCGATTTCCGCGTTTTGGGTATTGTCGACACTGCGTTGCGCGGCGCTCTTGGCAAGTTCTTTGATGCCGTCTTTCAACTTGTCTTTGCACAAATCGCCGCACATTTCGCCGCCGGGCAACTCTTGCACTGCGGCTTCGACCAAATAGCCCAGCCCCTCATCTACGAGTTGATCGAGGTTTGGCAATTCCGGCGGCACCCCGAGCGCAGTTAATCCGATCTCCAAGCCGGCTTTGAGCGCGTCCCGGCAAATTTGGTTGCAACCTGGGATCAGGGCGGCGGCGAATTGCACGGCAAGATTTTTCAAGTCGTCGAAGGTTTCCGCCACCCAACTGACCGCACCCGAAACAAAATCAAACATTTGCTCGTACCAGGGTTTTTCGCCAACGCCTTTCCAGGGTTCGGGGCAATAGGGTTCGCCGGTCGTCAACAGCTTCTGAAATAGTTTGCGGTCGTCCTCGTCCAGCCATTGCGGATCCAGACCCTTGATGATCACGCAACCCCACGGCAACGTGGGCGGTTGCACGCCGGTAAAACCGACGACTTGGACATCGTAGATATTCGGCGCGAAGGAGGACGAGAGATCAATAGAGGGCTGGGGGTCGGTGGAACCATACGTGATGACGACGGGATTGGAGAGCGGACCCGCGGGCTGGTTGCCTTGCATCGGCACGATACGCGCATAAAAATTGATCGGGTAAACCAGTTTGGTCACTGTTGCATAGCCCGGATTGAGAACCTGGAAGAGCCAAGGATTGCCGCTCGCGGGCGTTGCCTGCGGCGTAGGCTTGGGCGTCGCCGCATTGTTCGCTTGCGTGAATTTCGCAAAGTCCACTTGGAATGCTCCACTCGCGCCCGAGTCCGAAGCGGAGACCGGCAAATTGTCTGAGGCGACCCAACCCGCCGGTTTCGCCTCGAACGCGGGTGTGAATGGCAAGGTGGAAATTTGCCAAACGATGTGGGTGGCGCCGGGCGTGCTCGTGTTCCAATAAAATTCGCGCACCTGTTTGGGCTGGTTCGCTGGAATTGCATCCTTGACGTCGCGTTGCGGTCTGCCCATATCGCCGGTGCAACCGACACCCAGTTTGCAAATCGTCAGCGAGGTTTGATCGAGCGTGGTGTGCAACGCGCCCAAGTGATACAGGACGTTGCCTTTCCAACCCCACGCTTCGAGATCGATCTCGTGTGGTGTCACGTTTGCCGCCTTAACGAGATCGTTGATGTACTGCGCCAAGTTGATCTTGCCCTGAACAGGCGTCAGAAATTTTTGCGGATCGGTGGGGATGCGAAGAAACGCGCCTTGGTTAATCGCGCCGTACACGTATGCCTTGTCTACGAACTGGGATAGCGTTAGAATGCCGTTTTCAAATTCCAGTCCGCTTGGCGGCGTCGAGCCGCAAGTGGGAGCGTTGATTTCTACGCCGATCAAATTGCTTTTGGCTTCGCCCGCTGCGTTGAACGCCGCGATATAGTATTGCGTCTTGCCAGACAGTTTGAAGTCGGTGTAATACAATGGGAGCGCGCCGTTGTTTGCCGCGAGCGTGGCAATGCGTTGGAACGTGTGGTTCGCATCAAGCCGATACACGAAAAAGCCGTCTTCATTGGTAGTCTGGTCGGTGATGAGCAAGTTCACATTGCATTGGTCTATACTTGCCGCCAAACTGGGGGGCTGGGGTAGTGCGGGTTTGCCGAACAGTCCTTGCCCGAGCAGACTAATCTCAATGAACGACGCCTCCGACGCGGATTGCGCGTTTCCGCTGGGTGGAACTGGCGTGATTAGTTTGGGCGGTGGATAGGGCGCGTGCGGCGCGATGGGAATAAAAACGTATTGCCCCGGCGTGATTGGTGTGGTGGGCGTCAAACTGGGATTGGCGTCGTAGATTTTTTGTTTGGGGATATCGGCGCTCGCGGCAATCTTTTCGAGCGTATCGCCGGGCTTGGCAGAGTAGGCACTGCGCCCGCCAACTGCCGCGCTTGCACCGATACGAACACCGTTTGAAGCGCCGATCTGCCCGTTCGCGTCTTTCGCGCGAACGATCAAGGTTCGGTCGCCGGGCCCGCCCATCGAAAAATTCCACCGTGCGCTCAAATCGGTAAGACTCGATCCCGGCGCGGGTGTTTTTGCTTCGATCAGTCCGCCGTCCGCCCAGAGTTCCATCAGCACGATGGGGTTTTGGCTGTGAATGATCGCTTGCACCGGGACGAAGCCATTTTCGGGAAAGTGACTGCCGTTCAGCGGCGTGGCAAGCGTTACGAGGATTGTGTCCGAGTTGAGAGGTACCTGTTGATTAACACTGGGGAGGCGCGGCAAGAACCACAAGCCGGCTCCCGCGAGGCACACGAAAATGAGCGTCAGCGTCAGGCAACCCAGGATCGCTTTTTGACTCGCCGTCATGTTTCACCTCTGAAAAATGAAAAAGCCCTTCAGCAGACCCAAGTCTAACGTGAAGGGCATCTTCACCCTACTTTACAGAACGAAACGAAGCGTGCAGTTGAGCGATAATTCGATCTGATTGTTTGGTAAAGTCACAAGCCCAAGCTTGTAGGGCTTTTCAAAAGTCGCGCCACCCTCAGTCTTCACCTCAGACTCTTTCAGTTCAGAGAGGGAGCAAATTCTCTCGCCCCCTTTGGGAGAGAGCAGGGTAACGGCGGATGAATTGAAAACACTGTCCAATTGCAAGCCGCTCGCCGTTGTCGTGGGGCGTGTGTTTCGCGTTCGTGCTGTGTTATTTGATTTGTTTCTTCAGAAAATCCAGTACTTTTATATACGAGTCTGCGCTTGCGGTCCCATTGGCTTCTGCGGTGCCACCTCCAACAAGATCAGCGGTTTGCGTCTGATTTGAAGGCAAAAATGGAACGCCAATAAAATGACCTGCTCCTTCGTAGCGCAAGTGCTCGTACGTAAATGCAAAGTTCTTCGCTTTCAACCGCGCCATGACCATTTCGGAGAATTGTGCGGAGGGCCACACTTGATCGTCGGTTCCGGATAGCAACAACACTGGGCCGTTAATCTTCTCCACGGCAATACTTGCTGTGGCGACGGCGGCTACGTTTTCCAATGCTTTTCCATAAACACAATTGTACACGGGAGGTTTTTTGTTGGCGAGCGCGATGCACTCGGGTGTATAGGCAAATCCCAAGAATGGAACAGGTTTGCCCCCAAGCGTCCAAGACGACCGGTTGGTTTGCCCGCTGTACAATCCCCGGTAGACGACCGCGCTAGGCACATAGGCGATTGTGCCTTTGATGTCCTGGGGATAGGTTGCGCTCAAGAGCAAGGCAAGCTCGCCACCTTTTGATGTGCCCATGACCACAATTTGGTCAGGGTTCACCGAAGGTTGGGTTTTGAGCCAAGCGATGGCTTTGGCAAAGTATTCCAAGGGAAGCTCAACCAGCTCTTTGGGTAGTGTCTCGAAACCAAAGTAGGCGAGCGCAAAGGCAGTATATCCGCGCGAGGCAAGCAACCGCGCACGACTTTCGCCAAGCCCGCCTTCGGAACCGCCCAGCGTAATCACTGTTGGATACTTGCCCGGCGTAGTGGGATAGAAGAGTGTACCGACGATACCATCCGTTCTGACAGATTGTCGCTTCACTTTGTCTTCAAGGATGCGCTGGCGTTTGACTTCGACTGTCGCCAGGGTTTTGTCGGCGGCTTCGGCAGTAAGTTTGATAATTGTCGGATCGAGTGTCGTCCATACTACGCCAACCGATTCTGGATTATTCGCGCCCACGGGTAACATGGACCAGAACAAGCCCATGGCATCGGCTTTTACATACGAGCCGTAGATCGGAACGGCATTGCTCACGTCAACGCTACCTTTGTCATCTGCGATAAAGGTAGCGAACGATTCCCACACTTGATTTTTGTGATCAGTGAACTTGGCTCGCAGTGTGATCGGTTGCTTGGCTTTCAATCCGGTCACGCGAATCTTGATCGGAGTATCGAGCAATGCAACTGGACTGTCTATATCGACAGTATACGTACCATCGTATGAGAATCCCTGCCAGATACTTGTGGGAGCCGGTGTTCCAGGGAGCGGCTTGGGGGTTGGAGTTGGCATCAAAGGGATGTTGGTTGCCGTTGCCGTTGGCGGAACACGTGTCGCAGTGGCTGTCGGAAGCGGCGTTGATGTTTGCGGTATCGGTGTTGCTGTGGGCAGAAGCGCGGTTGCCGTTGGCGGCACAGGAGTTGGCGTAGGTGCAGATATACACGCGGTGGCGAGGACAAGAACTACGACAGACACAAGCATAAGGTGTTTCATTTTTCCTCCGTGGTGTGAGATGACGCCGTGCCTGCGAACAGCATGACGCAGAACGCTACAGCCCGCCGACCACGCACGGTACGCGCGTTTTGGCAATTTTGGTTGGCATAGTTGCAAGTCACTTTCATTTCGCGTGATGCGTCGGCGTGGTCGGTGGGCGTGTGTTTGGCGTTCGTGCATGGTTGGTTAAACTCATGTCCGACTGACTAGCGGTCTTTCTTTATACAAGTCACTTTCCCGTCAGACAATATCGCACAAAAAGAAAACACCTGCCGCCAACATGCTCATTTCGCCCGTTGGCTTGCAGGTGTTGCTATGTCCCTTCCAGATTGCTTGCGTTATGCCCGTCGTGCACTGCATCCTCCTGCTCAACCGCAAACACTAGAAACCCAATAATATACAATTCCAGGGCTTTTCAAAAGTCAGGCGACCCTCATCCCAACCTTCTCCCTCAAAGGGAGAAGGGGTAAATTCCCTCGCCCCTATTGGGGAGAGGCGCTAGCGCGTCCGTAACGCGGCGGGACGCCGCACGGATGTCGCGCGAGCG
>CAIKBD010000305.1 GCA_903825565.1 uncultured Anaerolineales bacterium | reverse complement strand
TCTATCGGCTTTGCCGAAGGGCGGATGAAGAAAAAAGTTCTCGGCGCGAGCGAAGCGCTTGCGCTCGGCGTGCGCCAGGTAATCTTTGCCGATGGGCGCGTGGAACAACCATTACAACGCGCGCTTGCAGGCAAAGGGACAACGATCGAGTGAACGGCAAACTGCGCTCGACCGTTTACGCGTTTTTGGACGAGAGCGGCGACGCGGGCGGCAACGTTCGCCGAGGCGCATCGGCGCATTTCGTGCTCGCGATGGTCGAGACGACCGCGCCGGAAAATCTGCGCGCCGAGTTGCGCCGGTTGCGCGTGGCGTTGCAGTTGCCGGCGACGTTTGAATTTCGTTACCACGATACGCGCAAGGTCGCGCATCGCGCCGCGTTCTTCATCCTGTTGCGTTCGCTCGATGTGCGCGTGCGCGCGGCAGTGGTGGACAAGACGCGATTGCCGGCGGAATCCCAGAATTGGGGCGAGCAAGAAATGTACGAGTACGCGGTTGGTGAAATGGTCAAACATTCTTCGATAGAAGAATTGTCTGAAGCGATTTTGGTGATTGATGGCGAACGCAAGCCGCGCTTTATCCAAAAGCTGAGACAGCATCTGTCCAAGATTGGACGCGATCAAAAACGCAGTCGCATTTTCAAAGCCATTGTATTGAAAGAATCCAAACGCGAGGATGGTTTACAATTTGCGGATATGGTCGCCGGAGTTTTAGCCGAGCGGGTCGAACACGGCGAATCGGCATACGAGGATTATGTGGATTCGAAACTCAAAGTCTTGCTTCAACTGCCGTAAAAAATAACACCCCCTTGCCTATCCTACATTCAAGATGTAGGAAAGCCGCCAATATGGACATCCCAACGGGGAGCCAGCAGAGGGCGACCGTGTCGGCAAGGGGGTAAAACGGTCGAACCGTTTTGTTTCGAGAGCGCCTTTCGGTGTTCTGTCTTGCGCTTATTTTATCATCAATAAAAACAGGAGTCAATTGGAATGACGAATATCGCAGATGTGGAATCCAAATACACTTCCGGTGTCTACAGCAAACGTCCGCTTGCGATTGTGCGCGGCAAGGGCGCGCATCTGTGGGATGACGCCGGGCGCGAGTACATTGATTGCGTCGGCGGGCAAGGGAGCGCGAACATCGGGCACGCGAACCCGGCTGTCGCCGAAGCGTTGGCGGAACAAGCGCGCACGCTCGTCGCCTGCACCGAAATTTTTTACAACGACAAGCGCGCGGCGATGGAAGAAAAATTGATCGCGATTGCGCCGAACCAGGCGAACCGTGTGTATCTCTGCAACTCCGGCGCAGAGGCGATTGAAACCGGGATCAAGTTTGCGCGGTACGCCACCGGGCGCACCGGCATCGTCGCGTTCATGCGCGGCTTTCACGGGCGCACGTTGGGCGCGCTCTCCGCGACCTGGGAACCGAAATACCGCGAGCCGTTTATGCCGCTCGTGCCGGATTTTTCGCACGTGCCGTACGACAATCTCGCCAAAGCGCGCGAGGCGATCACGGACCAGACCGCTGGCGTCCTCGTCGAGATCGTGCAAGGCGAAGGCGGGGTGCGCCCCGGTTCGCGCGAATTTCTGATCGGCTTGCAAGACATTTGCCGCGAACGCGGCGCGATGCTGATCGTGGACGAAGTGCAAACCGGCTTTGCGCGCACCGGCAAGATGTTTGCGAGCGAGCATTACGGCATTGACGCCGATTTCGTCTGCGTTGCCAAGTCCATTGCCGGCGGCATGCCAATGGGCGCGGTGATGATCGGCGCGCGCGTGAAAAAGCTCGAGCCGATGATTCACGGTACGACGTTTGGCGGCAATCCGCTGGCGTGCGCCGCCGGCGTCGCCGCAATCGGGTTCATCGAAAGCGAGAATCTCGCGGCGCGCGCGACGGAACTTGGCGCGTACATGAAAGGTCGCCTGGAGCGGATCGAATCGCCGCTGATCCGCGAAGTGCGCGGGCTGGGGTTGATGCTCGGCGTCGAGTTGAAGCAAAAGGTCACGCCGTACTTGCACGCGTTGATGGATCGCGGTGTGCTCGCTTTGCCCGCCGGGTTGAATGTTCTGCGTTTGCTTCCGCCGCTCGTCATCGCAAAAAGCGATCTGGATGTGGTGGCGGACACGATTGAAGCAGTGTTGCAGGAGGACAAGACATGAGCGCAACCGAACTAACTCGCCAACTCGAGTTTGTTGTCGCGCAACGCCGCCAAGATCAAGCGTCTGTTTTGGGACAGGCGATTCAGGAAGGCATCCACGCTTTATACAGGCAATCGCTTGTTGAGGCGTACTTGTCGGGGCAGGTGACGCGCGAGACAATATTAAATGAATTTGGCGCAGAGCGATTGGAAGAGACCGAATATCAGCGCGGCGCACTCAAGCGCGATGTGTTGTGGGGCGCGCAGAATGCTTGATGCCATCGCAGATACCGGTCCAATTTTGCATCTTGCCGAAATTAGACAAGCGCGTTGAACGCGGTTGATTTGCTTTTTAATGTGAGCACGCTTCACGCGAGCCGCGCGTTTCAAGTGTACGTTCAGCAGTTATTGAAAAGTTTGTCATAATGAATCCAGTTGATTTGCTTCACGGCCTCGTAAAAATTTATAGCCCTTCAACCCAGGAACGTGTCGCGTCCGAATATCTCGTCGCGCAGATGAGCGCGCTCGGCTTTCGCGCGTTCGTGGACGACGCGGGTAATGCCGTTGGAATTTTGGGCGAAGGCAAACGCGAGATTGCTTTGCTCGGACACATTGACACGTTTCACGGTTTCATCGAACCGCGCATCGAAGACGGACAATTGTACGGGCGCGGCTCGGTGGACGCGAAAGGTTGTCTCGCCACATTCGTCGCGGCGTGTCACCAGGTCGGCGCGCGTGAGGGCGTGCGATTCATCGTCATCGGCGCAGTCGAAGAAGAGAGCGCGACATCGAAAGGCGCGCGCTACGCGCTGACGCAATACGCGCCGCAATTTTGCGTCATTGGCGAGCCAAGCGGATGGGATCGCATCACGCTCGGTTACAAGGGGCGCGTGCTCGTGGATTACGAGATCGCCAAAGCGATGGCGCACACGGCGAGCACGACGCGCGCCGCCGCTGAAGATGCCGTTGCGTTTTGGAATCGCGTGGCGCAATTCGCCGCGCAGTACAACGCGGACAAGCCGCGCGTGTTCGATCAACTCGATCCCTCGCTGCGCGCGCTCAACTCGAACGACGATGGCTTTACCGATCACGCAACGATGCGAATCGGAATGCGCGTACCGGTGGGCTTGACGATTGCCGACGTGGAGCGTGCGCTCACGCCGTTGGCGAACGACGCGACCGTCACGTTTTCGAGCCGTGAGGAGCCGTTTCGCGCCGACAAGAACAATGCGCTCGTGCGCGCGTTTACGAACGCGATCCGCGACGTGGGCGGCAAGCCCGCGTTCACGGTGAAAACCGGCACCGCGGATATGAACATCGTCGGTCCCGCGTGGGGTTGCCCGATTGTCGCGTATGGTCCCGGCGATTCCGCGCTCGATCACACGCCGCACGAGCATCTCGACCTTGCCGAGTACGCGCGCGCGATTAATGTGTTGGCGCGCGTGTTATCGGTGTTGTGAAAATGACCGCCGACCGCAGACGACCGACCGCAAAAAATTTCGGCGGTCAGCGGTCGGTCGTCGTCGGTCATCTTGGGAGTCACAATGAGCAACGTGGATTACAACTGCATCTTTTGCGCGATTGTGGCGCGCCGCGCGCCCGCCGCGATCATTTACGAAAACGCGGACGCACTCGCCTTTCTCGACATTCACCCGATTGTCGCCGGGCACATTCTCGTCATTCCGAAAAAACACGCGCGCAACATTTTCGATTTCGACGACGCGAGCGGCAACGGTGTGATGCGCGCGCAACGCGTCGTCGCGCACGCTTTGCGCGATGCGTTCGCCGCCGATGGGCTAACGATCTTTCAATCGAACGAGCGTGCGGGCGGGCAAGATGTGTTCCACTATCACGCGCACATGGTCCCGCGTTTCCACGGCGATGGCTTGATGGCGCGCGACGGCAACGACCGCACGATGCGCTTGTTCGTCCGCACGCATCCCTCGCGCGAAGAACTGGCACGCGTCGCGGAAAAAATTCGCGCGGCGGTCAAGGACGCGTGAGATGGACGCGGACGATGGCGTGTTGGTCGCGTTGTTGAAGCGTCCGCGCGATTTAGAGATCGTGCGCGCGGAACGCTGGTACCGCATCCCGGCGCAACACGCACCCGCGCGCATCACCCAGGCACAGTACATTGCGTTTTACCTGACGCGCGCATTCGGCGAATTCAAGTGGACAATCCGCGAATACGCGCCGGTGCAGGGGTACGAGTTGGTGCGTCGCTGCGATCTGTTTCCCGCCGAACTGGATCATCCACGCGCGAACGACGCATATTACAAATTGCAACTGGGATCGCTGATCGAATTGGCGCGTCCCATCATCAGTCGAAGCGGGCGGCGCATCTTGTTCATCTGGACGAACGGCGAAAAATTTTCGCGCGCGGTCGAGCTCAACGATCTGCTGGGCAAGGGCGGGGCGGACGATGCGTTGTGGGGCGCATTGAAAACGGCGGGCGTGGCCGCGGAACGCCGCATCAGCGTGCGCGATGCACGGGCGCGGTACCGCGTGGATTTTCGGATTGCGTGTCAGGGTGGTAACGTTGCGGTAGTTTTGAGCGAGGTAACGCGCAGGTTACCTAAGGGAAAAACGTGGCGCGGAATACGTTTTTCAGCGTGCGAACTTGAGCAGGACGTTGATGCTTGTGCGAATCAAGTTCGGCGTATGGTGCGCGAATTGGGCGGAACGAAATATTTTTTCGAGGCGGAGTGAAACATGAGCATCCTGATTGACAAGAAAACGAAATTGATCGTGCAAGGGATCACCGGGCGTGAAGGTGAATTTCACGCCAAGCAAATGATCGAATACGGTACGAATGTCGTCGGGGGGATGACGCCGGGCAGGGGCGGCGAAACGGCGTTGGGCAAGCCGGTGTTCGACACGATGAAACAAGCCGTCGCCAAAACCGGCGCGAACGCGTCGGTCATTTACGTGCCGGCGCGCGGCGCGGCGGATGCGATCCTCGAAGCGGTTGAAGCCGGCATTCGGCTCGTCGTGTGCATCACCGAAGGCGTGCCGGTTGTGGACATGATGCGTGTGACCAAGCGGATCGCGGAAACAGGAACGATCCTTGTCGGGCCCAATTGTCCGGGGTTGATCTCGCCGGGCAAAGCCAAAGTCGGGATCATTCCTGGGAATATTTGCAAGCCCGGTCCCGTCGGCATCGTCGCGCGCAGTGGCACGCTGACGTACGAAGTGATCTATGCGCTGACGCAACGCAAGATCGGGCAATCTACGTGCGTGGGGATGGGCGGCGATCCGGTGCACGGGATCGGTTTCATCGAAGCGCTTGAAATGTTCGAGCGCGATCCGCAGACTGAGGCGATTGTCGTGATCGGTGAAATCGGCGGGACGGACGAAGAAAAAGCCGCGGCGTACATCAAAAAGCATGTAAAGAAACCGTGCGTCGCATTCATCGCGGGGCAAACTGCGCCGCCGGGCAAACGGATGGGGCACGCGGGCGCGATCATCGAAGGCGGCACCGGCACCGCAGCGGACAAGATTGCCGCGTTTGAAGCGGCGGGTGTGCCCGTCGCCCATTTCCCGGCAGAGGTCGCGGAACTCGTCGAGCAAAAACTCATCAAGTTGAAAGCCAAGCCGGTGGCGAAGAAAAAAATGCGTAAATAGTTTCAGGTTTCAGAGTTTCAGGTTTCAGGTTGTTCAACTTGAAACCTGAAACCTGAAACGTGAAACCATTAGGAGGGCTTGATGGACATCCTAGATCAAGTCATTTCATTTCTCGCCGATCAAAACCTGGATGCGTATCTCGTCGGCGGGTTGGTGCGCGACGAATTGCTGGCGCGCCGGGTCAAGCGCGACATTGATCTCGCGCTTGATGGTGATGCGGCGGAATTGGCGCGCGCGTTCGCCAACGCGCAACACGGCGCGTACTATTTGATGGACGAAGAACACAATGTCGCGCGCGTGATCCTGGGGGACACGTACATTGATTTCGCGCAACTGCGCGGATCGTTGCGGGAGGATCTGGCGACGCGCGATTTCACCATCAATGCGATGGCGCGGCAACTGGGCAGTAACGAGTTGAGCGATCCGTTTCACGGGCAAAAGCATCTGCAACTCAGGCAAATCTGCGCCGTGTCCGACGAAGCGTTCCAAAATGATCCGGTGCGGTTGTTGCGTGCCGTGCGGATTGCCGGCGAGTTAGGTTTCACACTTGGCGGGCACACTGAAAAACTGATGCGGCGCGACGCGCACTTGCTCGAATTTGCCGCAATGGAGCGCGCGCGCGACGAATTTTGCAAAATCCTTGCCCTACCCAGTCCTGCCGCCGCGTTGCGCTTGCTCGATGATCTGGGTTTGCTCGCGGCGTTGTTGCCCGAAGTAGTTGCGCTGAAAGATGTGCCGCAACCGCCCCCGCACACGTACGATGTGTTTGGGCACACCTTGCGTGTGGTGGACGAACTGGAAAAAATCCAAGCGCGCGAATATACCGAAGTCGCCAACGGCGAATTTGCCGCTGAACTGCAAACGCATTTCGCGCAGATCGTTTCGGCGGAGCGTGCGCGCGGCGTGTTGCTTCGACTGTCCGCGTTGTTGCACGATGTGGGCAAGCCGCTGACGCGTGCACTGGACGCTGATGGCGCGCTCCATTTTTTCGCGCACGAAGCGCGCGGCGCGGAACTGAGCGAGGCGTTGCTGCGGCGCTTGCGTTTTAGCAACGACGAGATCCAAGTTGTGCTACGCGTCATTCGAGAGCATCTCCGCCCGGCGCAACTGGCGCGCGAACCGCGCTTGAGTAATCGCGCGATCTATCGCTTTTTCCGCGCCGCCGGCTCGGCGGGCGTGGATACGTGTGTGCTCGCGCTGGCGGATTGGCGCGGTAAAGCCGGCGCGTTAGATTTGACGCAAGACGCGATGTTGCGTGCGACGAATGCGATCTTGCTCGACCGGTATTTTCACGCGCACGATCAAGTGATCGCGCCGCCCGCGCTCGTGGACGGGCACACCTTGCGCCGCGAGCTTGCGCTTGAGCCGGGTCCCCGCATCGGCGAATTGCTCGAAGCGATTCGTGAGGCGCAAGCGGCTGGCGAAATCAAAACGCGCGCGCACGCGTTAGAATTCGCGCGCAAATTGCTCGCCGTATAGACAGATGCCGGGAAGGAAAGATTCTGAAATCGGAAAGCTGCGTTTGGATATGGAACTTCAAGTTGCCGTTGCCAAAGTTTCTAAATGGGCGGTGCGCGAGTCCGGCGATACGCTCGAAATGATCGAGCGCCCGCACGGGGGGCTGTCATTCGTGCTGGTGGATGGACAACACACGGGGCGCGGCGCAAAACAAATCTCGAACTTGGTTGCGCGCAAAGCGGTGTCGCTCCTCGCGGAGGGCGTGCGCGATGGCGCGGCGGCACGCGCGGCGCACGATTATTTGTACACGCAATACGATGGCAAGGTGTCAGCGGAATTACACCTCGTCTCGATTGACCTCGTCAGCGAAACGATTGTGATTTCGCGCAACAGCCATTGCCCAGCAATCCTCGGCGACGCGACCGGCGTGCGTTTGCTCGCGGAACCGTCCACGGCGATTGGCGTGCATCGCCGGATGAAGCCGGTGATTGCCGAGTTGCCGCTGGCGTTGCACACCACGTTGATCGTTTTCACAGACGGCGTGTACGAAGCGGGTGTGCGGTACGGCGTCCAGTTCGATGTGGCGGCGTTTGCCCAGGCGCAGTTGCGCGATCCGGCGGTGAGCGCGCAACAACTCGCGGATGCGATTCTCGCGCGGGCAAATGAATTGGATCGCGGCAGAGCGAACGATGACACGAGCGTGCTCGTCATTCGCGTGGTGCCGCGTAGCAATGCTGATCCGGCGCGGCGGTTGAGCGTGCGGTTTCCCATCGAATGACGCGCATTACGATTGTTGGACCTTGTGCGGCGGGCAAATCCACGCTCGCCAAAAATTTGCAAGCGCGTGGTTATGCCGCCGAGGATTGCGCGCAGGAACATTCCGGCGTGCAAGCGATGTGGCAACGCATCACGCACCCCGATCTGTTGGTGTATCTCGATGCGAACATCGAAACGATCAACCGGCGGCGCGGTGTGAATTGGGAAGCGGCATATCTCGCCGTGATGAATCAACGGCTCGCGCACGCGCGTGCGCACGCGCACTTGTATCTCGACACGAACGCGTTGACGCCGGAACAAGTGTGTGATCGGGCGATCACTTTTTTGGAGGCAACTGGTATCTTGCCAACGCCATAAATTTTTTAGGAGCAGATGCAATGCCCGTCCCCAGCATTCACCTCTTGCTCGACTTGTACGATTGTCGCTCACCGGCGCTTCGCAACGCTGGTGTCCTCGACCAAATCTTTGCCGATGCGCTGCAACTTGCCGGCTTTGAAATGCTCGATCGTTCCGGCGGGTTGACGGAGCGCAGTACCGCCCAAGTGTATGTGTTGCGGCAGGCACACGCCGCGCTCCACACCATGCCCGATGAGGGTTACGTGGCGGCGGATGTGTTTGCCGTCGGCGATGCGGGCGCGGTCCGCCCGCTGTTGGAAATTGTGCGGGGCTATCTCGCGCAAAAACTGATGGCGCGCTCGGTGCAAGCCCGCCTGATCGAGCGCGGACTCGAAGCCCGCTGAGTGCATTGTGCGCGTGCTACTTGATTTGCCTCTTTTGCCCACTTGGTTTATAATCGCGCACGTTTGCAAACTGGCAAATCTGCCCACCCGCTCCGGCGTTTGGGCAGGGCATCTTTTTCATCGGTGAAAGGCAACAATGCGCGAACGAAATTACATGTTTCTCGTCGGCATCATCTTCCTCACGCTGATTGCGGGTTGGATTGCGATGCCGGACAATCCGGGCTTGCGCCTAGGTTCTTTGACCAAAGAGATCAAAGTTCACGAAGGTCTCGATCTGCAAGGCGGTTTGCAAGTTCTGCTGCAAGCCGATGTGGCGGACTGTAACAGCGTCTCGAACGAGGCGATGGAAGCGGCGCGCGCCATCGTGGAAAATCGGATCAACGCGCTGGGAGTCGCCGAACCGTTGATTCAACGCTCCGGCAATTGCCGCTTGGTCGTGCAATTGCCCGGCATCAGTAATCCCGACGAAGCGATCCGCACGTTCGGTGGGACGGGCTTGCTCGAATTTATTGACGCCGGCGACACCCCGCTGTCCGAAGGGCAAGTGGTGCAAACAACGGGTATCGGCACCGTCGTGTTGCCCGGTCAACCCGCGCCGACCGTCACACCCGTGCCGACCGTCACTACGACGGCGGGCGTAACGGTGACTGCGCCGATTACGCCGACGTATCGCACTGTGATGACCGGCAAGGAACTTCGCTCTGCGAGCGTGGCGTTTCAACAAACAACCAACCAACCGTACATCGCTTTCAACTTGAGCGATGATGGCGGCAAGATTTTCGGCGATTACACCACCAAGAATGTGAACAAGTACCTGGCGATCACGATTGACAAAATGGTGATCTCGTCGCCGATCATCAAAAGCCCCATCACCGGCGGAAGCGGCATCATCGAAGGGCGCTTTACGCTGGACGAAGCGAATCGCCTGGTCTTGCAATTAAAGTACGGCGCGTTGCCAGTGCCGCTCAAAGTGGTGCAATCCAGCGCCGTCGGTCCTACGCTCGGACGCGATTCCGTCAATCGCAGTGTGACCGCGGGTGCGATTGGTTTGCTGATCGTCGTCTTGTTCATGTTGCTGTACTATCGTTTGCCGGGCTTGCTCGCCGATCTCGCGCTCACCGTCTATGCGCTTGTCGTGTTTGCGATCTACAAGTTCGGCATTCCCGGTTTGTTCCCCTACGTGACGCTCACGTTGCCGGGCATCGCCGGTTTTATTCTCTCGGTCGGCATGGCGGTGGACGCGAATATTCTGATCTTTGAACGGATGAAAGAGGAATTGCGCGCAGGGCACGCGTTACAGCATGCGATTGAAGCCGGTTTCCAACGGGCGTGGACTTCGATCCGCGATTCGAACTTTTCGACGCTGATCACCTGCGCCATCCTGCTATGGTTCGGCGCGAGTTTCGGTGCGAGCATCGTCGCCGGGTTTGCGCTGACGCTTGCCATCGGCGTGTTGATCAGCATGTTCACGGCGATCTTTGTCACGCGCACCTTTTTGCGCCTGACGATGGATATGAACGTGACCGAAAATTTGTGGTGGTTCGGCGTTTCCAAGTAAGGCGCATCTGATGCCAAACTGAAACGAGCCGGGGTAGCAATACCCCGGCTCGCGTTTTTTCAGGGAGTGTCGGTGGAAAGGTGGCGGAATAAAAAACGCTCTTGCCGAATCAGGGGAACCCGACAAGAGCGTTTAAGGAAGGAGGGAGGAGCACAATTGGGCCGCACCGCCCGTTTGACTCCACCCTGATTCTAGCGTCTGCAAGTCGTAGACCGGTCAAAACGCAGTCAAAGGTTTGTGTGAATTATGTAACAGACTTGATGCGTGCGGAGCGCGCGTCAAAATTCGGGATTGGAGCGAACCCGACTTTGTTTGGCGGGATGCGGGCTAGTGCGGACAGAGTAATTATCAGCGTTTTCCGCGCTTGTCCGCGTCCAACTTGCTTTGCGGGTGAGACAAATATTTCCGGCGTAAGATGCTACACCGCGCTCCCAAACGCGTTGCCGGCGTTTACATACGCGCGCTTTTGCCAATTCGCTAGACTTGTGCTAGAATGGCGACCGTTTGTGACGCTCGGATTTTGATTTTTGTTGGAGGACGTGTGATTAACCTGGTTGGAAAACGTTATTGGTATTTTGCCTTTTCGCTGCTCATCATCATCCCGGGCTTGATTGCGATGGGGATCACGTGGGCGCAAACTGGGCAACCGTTTCGCCTGGCGATTGATTTTACCGGCGGCACTTTGCTTGAATTGAAATTTGCCAAGCCGCAAGCTTTTCATACCGACGATGTGGTGCAAGTATTTAGCCAATTTGGGTTGAGCACGAGCGAAGTCTATGTGCAACCCTCTGGCAATGATTCGCTAGTCATTCGCACGAAAGAGATCAGCAACGACACCAAAATTCAGGTTGAGAACGCGTTGCGCGTCAAATACGGCGACCTGACGGAACAGCGTGCCGAGTCAGTCGGGCCCTCCGTCGGCGCGGAAGTGGCGCAACGCGCTTCGATTGCCGTTTTGCTCGCGGCGATTGCGATCCTGCTCTACATTACGTGGGCGTTTCGCAAAGTGCCGCAACCGTTCCGCTACGGCGCGTGCGCGGTCATTGCAATGGCGCACGATGTGTTGGTCGTGTTGGGCACGGCGGCAATTTTTGGCTTGCTCTTTGGTTGGGAAGTGGACTCGCTGTACCTGACGGCGCTCTTGACCGTGATCGGCTTTTCGGTGCACGATACGATTGTCGTGTTCGACCGCATCCGCGAAAACATGTCGCGCATGCGGAGCATCTCGTTTGAAGATGTCGTCAACCACAGCATCCTGCAAACGCTGGATCGCTCGATTAATACTCAACTGACGGTCTTGTTCACGCTTGCCGCGTTGATGTTGTTCGGCGGTTTGACGATTCGCCATTTTATCGTGACGCTCTTTATCGGTATTTTGAGCGGCTCATACTCGTCCATCTTTAACGCCGCGCCATTGCTCGTGGTGTGGGAAAACGGCGAACTCCGCAAATTGTTCAGCGGCGGACAGAAAAAGCCGGTTGTTGCATAATTTCATGGGTGATGCCAAGCCGCTCTTTCGAGAGCGGCTTTTTTTGTCTGCACAAATCGTCTGGCAGAATTTGAGTCTGATCGGAGGGGAAAATGGAAGACACGCGGCGTCCACCATCCTATGACGCGTTCGCTCACGAGTACGAGCACGCCGCCATGCCGGTCTATCGCCCGTTTGCGAAACGGTTGTTGCAACTGATCGAGCTGCGCCCGGGCTGGTGCGTGCTGGATGCCGGCACAGGTACTGGCTTGGTAGCGTTGCTTGCCGCTCCGCGTGTGGGCAAAGCGGGTAAAGTGCTCGGTGTGGATGCGTCGGAGGAAATGCTGAAGCTGGCGCGCGCTAAAGCCGCGCAATTCGGCTTTTCGCAGTGTGAGTTTCGCGCGGGCGATCTTAACGCGCTTGATTTGCCGAACGCGCAATTCAATGCCGCGTTCGCGCATCTGGTGTTGCATCACACACACTTGACGCGTGCGTTGCAGGAATTGCACCGCGTCTTGATGCCGGGTGGTTTACTGGGAATCGTCGAATGGGGGCAGGAGCCGCAAACTCCTCATGCCGTTTTATTCGAGGTTTTGCAGGCGTACCGGGTTACAGAACCCGATGCGGCGTTGGCGCAGGTGCGTGCGAATGCCACAGCGGCGCGGCAGTTTCGGTTGATGCAGGCGCACCCCGAGACGATGGCGGCAACGGTCCGCTCGGCGGGCTATACCCGTGTGGCAACGGCTGAAGAGCGGCATACCGCGCATGTTGCTAACCGCGAAGCGTTCTGTGCCTTGGCACTGGCTTCGCCCGCATTGCGCGCGGAACTTGCCGCCTTGCCGGTGGCGACACAGGAAGTGTATTGGCGACAAGCGCATGCCGCGCTTGCCGCATTTCAAACGGCGGATGGTTTGACGTGGGCGTATCGAATCGTGACGGTGGTTGCGCAAAAATAACGCGGGCGAAATTATGGAATGACGCTGGTCACCCGGCTGAAATAGTTGGCGACCTGTGTGCCGTAGACGCCAACGATCAGAACGACGACAATCGCGACGAGAATCAAAATCAGCGCATACTCCATCAGGCCTTGACCTCGCTCGCGGCGTAGAGCAAACATAAATCCCCCCTCGGCTTGCAAAAGCCGGAACGCGCTACATGCTGTTCTCAATTTGGCGTTTTAGTTGGTCAAGTTTATAATACTCCGCGTGAAAGAGAATGTCAACTTGCCTTGCATTGCCCAAAGGCGTCGCCTGGATTTTTGGATCGGGATGGCGCTTTTTGGTTTGGCGTTTGCGCTCTACGCGCGCACGATGCCGCCCACCGTGCTCGACGGCGACAGCGGCGAATACCAGCACATGGCGTATTATCTCGGCGTGCCGCACTCGACCGGGTATCCGCTTTACATTTTGCTGGCGAAACTATTTACGTTCCTCCCCGTCGGCGATGTGGCGTTTCGCGTCAACCTCTTGTCCGTCGTGTGCGCCGCGCTCACCGCGCCGTTCGTCTATGCCATCGCGTTGCGGCTCACTGCGCGGCGCGTTCCGGCGATTCTTGCCACGCTCGTCCTCGTCGTCACTCCCTCAATGTGGGGCGCGGCGGTGCAAGCCGAAGTTTACGCGTTGCACTTGTTGCTCGGTGTCCTCGCCACGTTGCTCGCGTTGCGTTGGCATCAGGACGGCGCACGCCGCGATTTTTACACCCTCGCGTTTGTGCTCGGCTTGGGATTGACAAACCATCGCGTCTTTTTTTTCGCCTTGCCGGCGTTTGCCCTGCTCGTGTGGTTTAACCGCCGCCGGCTTGCCGCTGGCATGATCGCGCGCGGGATCATCTTGGGCGCATTGCCGCTGTTGCTCTACGCGTACTTGCCGCTCCGCGCCGATCAACTGATCGCGCAGCAAGACCCGGCGAACTGGGATTTGTACAAGCGCGAGGACGCGATCCTCAAAGGGCAGATCAGCGCGTACTATCGCCACACGCCGGACGGTTTCTTCAACCTCGTCACCGGTTTTGACAACCGCAACAAACTCGGCTTCAAGTCGCCGCTCGACGAAGCGAATCGCGTGAACCTCGCGGCGGCGCTGCTGGCGCAACAATTCGGCGTCGCCGGGATCGCGTTCGCGCTCGTCGGCGCGTGGCTCGCATTGCGCCGCAATCGCCAAGAGTTTTTCTTTTTGCTGACGTTGAGCGCGGGCGTCGGCTTTATCGCAATCTATCTACGCGGCATGTCCACCGTTTATTATTTTTCGCTGGCGTACCTGCCGCTCGCGCTTTGGAGCGGTTTCGGGTTCGCCGCATTGTTGCGTCGCGCGGCGCGCGTGCCGATCAAACATTTCACGCGCACGACGACCGTTGTGTTGTTGCTTTTGCCTTTAAGTATGCTCGTCGCCAATTTTGCCGCGCTCGACGAAAGCGATTATTTCATCGCGCGGGATTACGCGCAAGCCGTACTGCGCGACGACCTCGCCCCGAACGCCGTCGTCATTGCACCCTGGGAAATTTCCGAGTCCCTGCGCTATTACCAGTTTGTCGAAAACCAACGCCCCGATGTGCTCGTCACAATGATCTCGCCGATTTGGCCCCAGTGGGAACGGCTGATGACGCGCGCGCGCGAACTGAATCGCCCGTTTTACAACGTCGAATTTTTTCCCGAGACGCGCGGCGCGCCGGAGCGTTTCGTCCAAGCCGTGCCACTCCCGTTGCCGAGCGAGCCGCGTCCGCAGTACGCTCTGCGCGACGCGACCATCGTGCCCGAAACCCAGGTGCTCGGCTTCGATCTCGCTCCCGATCCGCCGCAACCCGGCAACGCGCTACGCGTGCGCGTGTACTATCGCACGCTCGCGCGGATGTATCCAATGTACTCGGCGATGCTCGGCATCAGCGATGCAAACGGCAAGCCCGTCGGCGATTACGAAGGATTCCCCGGCTCGTACTATTACCCGACGTATCGCTGGCAAGCCGGCGATTTTTACCGGAGCGCGTGGACGATCACTTTGCCGGCGGATGCGCCCGCCGGTGAGTATCGCCTCGATTTGTACTGGCACGTTTACAATCTCGACGCGCGGCAAGCGGATTACACGCGCGAGACGCACGTCGCGTTGGGCGTGATCCGGGTCGGCGATTTTGGCGTGGCGCGGATCGATCAGCCGGCGCAAGCCCGCCTCGGTGAGGCGATCACCTTCCTGGGTTGGAACGGCTCACCCAGCGTGGCGCGCGGTCAATCGCTCGATCTCGATCTCGTGTGGCGAGCGGAGCGCGCGCTGACGGAAGCGTACACCGTGTTCGTGCATCTCGTGGATGCGAACGGCAACGTCGTCGCCGATGCGGATAGCCCGCCGTTCACCGGTTTGTATCCGACGAACCGGTGGCGCGCCGGCGAAACCTTGCGCGACCGGCATACGCTCAAAATTCCGGCAGACCTTGCGCCGGGCAATTACGCGCTCGAGATCGGTATGTATGCGCCGGCGACCGGCGCGCGCTTGCCGGTGAGTGGCGGCGCGGACAAGATCGATCTTGCGCCGCTCGGCGTCAAATGAGGATTGCCGGTTTCGGCAAACGGTTTTATAATCGTTCGCAAAAGGGAGGTGCGTATGCCGTCGCCATTTCCGGGGATGGACCCGTACATCGAAGACCCGCAAATCTGGAGCGACTTTCACAACAACCTGGCTTCTGAAATTCAAGGGCTGTTGAATCCGCGTATCGCGCCGCGTTACGTCGCGCGGCTCACGCCATACGTCACGTACGAAAACGTCGAGATCGCCGCGACGCGCGGCATTCGCCCGGACGTGGGCATTTGGCAGCCGCAACCGGCGATTGCGGGGATGCCCGGCACGGCGACGATTTTTTCGCCGGCGACGCTGGAAAGCGCGGTGACGGTCGAGTTTCCGCTGCGTCTCATGTCCGTCGAAATTCACCGTGTGGATACGTTGCAACTTGTCACGGCGATTGAAATTTTGTCGCCGGTCAATAAAAAGCCGGGGCACGATGCCCACCTCGATTACCAACGCAAGCGGCGCGCGCTCTTGCACTCGGAAGCGAACTTGCTCGAGCTCGATCTGTTGCGCGGCGGCGAACGTTTGCCGCTTGCCGCGCCCTTGCCGCGCGCGCCGTACTTTGCGCTGTTGAGCCGGGTCGAGCGGCGGTCGCGCGTATCGGTGTGGGCGATGCCATTCGCGGAACGCTTGCCGGTGTTGCCCGTGCCGTTGCTCGAACCCGATCCCGATGTCGCGCTCGATCTCGGCGTGGCGGTCGCCGCGGTGTACGAACGCGGCGGGTACGCCTCGCTGATTGATTACCGGCGCGATCCACCACCGCCCGCGCTCGCCGCCGACGAGGCGCGCTGGCTCGACAACTTTCTCCGCCAACATAGCCGCCGATGAACGGACGCACCATCCTCCGCACTGCCGGGCTTGGGCTTGGCGCGTTATTGCCCGCGCTCAGTTTTCTCTTCCGCGACGGCTATTTCGCTTCATCCGACGGCATGATCCATTTGTATCGCCTGTTCGAGTTGGATCGCAGTTGGCACGCCGGCGTTTTATTTCCGCGTTGGTTTCCGCTTTCCGGATACGGCTATGGGTTGCCCGTGCTGAATTTTTATCCGGCGGCGACATATTGGCTCGCGGAATTGTTTCACCTCGCCGGCGCAGGGTACATCGTTGCGATCAAACTAACAATTGCGGTCGGCTTGATCGGCGCGGCAATTTCGATGTTTGTGTTCGCGCGCGATCTGCTCGGCGCGCGCGCCGCGTTCGTCGCTGGGATCGCGTACGCGTACGCGCCCTACCTCTTGTCCGATGCGTTCGTGCGCGGCAACTTTCCCGAACTGCTCACCATCGCGCAGATTCCATTCGCGTTGTGGGCATTTCGCCGGGTGGAGGAACGCGCGGATGCTCCGGCACGCGTGCTGATCGCCGCCGGTGCCTTTGCCGCGATCATTCTCACGCATCAGCTTACGGCGATGCAGTTCGCCGGTTTGCTACTGGCGTACCTAGGATTTTTGTTTGCGTTGCGACGCAACGTGAAAAATCTGTTGACGTGCGGCGCGGCAATCGCGCTGGGCTTGGCGTTGAGTGCGTTTTACTGGGTGCCTTCGCTCGCCGAGTTGAATTTCGTTTACGTCGGTCCCGAATCACTCGCGCGGTTTCTCGTCAGTCGGCTGGTTACGCTCGGAGAATTTTTTGCGCCCGCGCTCGCTTACACCTACCTTCCGCAAAGCGAGGCGCTCAAACACGCGTTTGGTTTTCCGCAAACGATGCTGACGCTCCTTGCCGGCGCGGGCGCGCTCGTTCACGCCGTTCGTTCCGCGTTCCGCGTTTCGCGTCTCACGGCGCACGTTTTATTTTTCGCACTCATCGTCATCCTTTCGATTTTCATGACGCTCACATTTTCCGCGCCGCTGTGGTACGCGATCCCCACATTGCGCTTTATGCAATTCCCCTGGCGCTTTCAAATCCTGGCGAGCGTGGGCACGGCGTTTCTGCTCGGCGTGTGGGCGCGATGGCTGGCGAATGTTTTGCCGCGCGCCAAACCGATCCTCGCGCCGCTCTGGACGCTCGCGTTGATCGTGTTGGCGTTGGCGAACTTGCCGCTCCGTGATTTTCCGCTGACCGACGCGCAGGTGAACCTCACGCGCGTCAGCGATCCCGATTACGTGATCGCGCAAATGGGCTGGGGCTGGACGCGCGAGTTTGTGCCGGCGGCGGTGCAAGACGCGGACGCGATTTACAAACCGGTCGCCAAATCCCAGGGTGTCGGCGCGGACGGTGTGCCGACGCCGGTGATGGTGGTGTTCGAGCAAGCGGACGAACTCGCGCGGAAATTTCGCATTGTCGCCGCACAGCCGTTTGAGTTGTCCCTGCACACATTCTTCTTCCCAGGTTGGCAAGCGGTTGTGGACGATGCGCCTGCGCGCACGTACCCGCGCGGCGCGCTGGGCTTGGCGACGGTCGCTGTCCCTAGCGGCGAACACCGCGTCACGTTTCGGTTCGAGGAAACGCCGTTGCGCGCGGCGATGGATGGCGTTTCGCTGATCGCTTTCGCGGGCGTCGGCGTTTGGCTGTGGCGCGCGCAACGGCGCGCGTTCGGCGTGACCCTCGCCGCGCTGATTGTGTTTGTCGGTTTGTGCGCGTGGCATACGCACACGCCGCGTGCATCCGTTGTGCCGGCGGCGGGCGTGTTAGATCAGCGGGTGCAGTTGATCGGTTATTCGGCGGAGCGCGAACGCGATGCGATCTATGTGACCCTGTACTGGCTTGCGTTGCGCGACATCGAGCGCGACTATTTTGCGTTCGTGCACCTGCTCGATACGAACGGCGCGGTGAGCGCGCAACACGATGGTCCGCCCGATCAGGGACTCACGCCGACGACGCGTTGGTTGCCCGGCGAGATTATCGTGGATCGGCACGCGGTTGCGCTGGAAGATGCCGCGCCCGGCAAGTATCGGCTGGCGGCGGGAATGTACTTGCCGCTGGCGAGCGGGTTTCAGAATTTGGGCGAACGCATCGAACTGGGGGTTATTCGCATAGAACGTTAACGCGCGGGAGGCAAAGATGGCGTTTGAGAACAGTCCCAAGTTGGATGGCAACGCTTCACGTTTGATTCGTCCGCGCCCGGCGCGCAATGCGCGGCGCAATGCGCGGGCCTGGGTCTGGGCGCTGGTGGCGGCGAATTTTTTGCTCGGGTTGTTTTTGGCGTACACCTTCGTGACGGGGGAAGTGGGGGTGACGTACGGCGGGCTGGACGGTTGTCTGGTGACGCCGGCGGGTAAGCCGATCACGACCCAGGTTCGCATCGGGCAACAGGTTGCCGCGACGGATTCCGACGGCTGTTTCTTTTTCGCGCGGCTGGCGCCGGGTGCGCACACTTTGGAGGTGTCGCTGACGCCGACGCCGTGGCGGCAATCGGTGACGATCATCGCCGCGAAAGCGGTGGGCTTGGGCGCGGTGATCGTTGATCCGGCAAAGGGGGCGCAATGAAACGCGTGACCGCAACCGGGCAAGCGCTGATCGAATACGCGCTCATTTTGTTTCTCATGATCAGCATGTCGCTCATTCTCGCGGTGCTGGGGAGCCGCACGGCGGGCACGTATCAGCAAATCGTCAACGCGTTCGCCACGCCGGCAACCGCAGACGCGACGATTCAGGGCATTGCGCGCAAGTTTATGACGGCGACGCTCGACTATTTTCAAAAGAACGGACGTTGGCCCCCCTCGTGGGGAGATGCGCGATTTACTGCGTTGGGTTTCAACCCCGCCGACTGGGATGCGCCGGTCGCCGGCATTCGGTGGAACCCCAACGGCGAGTACATCGGTTTGGCGAATGTGATCGGCGACAAGCTCCAAGTGTACGTGCGGGACACACAGGGCAATCGCTTGCACTTGTACGATGGCTGGAATATTTGGTGCCAGGCGAATAGTGCGCGGTGCTATTATCACACGATGGGCACGGGACCCGAAGTGGATTTGAACTCAATCGAGATTGTCAAGTCGCCGTGAGCGGGTGCGGCGATCTGGCAAACACGCGGAGGCAAAGATGAAACGAATTGGACTGCTTGGCGGTATCATAGTGCTGGGGTTGCTCGTGTGCGGCGGCGCGTTGGCAAACACGTCGCCGGTGCGCGCGGCAGGCGAAGTCGTGGATCGCACGATCACCGTGACCGGCGATGCGGATGTCAAGGTCGTGCCCGACGAGGCGAGTATGATCCTGGGTGTCGAAACCATGGAGCGCGATCTCAACACGGCGAAGAATCAGAACGATGAGCGCATCAAGAAAATTTTGGCGGCGACGCGCGACTTGGGCATCGATCCGAAATACGTGCAGACGGATCAGATGAGTATCGAGCCGCGCTATTCGGACAGTTACACCAAGCGCGATTTCGTCGGCTTTTTCATCCGCAAGTCAATCGTCATCACGCTGAAAGATGTTACCAAGTTCGAGGCGGCGACGACGGCGGTGTTGAGTGCGGGCGTGACGAACGTTTACAACGTGCAGTACCGCACGACCGAGTTACGCAAGTACCGCGATCAGGCGCGCAACCTGGCGCTGGTTGCCGCAAAGGAAAAGGCAACGGCGATGGCGGGTG
>CAIKBD010000304.1 GCA_903825565.1 uncultured Anaerolineales bacterium | reverse complement strand
TTGATCAGCACCATCATAAACACGGCGGCGACAACATGATCGCTCACATTCGGCAACGCGCCAAACGCCGTCAAGATGCAAAAGTAGGCGGACGCTTCGCACAGCCACACGGCAAGCGACAAGAGCGCGACGCGCCCCAACGCGTGCGCGGATTTCAGCGAGTGCAGACCCAGGATGAACGAGCCGAGCATTTGCTCGAGGCGTGCGCCGATTTTCGCCGGCAACCAGCGCGTAAAGAATTGGAAAATCTGGAGCGCGAGTTCCTCGCGCACGAGGAGAAAGATCAAACCGGTGAGCGCGACGCCGAACAGGATCGTCGCCGCGAGCGCGGTGGCTTCGGCGACCGGCGGCAGATCGATGCCGAGCGGCACGAACGCGCCCAGCGCGAGCACCAGAAACGCGATCAGCGCGATGCCGTCGGCAATGCGCTCCAGTACCACCGTCGCAAAACCGAGCGTGCGCGAGATTGCTTCGCGTTTGCCCAGCGTGTACGGGCGCGCAAATTCGCCGGGACGCCCGGGGAGCACGTTGTTCAGCGCAAAGCCGATGACGAGCACGGGAAACAACCGCACGATGGGAATGACTTTGGTCGGGGCAAGCAGTTTTTGCCAACGCGCCGTGCGCGCCCAATAGCCGCACAGCGTCAGCAACGTTGCCAGCGCAACGAGCCGGTAATCAGCCGTGGCGAATGCTTGCGCCAGCTGCGCGAAATTCACGCGATACAACGCCAGCGCAAGGAAAACCGTCGTGATGATCAGACTGACAAGAAATGCGAAGAGACGACGCAGGTTCATGGAATTTCAGATTTCGGATTTCAGATTTCAGATCACGGTTCATCGTCAATCTGAAACCTGAAATCTGAAATATCCTTTATGGTTTGGGAAACACGAGAATCCGATGATTGCCGGAATCGGCGACGTACAGGTTGCCCTTGCTATCGAACGCCAACCCGGTCGGTAGATTGAACGACGCAAGATCGTTGCCCCGCGTGCCGAACACAGCAAGCAATTTGCCGTCGTTCGAGAATTTGAGCACGCGCGATCCTTCGGGATCGCTGGCGAACACATTCCCCTCCGCGTCTACCGCCAGGTACGGCTTGTTGACGACGGACTGCGTTTCCCACGCCTGCACGATCCACTGCGTCCCGTAACTGAAATTTGAATCGAATTTTTGGATGCGCGCGTTCCACGTGTCCGCGACGAAAATGTTGCCTTGCGCATCCAACGCCACGCCGACCTGTTCGAGGAATTTGCCGTTCTCGCCGCCGACGCCGCCGTACTGCGCGAGGGGATCGCCGTTCGGCGAAAATTTCAAAATGCGCTTGTTGCCGGTGTCCGAGACCAACACATTGCCTTGCGCGTCAATCGCCACCGCGCGCGGACCATAGAATTGCGTCGGGTTGATCTGCGCGATCCCTTGCGTATCGCCGTTCGAGCCCCAGGTCGTCAGAAATTTTCCGTTCGCGTCGAATTTCTGGATGCGATGGTTCCAGGTGTCCGCCACGTAAACGTTGCCGGCTTTGTCCGCCGCGATTCCCCAGGGTTGGTTGAACGTGCCGGGCGTCGCCGCCAAACCGTCCGTGCTCTTGCCGCCCCACGCCAGCGCAAACTCGCCGTTCGCCGAAAATTTTTGGATGCGATGATTGTCCGAGTCCGCGACGTACAAATTGCCCGCCGCATCAAACGCCAGGTTGCGCGGAAATTCAAACTGCGCGTTGCCTTTGCCCTGCGTTCCGATCACGCGCGTCGCCGTGAGCCGCACGAATTTCTTGTCGTACTCATCCTCGACCTGCGACTGCACCGGCATCTCGCCGCCATAATTCCACAGCAACGCCGCGACATCCTTGCGCACGTAAAACGAAAAATTATGGACGTAGGGCCACTGACTCGCGCTCTCCTTGTAGCGATGATGAAACCACGCGTTGAACAAATCGCCGCGCAGTTGCGCGTCGGTCAGGATCGTCCACGCGCGTTCGAGCGACAAATCTTTATAGCCCTCCAGGGGCCACCAGATCAATTTGTATTGCCGCTTCAAGTACTTGCTACCCAGGAACGGCTTGATCGCTTCGTCGTTTTTTGGACCGGCGATCACCACCACCGCGTCGAAGGGCGCGCCGGGCGTCGCGCCATAATATTGCGCGTTGCGATAGTTCCGCAGATACCACACAAAGGGCCACGACGAGTCGTCGTCGTAGGCAACCTTGATCCGACCGTCGTCGCACGGAACCAGTTGCGTTTTGTTCGCCACCGTCTGCGAGCAGAGCCGGCGTGACAGGTCTTCGATCTCTTGCATCGCCGTCACGTTGTCGTGCGAACCTTGCGCGTAGATCATCGTTTCGCTCGCCACATCCGGCGCGATGTACACCGCCATCACCGCAAAGCGAATCGTCAAGCCGGCGAGCACGAGGAGGCCGGTGACCGCGCTAATGCGCGCCAATTCGTTCAACCGAAACCGTCGTCCCAGGTAAAACAGCAACGGCGCGACAAATACCACCAGCATCGCCAGCGAAACCAAAAAGCCGACGGTCGCGCTCAAGTTTTCAATGCCCATGCCTCTGAATGGCGGCGCGCCGAACAGCAACATCGCGATCAGCACGACCGTAAGCGGCAGCAACACGGCGAGCCACACCGCGCCGCGCGCGACGAGATCGCGCCAATCGGCGTTCAGCAATTTTTCGATTGCCCAGCCCGAGGTGAACGCCAACGGAATCGTAAAATGGATCGTGAGCCAGGGCATCTTTTCGCCCGCCCACGAAAAGATTATCATCACGCCGACGACCCAGGTGAAGAGAAAAGTTGGGAATGCGCTGGTAGCGTCATGCGGATCATACGTGGCGAAAAAGACGAGCGGCAAGAGTACCGCGACAAACACGAGACTCAATTGGTCGAAGATACCGAGCGGCAACGCCGAGCCGATCATCAGCGTATTGAGCGCGGGGCGCAACGCCAAGTAGTAAATGATCACCCACAAGAGCCAGAGCAAAATGCTGAACAAACGGCCCGGGCGATACGTCCACCAATACCAAAAAATCGCGGCGACGCCGACGAGGAACGGTAGGAACTCGTACATCGGCAACAACACGACCAGATAGTAATACCACGGTTGCCCGCCGCGCGCGACTTCTTGTTGCGACAGCCAGTAACCGAGCGAGCCAAGCAAACCGGTAAAAAAGCCGCCGCCGTTCGTAAACACCGTCGTGAAGAAAACGATGAACAGGGGCCAGAACAGGATCGCGGAAACCGTCCACACGCGCGAGTTCCACCACACGCCGATCAACGCCGAGAGAAAGATCATCGCGGCAGTCAGCCCCAACGCGCGCACCAGCACATCGGGTTGCCCGCCCTGCGCGAGCGAGGTGATCGTGTTGACATCGGTGAACGCACTAATCGGAAAAAATTCGGTTTGGAACGCGCGCTTCCACACGAGGTTGAACACGTAAAACAAGGCGGGGGTGAGCAACGGCAACGAGAACGTGCCGAGCACAATCGAGAGATCGAAACTGGGCAGCGCGCGCCAATCTTCAACCGCTTCGGCTTCCGCCGGCGCTTTCTTGCCCAGTAGCGAGTTGGCGATCAGGTACACCACGCACCCGGCGAAAAACACAATGCCGCCGACCGCCGCCAGCAACACCAATACGCCGTCGCGCCACTGGACACGCGGGCGCAAAAAGTGGTACGTAAAATGCGCCGTCAAAAAGATCGCAAAAATCGCGACGAAGATAAACGTCGTCTCCATCGCCGTGTACGCCAACGCGAGCAATGCGGCGGATGCGTAGAGCCACAAATCACGCCGCTCGTCAAAATATTTCCAGATCG
>CAIKBD010000303.1 GCA_903825565.1 uncultured Anaerolineales bacterium | reverse complement strand
GTCGCAGATTGCGCTTTTGGATTGTCACCCTGAGCGTAGCGAAGGGTCTCGCAACTAGCGAATTGAGAGATGCTTCGCTTCGCTCAGCATGACAATCCGCGTGTTACAAAACCGCAGTTTGTGCCCGCGTGGAGTATAGCGTTTAGGCGCTGATTGCCTAAATCAGCGCTCAGTGTGTTGCACTTTTTTCGGGGGGAGCAGGCTTCGGCGCGCACACCGGCTCGCATCAATTGACGGTGGTGAGCCGGGGCAACAAATTTCAACTCATTGGTTTTTTAGCGGGCTATGGCGATACTGCGTTTGCACTTGCTCGGCACATTCAAACTCTTCGACGGTAACACGCCGGTGTTGACCGTCAACACGCCCCGGCTACAAGCACTCCTCGCGTACCTGGTTGTCCACCGCGACGCGCCGCAATCGCGCCAACGCCTCGCGTACCTCCTGTGGTCAGACTCGACCGAAAAGCAAGCGCGCACGAACCTTCGCAACCTCATCCATCTTTTGCGTCAAGCATTGCCGCCATTCGACGCGCTCGTGTGCGCCGATCCACAAACCTTGCAATGGCGTGGCAACGCCGATTTCACGTGCGATGTCACCGAGTTTGAACGCGCGCTCGTAGCGAACGAACTCGAACGTGCGGTGGCGCTGTACGCCGGCGATTTTTTGCCGGACAGTTACGACGATTGGGCGCTCGCAGCGCGCGAACGCTTGCGCCGACAATTTTTGCGCGCGCTGGAAAATTTGATGGCGCGCCAACAAACCCAGGGCGATGTGCGCGCCGCGATTCGCACCGCCGAAGTGTTGCTTGAGCAAGAGTCGGTACAAGAAGAAATTTGGCGCGAGTTGATGACGCTGTACGCGCGTGTCGGCGACCGCATCGGTTTGCGCCGCGTGTACGATGCGTGCGCGAATGTGTTGCAACGCGAGTTGGGCGAAGCGCCGAGCGCGCTCACCCGTGAGTTGTTCGAAAAATTATCGCGCGCGGAATCGTCGCCGCGCAAAAATAATTTGCCGACCTTGCTCACGAGTTTTGTCGGACGCACGCGCGAGATGGCACAGGTCCAGGAATTGCTCGCGCACGCGCGGCTCGTCACGCTCATCGGTTCGGGCGGGTGCGGCAAAACGCGGCTTGCCTTGCAAACGGCAAGTCACCTCGTCCCCTATTTTTCTGACGGCGTGTGCTGGGTTGATCTCGCCACGCTGAATGATGCGACCCTCGTCGCGCGCACGACGCTATCCGCGCTTGGCTTGAGCGAGCAAGCGAATCGTCCACCCGAAACGACGCTCGTCGAGCATCTGCGCGCGCAACGCCGCTTGCTCGTGTTCGACAACTGCGAGCATCTCGTCAGCATCGTCGCGCGCTTGCTTGCGAACTTGCTCGCAGAGTGTCCCGACCTGAAAATTTTGGCGACGAGCCGCGAAGCATTACGCGTCGCCGGCGAAACGACCTGGGGCGTGCCCTCGCTCGCGCAAACCGAATCGCAAAAATTATTTATCGAACGCGCGACGATGGCTCTGCCGAATTTTTCAGTGACCGCAAACGACCAAGTCATCATCGCGCGAATTTGTCAGCGGCTCGACGGCATTCCGCTCGCCATCGAACTTGCGTCCGCGCGTGTGCCGATTTTATCGCTCGCGCAAATCGCCGCACGCCTCGATGATTGTTTCAACTTGCTCGCGTCCAACAATCGCGCCGCCTTGCCGCGTCATCAAACGTTGCGCGCGACGATGGAGTGGAGTTATGCGCTGTTGTCGCCTGCCGAGCAAAATCTTTTTCGACGCTTGTCCGTGTTCACCGCAAGTTTCACGCTCGAAGCGGTCGAGGCAATTTGCGACGCGCCTGCACTCGACGCCTTGGCGGGACTCGCCAGCAAATCGCTCGTCGAGATAACCGAGCGCGGCGACCTCGTGCGTTTTCGGTTGTTGGAATTTGTGCGCCAGTACGCGCAGGAAAAATTGCGCAAAGCGCATCAAGCCGATGATGCGCGCGACCGGCATCTCGATTTTTATTTGCAACGCGCGGAAACCATCGAACCCGAATTGCGCGGCACGCATCAAGCCGCGTGGTTCGATTGGCTGGAAAAAGAGCACGATAATTTTCGCGCGGCGTTGATGTGGAGCGAGCAAGCGGAACACCGCGCCGAAAAAGGACTGCGGCTCGCGGGCGCGCTGTGGTGGTTTTGGCGCGCGCGCGGATATTTGCACGAAGGGCACACACGATTGACGCGCTTGCTCGCGCTCACCGAAAATCGCGCGTGCGTCGAGACGCGCGTCAAGGCATTGAACGCCGCCGGCTTTCTCGCACTGTTTCTGTGCGATTACGCGCGCGCGGGCGCGTTGTGCGAACGCGCGTTGATGATTGCCCACGAAGCGAACAACCAGCGCGAAATGGCGTTGGCGCTGTTTGTGTTGGGCGACCCGAATGTGCGCGTGCTGAATGCGTTCGACCGCGATTGGCGCGCGGAGAGTTTGGCGTTGTGGCGCGCGATGGGCGATGCATGGAGCATTGCGCTCGTCCTCAACTCGCTGGGCGAAGATGCGCGCCGCGAAAAAAATTATGCGGGCGCGCGCGCGTTTTATGAAGAGAGTCTAGCGATTCGGCAAAAGTTGGGCGACCAACGCGGCATCGCGGTTGTCTCTGAAAACCTGGGTTATGTCGCGTTCCATCAAAACGATTTGGCGCGCGCGCGCGAATTGTTTGCGAACGGGCTCACGCTGAAACGCGACCTGGGAATTGTGTTGACCGCAACCGAAGCGTTGACCGGACTCGCCGGCATCGCCGCAACGCAAAACGATTCCCAGGAATGGCGACGCGCGGCGCGCATCCTCGGCGCGGTCGCGCAGTTGCTCGCCACCGTGTGCCCGCCGATGATGGACGAAGACCGCATCGAGTCCGCGCACATCGTCGCAAGTTTGCGCGCACGCATCGGCACAGACGATTTCGACGCGACGACGTTTGAACACGCGTGGGCGGAGGGGCGCGCGATGACGCTGACCCAGGTCATCGAGTACGCGTTGGAAAAATAAAGAACGCTTCGGCGAGCGTTCCCTACGTAGGGCACGGACACTGTTCCGTGCCTTTTTCTTTTCACGAAACGCTTTTGAAACGCTCGCTGTGGTATGCTTTTGCCAATGACACGCGCAAACAACCCACTGACCGATTTGCAAATCACGCGGTTTCATCCGCACGCGGAATTGTTCACCGTGCGCGTGTGGCGCGAAGACCTGGGCGGGGGGCGCGTCGAATGGCGCGGCAAGGTGCAATGCGTCGCGACGGGTGAGGCGCGCTATTTCAATGCGTGGCAATCGCTCGCCGAATTTCTAATCGAAAAATCGAAACCCACAATTTAGAGCAAATTCCTGTCGCGTTTACGGAAATGTCACCCTGAGCAAAGCGAAGGGTCTCCGTTCGTAGCAGAGATTCTTCGCTTCGCTCAGAATGACAGACCATAAATTCAAGTGGAATCTGCTCTAACCGGAGGAAATCAAAATGGTTTACACTCAAAGTTTTCGTGCGATGCTTGCGCTGTGCGTGTGCGCGTTCGTCCTGCTCGCGTGCGATGTGGCGAGCGTTTTGCCGGCGACCGCGCAACCAACCGTCGCGCCGGTCGCGCCAACAATTGCGTCGGCAACACCTGCGCCCGCGCCCACCATCGCCGCGCCAACGCTCACGCTCAAATTGCCGGATGGCAAAACCGTTGCGCTCGCAGTGACGAAATGCGTCGGCACGCGCGCCGGGCAGTACCTCGAACTCGTCGCGGCAACAACGCCGGACGTGAATGACCCGAATCGCATCGAGATTCAAATCAACGGCAACCATCAAGCCGCTGGGCAAGTCGAAAAAATGTTTATCGCCGCGTTCATCGGACCCAAAACCAAAACGATTTTCAGCGGCAACCAGCCCAGCGCGTCCATCACGGTGCAAGCGAACGGCGCGGGAAAATTCAACGAAGTCGCCATCATCAACATCAGCGATTCGCTCGGGTATCAGTACAACAAGGAATACAAATTTAGCGGACAGTGGACGTGCGTGCCGTAGGACAAATTTGTCACACACCAACGGAGGAAACGATGGAGCATCTCAGTCCGCGTCAGCGCGAAATTCTCCAGCATCTCGCGCAAGGCAAGGATAATAAAACGATTGCATACGCACTAGGCATCAGCCCCAAAACCGTCAAGAATCATTTGACCGCCGTGTTTCGCCGGTTAAATGTCGAATCGCGCACACAGGCGGCAATTCTAGCCATTCGCCAAAATTGTTAGGCGAGCAAATTCGCAAGTGCTTGGCTTGAATTTTCAAAAGGAGCAGACGATGAAATTAAAATTGGTTGCGCTTGTTTTGGTCATCCTGGGATTGATTTTGTTTGGCGCGAATTACGTCGCCGCGCAAGGTCCTGCGCCGCGCGCACTACGCGCGACCGCGCTCGGCACGGGATTCACGTATCAAGGTCAGTTGAAACAAAGTGGCACCGCCGTCAACGGCGCGTGCGATATGCAATTCAATTTGTACGACGCATTGAGCGGCGGCGTGCTAGTTGGCGCGACGCAAACCGTATCATCAGTCAACGTGAGTAACGGTTTGTTCACCGTCACGCTCAACGGCAGTAACGAATTTAGCGGGGACGCATTTATCGGCGATGCGCGCTGGTTGCAAATCGAGGTGCGTTGTCCGGCAGGAAGCGGTTCGTACACAACACTCTCGCCGCGCCAGCCGATTACCGCCGCGCCCTATGCGCTCGGTTTGCGACCGGGCACACTCGTGCGCGCCGCGAGTGCAGACGCTGAGCATCCTCTCTTTCACGTTCACAGCACCAACACAACCGGTGGTGTTGGACTACGCGGCGATGCCAGCACACTCATCGAGTTTCCAAATCCCATACCGATTGGTGTTCTGGGCACGAGTTCGCAAGGCGTTGGTGTCTGGGGTCTGTCGTCTACCTCGGCTGGCATAGTCGGTCTAAGTACATCGCCCAGTGGAACTGGCGTTATCGCAATGGGAAGTGGTATCAACGCCAGCACGCAAGGGACGGCACTCTTAATTTCTAACGGCGCAATCAGAGTGGAAGCCGCCGGCAAAGGCACGATGACGCCGGTATTCATTCACGTCGCGACGCCCGCCACCATTTCAACAAGTACGACGTGCATTGACCATCCGCTCACGAACAATAACCCGAACGCAATTCTTTTCGTCACGCACAACTTTAATCCCGGCGGCGGCTCGGGAACCGCTCCGCTCAATGCCGCGTATGGATTGTGGTACAACGACGTGCGGTGGTGCATCTTTCGCGAGGATGGGTTGGATATGCCGGTGAATGTAATGTTCAACGTGTTGGTGATTAAACCATGAAACGCAAAATTATTTTCAGCGTCCTGGGATTGCTCGCGCTCGTGCTTGCGCTCGCATCCAGCAACCTTCCCATTGCGGCGCAAACCGGCGGCGGGTACACGTTGACGTGGAGCACGATTGACGGCGGCGGCGCGATGACGAGCGCGGGCGGCGCGTTCACCTTGAGCGGCACGATGGGGCAACCGGACGCCGGCATTGCGAGCGGCGGAAATTTCACGCTCGCGAGTGGATTCTGGGGAAGCACACTTGCGGATGCCATCAAACTGTACTTGCCGCTGATTTTGAAACGCTAAATTTTTGGGACGCGGACGAGCACAGACGAGCGCAGAAAAACATTTTATCCGCGTTTTCCGCGCTCGTCCGCGTCCAACCAAATGAATTTGATTTTGGCTTGTCCAAGTTAGAGTTTGGAGGATTCACGATGCCAAGATTATTTTTACTCCGTGCGTTTCTGTTTACGATTCTCTTGTCCACCATCCTGGGTCTGGCCTCTCTGCGCGTGCCCATCGCCGCGCACGCGCAAACCCGCGCCCCGCGCGATTACGACCCCGGCACTCCCAGTCCGGTCATCGAACTCTGGGTTGACCCGGTGAACGGCAACGACGCAAACACCGGCTTGTCGAGCGGTCAAGCGGTGCGTGGCTTGCTGTCCGCGTGGAATCTCGTCCCCGGTTCGTTGACGACGCACGCGTATCGCATCAACATCTTGCCCGGCACAATTCCGTGTTACGGCGATTGCATCAACTGGTTCGGCGACAAGCACGGCACGTACGCGCATCCGCTCATCGTGCGCGCGGTGAACGGCGCGGGCACAGTCACGATTCAGGGCGGACTCAACCTGGGGAATGTGGATTATCTTTATCTGTACGATTTAACTTTGCAAGCCGGCGGCACGGCGGGCGCGTTCGCCAACAATGTGTTGCATTGCGACCACTGCACGCATCTTTTATTGCGCGGGCTGACCATCACCGGCTTGACGCCCGCTGATTTTCAAGAAGTGTTCAAGGCGAATCAATCCGATTACCTCTACGTCGAAAACAGCGACTTGTCCGGCACGTACCAAACCGTGCTCGATTATTTTGCGGTGCGCCACGGACACATTCTCAATAGTCGCTTTCACAATTCGGGCGAGTGGTGTATGTACTTGAAAGGCGGCTCGGCATATTTTCAAATCGAAGGCAACGAATTGTCCGATTGTCGTTTTGGATTTTCCGCCGGCGAAGGTTCAAATTTTGAAGTAATGGAGTCGCCCTGGTTGCATTACGAGGCATACGACATCAAGTTCGTCAACAATGTGTTGCACGACATTGTGGGGTTGGGTTTGCGCGCGGCAGGCGGTTACAACATTTTGTTCGCGCACAACACGCTCTATCGCGTCGCGACGGATGCGAGCGTCGGCTATTCGCTGTTTCACGCGACGCGCGGCGGGCGCGCGTGCGTGGATTTTTCCGAGAACGGCGTCGGCAACGCGGTGGCAATTTGCAATGGATTTTTGGACGCGGGCGGTTGGGGCACCGCGCTCGAAGGGTACGGCAACGGCGGCGAGTGGATTCCGAACCGCAACGTGTTCGTCTATAACAACATTTTCTACAATCCCGCGCCTCTGCAAACGCTCTACTCGCATTTCTACATTCCGGGTTCGATGACGCCGCCCGCGCACACACGCAACATTCCGAATCCCGCACGCGTGGATGTGAATCTACAAATACGCGGCAATATCATTTGGAACGGTTCAAGCGCGATGCCGCTTGGCGTTGAAGAGGCGAGTGCAGGATGCCAGCCCTCGAACGCAACGTGCAATGCAACGCAACTGCGCGCGGAGAATGCCATCAACACGCTTCAACCGCAACTCGTCAACCCAGCATTCGGCAATTTTCGTCCGACGCCGAGCGGCAACGTGTTTAGCGCGCCGACGTTTGCAATTCCCGGTTTTTCGTGGAGCGATGCGCCCGCGTCGCCGATTGTGCCGACCGGCAATTTGAGCAACGCAATTCCGCGCGACCGCGATGGCAACGCGCGCACGTCATCCAGCCCGCCCGGCGCGTACGTCGGCACAACGACGATTAGCGCGCAACTAGTTTTTTTGCCGCTTGTACGAAAATGAGCCGGGCGTGCCCGGCTCATTGGAAACCTAGGATTGAATCGGCAACTCGATCCACGATGCGTGACCGCGATTGCGCGCGACGGTGATCGTCGGTGTGCCGGTCGCCGGGATGCGCGGGAAAGTGCCCGCGTCATGCCCCGCAATGCCGACGCGCAGGCGATGTCCCGCGCGGATCAGAACCGAAGTTGGATACAATCCGAAATGCAATTCGGCAATTTCGCCGGGGACGAGCGGCAACGCGTCTTGCGCCTTAAAGGTGTGGTACGGCACGAACGTCTGGTACGGCGCGGGGGCGCTCGCCACGCGCCGATGCAACGCGCGCAGTTCGCCCTCGGTGATGTACGTCACATTGCCCTGCGCGTCCACGTCCTCAAGGTAAACGATGAACGCGCCATCCGTTTCGGTGGACGTGACGTAGAGTTTCACGATCGCATGTCCGGTGATTTCGGTGTCGCGTGCGAGCGGCGCGCTGGTGTACGTCAGCAAGTGGTGTGCCGCTTGCGCGCGATTCGTGTACGTGACCGGCTTGCGAACGATGCCGCCGATTTCCCACCACCGATTCAAATCTCCCGTGCTCGCCGCAAAATCTACGGCGAACTGATCCGCGCCCTCATCCTGGGTTGGCACGTCCGGCGCAAGCGCGTGCTCGGCGTGCAAGTACCAGCGCTGCGGCGCGACGCCGGCGGGGGGCCAGGTCGTTGTGGATTGCCATTGCTCCGCGCCCAACGTGAAATAGAACAACCGCTTTTCCGTTTGCGCGCCGGTGTCTACGCCCTTCAAGTACGCGTCGAAAAATTTGTGCATCTCGCGCAACTGGATCGCAATCGGCGGATTCGCCTCGCCGTTCGCCGCGCGGTACGGACTCGCGTTGAACAGCCCGCCATGCTCCCACGCGCCGATAAACGCGCGCGTCGCATTCGGATAGGTTGCAAACCGGCGCAGGATCGCATCGGACGTGCCGGCGTCTAGCCAACTGCCCCAGCCCATCACCGCCGCGCCGGATTTTTCGATCTGGGCGCGGTAGCGATGCACCGTCATATCTTCGATTGCCATGTGTTGCGAATTGTCGCGGTCGTCGCGGAAGGTTACTTGCTGGGCGAGATCAAACACTTTGCCGTTCGCTTCGTGTTGTTGAACAGCGCGCGCTAGTTCGTTTTCCGCGCCGGCGACCGGCTTGACGCCCTTGACCAGAATGCCGGCGAACGCGCCCAACGCGGCGGGTAACCGATTTTGATCGAGCACCCAGTCGAGATCGCTCCAATCGCGGATAAAGCGTTGATTGAACACGCCGCCGGGAAACGCCACGTCAATGTACGCGTCGGGATGATTGAACATCGGCAAAAGCGCCTTGACCGCCGGGTGGTTGAGCGCGCCGAGCAACTCCGTCGTCGTACCGACATACGAAACGCCGGTACCGCCGACGTTGCCGTTCGACCAGGGTTGCGCGACGATCCAATCAATCACCGTGCGCGCATCCTCCACCGATTCGTCCGTCCAGGGATGTTGCCACACACCGAACGATGCACCCGTGCCGCGCACATCTGCGAGGACGATGGCGTAGCCGTGGCTGGTAAAGTACGGCACGAGTTTGGCGAGCCGCGACGACATTTGCTCCGGTTGCAAAAACCATTTGAACGGCGCGCGCAATTCCATCAAACGCCAGTAACGCGTATAGATCAAGATCGCCGGAATTTTTTCGCCCGCCGGCAAATTTTTCGGCAGTAGCACATCCACCGCGAGCGGCACGCCGTCGCGCATCGGCACGTAGCATGAGGTATTGACCCTGCCCGCGTACCTGGGTGCAGGCGCATACGCGCCGAGTTGTTCCACCTTCATCGTCTCTCCCTTTTGCATCACCATTTTACTGTTCACTGTTCCACTGTCCCACTGTTCACTGCCCCACCGCTCACTTGCTCCGCCGCGTCATTGCTTCGGCGATTTCGCGCAGATGATCCATCGCGCGGTTCTGAATGCCAGCGGCGGACAGCGCGGACAGTGCGGCGGCGCGAAATTCATCTGCGCGTTGCTGGGTCTGTTCGCGCGCGCCCACCGCTTCGAGAATTTCCAACACACGCGCCACATCCGCCGGCGATAATTCCGGTTGGCGATAAATTTCGCGCAACGTCGCGCCGGCGTGCGGATCGTTCAAGCCGATGATCGCCGGCAACGCCTTCTTCTTCGCCAAAATATCCGTCGCGGCAGACTTGCCCGTGATCGCCGGATCGCCCCAAATACCGAGAATATCGTCCACCATTTGAAACGCCAGCCCCACGTTTTCGCCGAACCGCGTGAACGCGTCAATCAATCGCGGATCGTCCGTCGCCAGCAACGCGCCGATGCGTGTCGCGGCGGAAATGAGCGCGGCGGTTTTGCCGTGAATCATTTGCAGATATTCGTCCGTCGTCACATCGAGCCGCGCTTCAAATCCCAGGTCGAGGAATTGCCCGTGACAGAGCGCGAGCGTCGCTTCGTCGAACACGGCGCTGATCGCGGCGCACTGCTTGTTGTTCAAGCCGGCTTCGCACAACCGATCTAGCGCGAGCCGCGCCAGCACGAACATGCCATCGCCGGCGTTGAGCCCTTGCGCGAGACCCCACACCTTCCACACGGCGGGGCGCCCGCGCCGCTCATCGCTATCATCTTCGATGTCGTCGTGAATCAGCGAAAAATTGTGCGCGAGTTCAATTGCGGCGGCGACAGTGAGCGCGCGTCGCCATTCGCCGCACAACGCCTCGCAACTGAGCAAGCACAAGAGCGGGCGCAAGCGTTTGCCCGCGTCGTTTTTGATCGGCATGAAATGTGCGTCCGTCCAACCCAGGTGATATTTGAACATACCATAGTACGCGGCAAAGGCGGGCTTGGGCGAAGTGACGAGCGCGCGCAATTCATTTTCAAGAGCGGTGAGATATTCGTCCATCGGATTTCCTGTGAGTGGGCAAATGGCGCGCCGGCTTAGACTTTTTCCAAATGCGGCGTGTTTCGCAACGCATCCAAATTTTCCGCGCCGATGCCGAACATGGCGACGCGCAGTTGCTCTTCGATCATCTTGATCCCGGCAATCGTATCCTCGATGCCACGATCCGCCAACCGCAACATCGGCGACGCATAGCCGACCAAGTGCGCCCCGAGTGCGATGCTCTTTGCCGCGTCCACACCGTCGCGAATGCCGCCGCTTGCAATCACCGGCAACTGCGGCGCACCGCGCCGCGCGCGCACCAAACTTTCGGCGGTGGGAATGCCCCACTCCCAGAACGCTTCCGCCAGTTCGCGCAAAAACGACGAGGGCGCGCGGTACGCTTCGACGGCCGTCCACGAGGTGCCGCCCGCGCCTGCCACGTCAATTGCCGCGACGCCCGCGTTGGCAAGTTGGCGCGCCGCATCTTCCGAAATGCCAAAGCCCACCTCTTTGGCGATCACCGGCACGGCGAGCGCGCGGCACACTTGCTCGATCTGGGTCAGCAATCCGCGCCAGTTGGTGTTGCCGCCGGCTTGCACGGCTTCCTGGATCGCGTTGAGGTGGAGGATCAGCGCATCGGCGCGAATCATTTCGACGGCGCGGCGACATTCGTCGAGCGTGTACGTGTCGTTGAGTTGGATCGCGCCGAGGTTGGCGAACAGCAAAATGTCCGGCGCAACGCGGCGCACCTGGTACGTGTAGGCGAGCGCACTGTCTTCCAGCGCGGCGCGTTGCGAACCCAACCCCAGCGCGATGCCGGTCGCTTGCGCCGCCGTCGCCAAGTTCAGGTTGATCCGCTCGGCTTCATGCGCGCCGCCGGTCATAGACGAGATCAGGATCGGCGCGCGCAAATCTTTGCCGAAAAATTGCGCGGCGAGCGAAACGTTCGCCAAGTTGATTTCGGGCAGGGCTTGGTGCGTAAACCGATAGCGGTCAAAACCGTTGGTCGTTTGGCGAAACTGGACATTCTCTTTCAGGTTAATGCGGAGGTGTTCGAGTTTGCGGTTTTCGTGCGTGGTCTCGTCGGGCATCGGCTCCTCTGCGGGCGCGCAACTCTTCGCGCGCGCCGGTGTTCTAGTGTACGAACGCAGACCGATTATAACACAAGTGAGGGGTTGACGCACAAGGCGATTCTAGATATACTTGGCGCAGTTGACGGTCTCAATGCGTCTGTGATTCAAATATTTCCAACCGGGAGGAGCCCAATGGCAAGCGACACTTTTGAACAGGTCAAGGCAATCATCATTGACAAGCTCGGCGTAGACGCCAGCAAAGTTACGATGGAAGCCAAATTCCGCGAAGACTTGGAAGCGGATTCGCTCGATCTCGTCGAGCTGATTATGGAATTTGAAGAAAAATTCGGCGGCGAAATTTCGGACGACGAAGCGCAAAAAATTACCAGCGTTGGCGACGCCGTAACCTATTTGGACTCGCACAAAAAGTAATTTGACGAATCGCACACATTCGTTAAAATAATGGGGACGCGTCCGGCGTTCCCATTTTTTTTGACTGTCTATGGATATTCCCGAAAACGATTTGCCGCTGTTTCCGCTCAACACGGTCTTGTTTCCGCAAGCACATTTGCCGTTGCACATCTTTGAACCGCGCTACCGCGAAATGATCGAGCGCTGTCTCAAGGAAAATTTGGCGTTCGGCATCGCGCTGATCAAAGAAGGTAGCGAGGTCGGTGGATTGGCGATCCCGCACACGGTCGGCACCATCGCGCACATCATTGATGTCACGCGCTTGGCGGATGACCGGCTGAACATCGTCGTCAAGGGAGTGACGCGCTTTAAACTGCGCGCGCACTCGACGGCGCGCGCGTACTTGACCGGGCAGATCGAGTTGCTCCCGGACGACATCGTGGAACCCGCCACCGTCGCCGTCGCGCAAACCTACGCGTTGCAATTGTTCGAACGCTTTTTGCGCGTGGCGCACGCCCTCAGCACGTCCGACGCCGAGACCGCATCACCCGATCTGAATCTGCCAACCGACCCAACCGCGTTGTCATACTTGATCGCGTCCGTTTTGCCAATTAGCAACCGCGACAAGCAAACCCTATTGCAAATTCCGACGACCGCCGCGCGCTTGCGCCGCGAGTTGCCGATCCTGGAACGCGAGATGGAACTGTTGCGCTTGCTGACAACACCCAGCGACACCATTCGAGATCAGGGAACCTTTTCGTTGAATTGATGGAACGCGTCACTCCGCCGCAAGTCAGCGGCATCATTCTTGCCGGCGGCAAAAGCCGCCGGATGGGCAAAGACAAGGCGTTCCTCGATTTCGGCGGAACGCCGCTGATCGCGCGCGTGATCGCACGGATGCAAGCCGTGTGCGCGCCGGTGTTGCTCGTCGCAAACGACGCCGCCGCATACGCGCCATTCGGTTTGCCCATCGTCGGCGATCTGTACCCAGGCAAGGGATCGCTCGGCGGAATTTTTTCCGGCTTGCAAGCCGTCCCGACCGAACACGCGCTGGTCGTCGCGTGCGACATGCCGTTTCTCAACGTGGACTTGTTGCGCTACTTGATTGCGCTCGCGCCGCAAGCGGATATCGTCGTGCCGCACGCAATTGATCCGTCGAGCAACCCGGCGCACGAGGGCAAAAAGATGCGGCGCGCGGGCAAAATTCTAGCGCGCGCCAGCGACTTGCATCCCCTGCACGCCATCTACGCCAAAGCGTGTCTCGCGCCGATGCACGCACAGTTGCGCGCCGACGATTTGCGGATCATTAGTTTTTTCGAAACGGTGCGCGTGCGCATCGTCGAACCCGCCGAAGTGGATCGCTTCGATCCTCAACACCTTTCGTTTTTCAATGCCAACACACCCGACGATTTTCAACGCGCGGCGACGCTTGCCGCAGCCAAACCGTGAATGATGTTTGAAGAAAAAGCTCCGATCACTTTTCACCGAATTAGCGAAACCAGCCGCGAACGCGTCCAAGGCGTAATGATCGGCGAGAGCCGCTGGACCTTGTTCGTCAACGACATCGAACTCGTGACGTTGATGGCGACGGCGCGCAACTTGCATCACCTGGCAATAGGTTTTCTTGCATCGGAAAATTTTATCGCGCGTTTGGACGAGATCGCGTCGTTGCGCGTGAACCTCGCGACGGATCGTGCGTACTGGTTCATCCCCGCGCTCGGCGTGGACGAAACGCGCACGCTGCCCGTTTGCGAAGCCGGCGTCGGCACGATCCAGGTGCGGCTCACGCGCGCCGATTTTCGCCCGCCGGCGCATCGCATCATCACGAGCGGGTGCGGCGGCGGCGTCACGTTCGACGATTTGGCGCACGCGCAAACGCCGCTCGATTCGACGCGAACGGTGCACGCGGCGCAGTTGTTCGCGCTGATGCGCGAGTTGAATACGCGCGCGACGCTCTACCGCGAATGTCGCGGCGTGCACACCTCCGCGCTCGGCGACGAGGCGCGCCTGCTCGCGCTCGCCGAAGACGTGGGGCGGCACAACACGCTCGACAAGTTGCGCGGCGAGTGTTTGCTGCGCGGGATCGATCCCCGCGATCAGATTTTACTTTCGACGGGGCGCATTTCATCGGAGATGATCACCAAAGCGGCAAAGATGCGCGTGCCGATTGTCGCCTCGCGCACCTCACCCACGCTCTTGGCGCTCGAACTGGCGCGCGCGTGGAACATTACGCTCATCGGGTATTTGCACGCCGGGCAAATGCATGTGTATCACGGCATCGAGCGCATTCCGAGTTAAGCACCGTGGGACAAATTTAGTAACTACTCAGCCCTGCTGTCATTTCGAGCGTAGCGAGAAATCTCCATACCATGCCGTACGAGATTTCTCGGCGCAAAAACCGCGCCTCGAAATGACGGACTGAGCAATTACCAAATTTATAAATTTGTCCCGCAACTTTTTATTTTCGGCTTGTCCGATCTAGGGAGCAGAACATGATTTCGGTTGAAGAAGCTTTTACGTACATCATCCAACATTTCCAGCCGCTCGAAGCGGAGCAAGTGGATTTGCTCGCTGCGTTGGATCGCGTGTTTGCGCAAGACGCAGTTTCACCGGCGAACGTGCCGCCGTTCGCGAACTCGGCGATGGATGGTTATGCTGTGATCACGGCAGACATCGCCCGCGCATC
>CAIKBD010000302.1 GCA_903825565.1 uncultured Anaerolineales bacterium | reverse complement strand
GGGATTCGCTCCATCGGCGACGTGGCGCAACTTGCCGGCGCGAACGCGGCATTGACGCAAACTGTGACGAGCGCGGCAGTCGCCGCCGATGCGATTGGAGATTTGGCGGGCGCGTTCACTGCGCTGAATCCGACGCTGTTAGCCGTCGTTGCGATTGGGGCAACGGTTGGGTTCGTGTTCCAACAATGGCAAGACTCGGCGCGCAAGACCAAGGAAGAACTCGACAAGATCAAAGCGCCCTTCGAGCAGATGCGGAATGAAATCAGGGCGCTGACAGAACTGAAGGGTTTGGATGCGTTGGCGAAGGATATGGGCGTCAATTCGGACGCCTTGCGCCGGTACATTCAACAAACTTCCGGCGGCGGCGCAGCAACCGAAACCATTGTGAATGAGCAGCAGAAACTGCGGATCAAGCTAGATGAACTCACGATCGCGGAAGAGCGGCTGCTTGAATTGCAAAAACTCGCCGCGAGTGATCCCGAGTTTGCCGGTCAGTACGAAACCCAGGCGCGTTTCGTGCGGGATTTGAAACAGAATATCGAAGACCTCACGGCGAGCGTAGAGCGGTGGAGTCAAGCCACCGCCGAGGCAGTCGAGCGCACATCCCGAACCGCGTCCGCCGCGAACGTTTACGGCCGCCAGACCAAACAATCCCAAGCGTTTCTCAACGCGCAGTGGGAAAATCAGCGACAAGCCGAATCGTTGCTGGGCGACTATGAAAAATCGTTTCGCGCGAGCCAGGAACGCATCAGCGAAATCGAAACGGATTTAGGCGACCGCCGCATCGAGATCAATCGTGACGCGGGCACGCGCATCCAAGACGCACAGCGCGAATTAGGCAACACGCTGGCGAGTTTGCAACGCGACTGGCTCAAACAGGTGGCGGCGTTCGCGCGCGAGGAACAGCAGATCAATGCGGAAGCGGCAAAGGCAACGGTCGCGCTCGAGCGCGACACGGCGAAACAAATCGCGGCGATAGACCGCGACGCAACCAAGTCGTTGAACAAGGTCAGCCAGGATGAGGCGAAATCGCTTTCCAAGGTTGACGACAATCTTCGCAAAGCGTACCGCACGGCGCGCTCGGCGCGCGAACGCCGCGAGGCGCGCCGCGATGCCGCCGATCAGAAAAAGGAAATTGTCGCGCAAGCGGCAGAACGCCGTGCGGAAATCGTCGCGCAAGCGGCGGAGCGCAAGGCGGAGATTGAGGAACGCAAGCGCGAGCGATTGGCAGAAATCGCGGAGCAACGCCAGGAGCGACTGGCGGCGCTTGCGGAGCAACGTCGGTTAGCGCAAGTCGAAATGGAGTACCGGAAGCAAGAAGCGCGGCGCGCGGCAGATGAGCAGATCGCGCAGGCGCGGCGCGCCGCGGCTGAGCAGATTCGCGCGGCAGAAATCGCGGCGCAGAAACAGGTGGATGCTCAGCGCAGGGCAATGGCGCAACAGACCCAGATTACGCTTGCCGAGCTGTCCAAATTGGGGATGCTGACATACGCGCAGGGCACGACCATCGGCTCGCTATTGGCGGCTGGGATTGACGCCGGCTTTTTGGCGCAACTCAAGACGACGCGCGATTCGGTCACGAACGCCACGCTCTCGATTGTGCGCGATGCGAAACGCGTGCTGGGCGTCGCCTCGCCGTCCAAAGTGATGGCAAAGCAAATCGGCGCGCCGATGGCGCAAGGCGTCCAGGTCGGCTTTGAGCAAGGTTTGCAGTCGGTTGTGCGCTCGATGCAAACAAACCTGGGTGCATTGGCGCAACAAGCCGCGCCGAGCCAACAATTGCTGTACGCGTACAGTCCTTCGAACAATTACCGGTTCGCGGGTGGCGCGGCGGGGTTGAGCCAAGCGGATTTGCGGCGGCTGGAGCAGATGATGGACGAGCACGCCTTCCGCGCGTTTTCGGAATTTATGGGTGGGTACAGAGGTTAGACCATGCGGTCCAAGATCACTGCCGACTAATTGACCAGCGGTTAGATGGTGTGATTCTATACTCCAAGCCGGAAAATTCAATCAGACCGGAAACGCAAATGTCTTTGAACAAATAATCCTGCGCCACTGGCTTGACGACAACGGCGTGTCCTTCTAGCGCGAGTAGGAATGCGTTTTCGCGGTCGAGAATACTTGCGCCAAGATATAACTTGTTGCCGTCTTGCTCGATCACCTTACCACAGATCGTCTTTGTCAATCCGACGTTTTGTCTAACCGCAAGATAACTGATTGGCTGATCGAGTGGATTGCGAACTACCAAAAAAGCAGAACCAAAAACAGCGGCGATGGCGACAAAGACAAGCAGAATGAAAATGTAACCAGCTTTGTTTGCGCTCGGCTCGCGTGCGGTCGCTGGTGCGGGCACGGGTTTGCCACACATATTACAGAAACGCGCGCGCTCGGATAATTCGACTTGGCAATGCGGGCATTTCATCGCATCCTCCACAAATGTTTGAACTATTATAGCGCAATTTGTAAAACGATGGAATAGAACAAATGGGCAATTACTACATCGGCGCGTCAGTCGCCACATTATTCCCGGTGACGGGACTGACCAGCGACGGCGCAGACCCACACCCGTCCCAGTTCGTCGAATATGCCGAGGTGGTGGGGACAGACCTGAACGGCGCGCCCATCGAGGCGGGCTTGCCGCGATGCACGTGGAACTGGAGCGAGATGGATGCCGCGGGCTTTGATGCGTTGACCGATTATTTCACGACTAACGCGGGCATTGTCTACATCCAGACACGCACAAACGTCTACGCCAGTGACGCGTACACGTTTGCCACGTACAAGGCGCGGATGGCGCGCCCGCGTGGTGAGACCGTGCCCGGCAAACGTTACAGCGGCGTCACGATTGAGTTCACGATGATGGAGTTGCAGTCCTGATGTCTGCCATTTCCGCGGACAACCTCACGCGTTTACGCACGACGATCCACGCGACGAAACTGGGTCTCGTCGTCTACGCGCCCGCAACCATTTGGTCGGCGCAGGTGAACGGCACGCAAACCACCGGCGCGCGCGCCATTGCGGTGGATGGCGTCGTCAACACGCGCACGCCTGGCAAACATTTCAAGGCGCTCTTCGGCTCGACCGCTGGGGCGCGCGACTTGGGTGAGGCGCGGTTCATCTCCTACAGTGCGCCCACGCTCAACGTTTCCGCGCATAATACTGTGCTCGCGGACAACACCTACATCACCGTCAAAGAGGAAATCGCGCCGCAATCGATCCACGTGGCGATTGACGACAATGATGTGGTGAGCGAGGACGGCAACGAGGCATACGGCTCGAATTACAACACGCAGTACATTCCGCTCGCGCGATGCGGGACGCACGCCGTTGCCTACCTCGATTCGGTGACGGGGCTGGCGACTGTGAATTTTTATCAGCGGTCAACGGCAATCGCCAACGGCGCGAGCATTTCATCGCATCTCTGGACGTGGCGCGGCGGCACCGTTGTGACCGGTTCCACCACAACGGCGGGCACGAGCGGATCGCCGAACGTGGTCACCTGGAACACGGCGGGCGATTATTACTGCTCCTACACCGCAACCGACTCAAACGGCAAAACGCACACGCGGTATTTTGTGGTGTTTGTGCGCGCGCGTGATGCGGCGAATGTGTACACTGCGCTTGAAGTCGGCGGCATCGAGGGCAATGACAATTCCTATCGGGCAACGCTCAACGTCAAAACCGATGCGGGTGCCAGCGCGTTCCCGGCGCGCGCCCTGTGCGTCCTTTTTGCCGAGGACTGGTTTGGCGCGGAGAAAATTTCAATCGGCAATTCCAACGATGTGCACCGCGAGAATATCGTCATGGTTGGTTACATTCGCCGCGGCACCACGAAATTCGACTGGGCAAAATCGTCAGTTGAATTTGAAATCGAATCGGTGTCCGGCGCAATGGACAATATGTGGGGTCTCGCCGGCGGGCTGGAAACGGCGGATGCGCCCACGGGTTGGCACCAGTTGGCTGGGTTGACCTACAATTTATTTGCCCATCACGTTTTAACGCGCCACTCTACCATTTCCCAGATTACCGACTGCTATTTGAATTTGCCGACCTACACGACCGAATATTTGGATTTGCAGGATGCGTCTATTGCCGAGCAATTGCGGAACGTTATAGCCGCCGTGCGCGGGCGCATGGGTTGTAGCGCGCGCGGCGCGCTCTATCTCGAAGCCAATCCGCAACTGCTCCCGCTCGATGAGCGGGCGAGCACGTACACCATTCAGACGACGAGCTCCGATTTACGCGATGAGGTGGATTTCGGCGACGAGGGGCAGGAGCAGCAGATCAGCCAGATTGATTTCGCCGGCGAAAACGCAGACGCCGACCCGGTGTTTGCGCTCGCGCCGGGCGTGCCCTGGGTGGGCGGGCGCAGTGAGAAAATAGACGGCGTGCGCGTAACCGATCAGTCCGAGGCGAATGAAATCGCCGGACTATTTGAGGGGTACCGCAACAATGCGTTTGCGGATGTGGTGATTAGTTGGCGCGGCAATTACCGCGCGCTCGATGTGTACCCCGCCGAACCGATTGCGGTGAACGTGCTCGCGGCGCAAAACAAACGCGGTATCGCATGGACAAACCAACGGTGCTGGGTCAAGCGTGTCGCCTACGATTACAAACCTGGGATTTTGCTCGTGCAAACAACGGTTGAGAAGGATTCGTTTGGCTCAACCGGCATCACGGGCGATTATCCGGTTGAGCCGCCCGCTGACCCGATTTACAATCCACCGCCGATTGATCCGATCACGCCATTTGAGCCGCCAATTACTGAGTATCCGGGCGGCGATGAAACTGGACTATTTCGCAGCCACGTTTACGTGGCGACGGATCGCGGTTTATTTTACACGGCGAATTTTACCGGGGTTGGCGGCGCGATGCCAACCTGGACGCGCGTCGAAACCGGTTTGCCAACCAATGTGATTGCGCTGATGACTGCCGATCCATACGCGCCGAGCGACAATCAGTACGTTGTCACATCGGAACATTATGCCTATAGCCCAGAGCGTTACAACCGAATCTATCGCCGACAAAGCGGTGGCAGTTGGACAAAGATTTGCGATTGCGCCGACCTGATCACCTTGCTGGGATTGAGCGCGAGTGGCGATGCGCGCATCGAAGCCATTTGCACCGATGTTAGCACGCCGGGCTACCTCGCGGCGGTTTTGAACCATTGGGTTGCCGGCGGCGGGCAGACATTCTATTTTGCGTACTCGACCGACTACGGCGCAACTTGGGCAAAACATAGCGCCACGCCAATAGGCAGTAATTACAACGGGCGCGTTGGCGGGTTCGCGCATGGGTTGTTTCGCGGCGCGTCCAGTTACGCAACCGGAAATGTGGTTTACCTGTTCTCGTTTTCCGGCGGCGGTGGCACAAACAAACTGTGGGTCAGTACCAATCGCGGCGCGACGTGGACCGAGCGCACGACATTCGCAACCGCGAATAGCGGGACGTGCATTCTCCAACTGGACGCCAGCCAAGATGTCCTGTACTGCTACTCCGCATCGGGTATCAAGCGGAGCGACAACCTTGGCGTTACCTGGACGCCGATTGCCGCGGCGGTTTCGGATTTGAGCAATCAGGGACAATCCGCCAGCGGCTATCAAATCATGCCGCTGTACGATCCAAGCGTGTTACCGCGCGCGCAAACCATTCGCGCGGTTGGATACTCGCATAATGTTTGGATGACGACAAACGGCGGCGCGATGTGGACCGAGTATCCGACGAGCGGCGTGCCCTGGGGTAGCGGTGGCAATTGGGCAGAGTTGGGCATCCTCACTCTGGGCGATGCTGGGAATAAGATGTACGGGCTCGGGCGGGGCGGCACCAATATTGACAAAGTTCAGGTTAGCGAGGACGGCGGGATCACCTGGGAGGCGAAAGCCGGTGCGGATATTACCGACTCCACAACCAACGGCATCCCCGGCTCGGCGTGGGTTGCGGGCATCCTGCCGATTTATGCGTAGGGCAAAATGACGATCAATCGCAGTCAGATCGATGCGCTTCAGGCGGTCACCCGCTACACTCAGCGCAATGCGCGCAATATCATCACGGCAACACTGGGAAACAACAGCGGCACGGTTGAGATTGCAAACCGGGCTGGCTGGGTCTGGGTGCGTTTGCATGGCGACGCCAATCAGGTGGTCGCCGCGCTTGCCGTTGTCTCATTCCCGAAACAATCGGGAGTGACGGTTGACGTTGAGTTGGTCAAACGCAAAGCAGCTTCGTTTTACCAAGTGCTGGGAATTGCAGCGTCAATCGTGTACGCGGAAAATCCGTATGCGGGCACGGTGGGCACGCACGCCACCCAGCATTTACGGAGCGACTATGGGCTGGGCGGCATTGATCCGCTCGATGTGTATCCGCGCATGATTGCCCCGTTGCGCGCCCGCGCCCAAAGCGCGCCCGATCTGACTGTGTACGTCGAGCCGGGCGACGCCATCATTAACGGCGTGCGTGTGGAATGGAGCGGCGGAAACTCTCCGACGTTCGCACCGCCGACCGCGGCGAACCAACGCCGGTTCGATCTGATCTATCTGGACGCGAACGGCGATTTGCAAATTGCCACCGGCGATGAAATCACATCGCTGACGGCGTTGCCGACGCGCCCGGCATTGGTTACGAACTCATTCCCGGTTTGCTGCGTACTCCTACAAACGGGGCAGACCGAAATCATCGAGCGGAATATTGCGGACGCGCGCACGCCGAGCGGCGCGCACGTGCACGCGCAACAAACTGCGAATCATCGGCTAGAGTCCTGGGTCTATGCCGATGCGACCGCGCGGGCGGCGGCAACCGGTTTTGTGACGGGCGACGTTGGGCGCGTTGCCTATCAGAGCGACACTGGGTCGTACTGGCGATTGACGGACGATGATCCGGTTGCGTGGGAACAGGTCGGCGGGAGCGGCGGCGGAACACCATCAGATACGGTCGAGACCGAAACCGCGTATGGTCAGGAGTCCGATGCTGGTGAGGCAACGGATTATTCGCGCGGCGACCACACGCACGGGACACCGGCGGTCCCAGCGCACGGCGACCTGTCGAGTATCGGCGCTGACGACCACCACACCAAAGCGCATACGCACAACAACGTTGACGGTTCGGGGCAGTTGCAACTCGCGGTGGACGTGGCGCGATATGGGTTTGTTGACAACGCGCAAACGTCAATTGGCTTCGACGGCACAAACACATTTACCTTGACCGATGCTGGCACGGGTTGGGATTACTACCGTGCCGGTGTGCGCTACCATATCACTGGCAACAAAACCGTAACGCTTTCCGGTTCGCCCCCAGCAACCGCCGGCGCGTATTTCGTTTACATTGACGCGACCGACGGGACGCTGACGGTAAGCACAAGCGCGTGGACGTTGCTGGATACCAAAGTGCCGGTTGCGATGATTTCCTGGAATAATTCGCTGACGCCCAAATATTGGCTGATGGATGAGCGGCACACATGCCTGATTGACCGGCGGATGCACTATTACGAGCACGTGACTGAAGGAACAAAATACGTGGGCGGTGGTATCCCCAGCGGCTACGCGGTCGCGCCATCGTCTCCGGCGGACGCTGATAATCGGTTTGGTATTTCCGAAACCTACATTTCGGACGAGGACTTGAACCACGTTCTCGCGGCGTTGTCCGACCCAAGCGGCTCATCGGCGTATGTTTTGTTCTACCGCACGGCGGCGGCAACGTGGGCGTGGCAATCCAAAACAATGCCGTACTATTACACGACCAGCGGCTACGTGAACTGGGATAATGCCGGCACGATGACCGAGGGCACGCCCAATTATTACATCAATACCTATCTGATTTACACGAACCTAAGTAGCGACGCACGCTACATTATGGTCAACGGGCGCGCGCAATTTGCAAATCTCGCGTTGGCGCAAGCGGAGAACCCAGGCACGTTTGCGTGGACGGGTATCAATATCTCCGAGTTTGTGATTGCCTACCAGTTGACTTGGGAACTTAAGAACTCCCACAGTACCAACGGCAAATGCCGATTGGCGGCAGAACCGAGGCGGCTGAATATTTCGCTGACGCAAACATCTGTCGCCCAGCCGTCGCTAGACCATAATGGATTGGGCGGACTGCAGGGCGGGCAAGCGGCGCAGTACTACCATATTGACGCGGCGCAACACGCCAGTATCGTTGGGGCGCAAATTGCGGCGTATCTGTTTTTGAGGTAACGAATGGCAAACACACAACCTGTTTTTACGGCGACGCCACAATCGGCAATGGCGCAGATTTCTACAGCCAACACCAACCTTGATGGCACGGGCGCGATTGTAACAGTACTTACTGCTGGCGCATACGGGACGCGAATTTTCCGTATTTACATCAAGGCGGCAGGCGCGACGACTTCGGGGATGGTGCGGCTGTACATCCACGATGGAGCAAATTGTCGCCTATGGCGCGAGTACCAGGTTACGGCGATTACGCCAACCGCCTCGACCCCAACCTGGGAAACTGAAGTGGTTTTCTATGACTTTTCAATTCCGACCGGTTACTCGTTGCGCGCCAGCACCCATAACGCCGAGGCGTTCAATGTGATTGCAATAGCGGGCGATTTCTAATGTGGCGTAGTATCATTTTGTTGACATCAACAAAATGGTTGTTAGCGGTTGCGCTGACAACCGCATTGATCGCGGCGATCATATTGCCGGCATCGGCACAATGTTCTGCCACAAATTGTGTCTATCTGCCAGGAGTAGGTAAAAACATGAATCAGGGTCTGCTTGGCTATCCACTTGGCATCATGCCACTGGTGCGCCCGGAATGGATTTCGCCGCCACACGTAACCGGCACAACGTTGCTCGCGCAATGGACGCCTGTCCAAAACGCGGTTGTGTATGAGGTAATGCAGAACTCGACACCGACCGAAATCGGCGCAACTCTATTTGGACGATATTCGCAAAACAGTTTTTCTACTCCATTCAACGCCGCGACCGGCGAATTGATTGCACTTAATCCTGGGTTTGAAAGCGGGCAAAGCGGGTGGTGGGGATATGGGGCGGAAGACTATCTGGTAGACTGGCACATGACTGATCGGCTTTTTGTCGTATCCGCAGATGACAAATACGCCGGAACATTCAGCGCAAAGGGCGAAGGGATTGGCGGACTGTCAACCGGAACGGCGTCTCTATTCAGCCAAATGTACTCGTGCTCGCCTTCAAGCGCATACACGCTTTCCGCGTATGCCAAGCGAGCGTCTGGGGACGGCGCATTACGACTGTCAATTAAATGGTATGACTCTAGCAAGGCGGCAATCAGTGCAAGTCTATCTGGAGACTTCACCCCAGCAACGTGGACTAAAATTAGTTACCAGATCACATCGCCGGCAGGCGCGTCATTTTTCAAAGCAATTTTGCTGGTAACGTCAGGCGCAACTGAATTTGCAAGTACGTTCGGCTATTTCGACAACGTTTCCATGCTGGGACAAGCGGGCGTGCAACCAACGTCCTACTACTATGCAGTGCGTCCAGTGGATCAGAACGGCAACCTGGGGCAGTTGTCCAGTTGGCAAACCGCGCAATTAAGCGCGGCGGCGGTTGGTGATCCAACATCCAATCACGTTTTGATTGACTACGCCAACGCCGTGATCCGTTCGAGCAATTTCGCAACCGCCTCAACCGGTGTTTCGATTTCGGCAAGTGGCATTGATGGCAAACTCCTAATTGACCCAACAGCGGCTATGCTTGCTTTTGAGGGCGAAACGTTGTGGCACTCTGACGGCACGCCGCTGATAAAGGATTGGTGAAATGGCAAACGCATCCGAAAATGCAGTCGTAAAACTGTCCACGACATCTGGCGTGGATATGAAAACGGCGGCAAGCACCCTGCTCTACACAGTGCCCACCGGCAAATCACTGATTATTGACAAAATCGTTGTGCGGTCGAATAGCGCATCGCTGGCGGGCGGCACGTCATACAGCGTGACCAATTTTCGCCAAACGTTCGATTTGTCCGGGATGACGACCACCACCGGCTCGCGCACGATTATAGCGAGCGACAACACGACTTACCTAATATCGGTTGCCGGGACTGCGATCAATTGGACGGTCACGACCGGCGCAACGGCGGCGGGCACGGCGACAATCGAATTGTACGGGACGCTGCTGTAATGGCAAAGAACGTCATCCCAGGCAACGACGCGCTAGTTGTTGCCGACAACGGGCAGTTGCAGGTCGCCAATGGTGTCAAGGCGAAAAATTCCGCAGACCAATCATCCAGCAAGGTGTTTGCGACCGATGGGACTGTGATCAGTCTTGGCGCGGCAGGCGTGACCGGCTCCGGCACAAGCGGCAAACTGACCAAGTGGACTGGATCATCTGCGGTTGGCGATGCGACAAACACGGACGCCGAGGTATCTGGGCATCTGTCCGCGACGACCGCAATTCACGGGCTACCGTCGAGCGTTGCGCCGTTGGGCAATCGGACAGCCAGCGGCAAATTTGTCCAGCACACGACTGTTGGGATAACTTTGGGCAGTAGCGCGGCGTCGCTCCAGTACAGCGCAAGCGCAAATGTGACGTTTGCCGTCGCGTTTTCTGGGACGCCCATCGTCCTGACCGGTGGGATTACCGAAAACGTTGACGCGCTGGCGTTTCTGACGATTCGGAACATTTCGACAACTGGGTTTTCGTGCCGCGCGCTATCCGGCGCGGTCACAAACTCGGTCAATTTCGGTTGGGTTGCACTGGGGAGTTAGATGATTATTTCGGCATTGCATCGTGGGAAAATTTATGCGGGCGACACTAGGTTGGCGTCAACCATCACGGTTGAGCAAACTGCCGCAATGCAGTTGACCGTGCGCGCAGGAACGTTCACATATACAAACGGCGATGCGTGGACGCTGGCGACCGATGCGGTGTTTGATATTTCCGCAAACGCCAACACCCCAACCGAGTGCATCGTTGAGATTGGCGATATTGCCGGCGTCTGTGATGCGTGGTGCGGCACGCGGCTACTCGATGACACAGAGGATTTCGACGTGCCGGCGGGATGGCGCACTGGGCACGCTATCGTTTTTCCGTTCGTGATTCCCGCTGGCGCAACTACGCTCGACGAGATAGCGATTTGCGTTCTGACGGTCGAGCCGGGATTCCCGGCGGGAACGGTTGCATCCGATTGGGTGCAACAGAGCGGGGTGATCAGTGGCGATTAAAACTGTCGGCAAACGAGACCCAGGCGCGGCTGAACGATTGGCGCGGCGACGCGCGATTTTGGAGACCATTGCCGATGCGCCTGGCGCAATTGTTCTGCCAAACAAAACCGATTTGCGAACGCTGGGCAACTACCTCGCCATCTCATCGCCTACCGCCGCGCAAACGGCGAACGCGACACGGGCATTGATTCGCGTGCTCGCCGCGTGGGTGCGCGCGCAATGATTCGGGATGGGGTGTTGTAATGCTTCGCAAAAACCTGGATGATTTTGATGAGAATGGTCAAAAGGGCGATTGGTGTTTCACGGAAGACGGGAATTACATCTGCGTCCAGTGGGGCGATGAAAAATTTTTGCACACGGTTATTTTACCACTCACGCAGAACCCATTGCGTCCGCACTGGGAATGGGACGGCAACCGCGAAGCGCCGACCCTAACCCCGTCCATTTTGGTCAATCCGAAAAATCCGCTTTGGCATGGATTTTTGAGGAACGGCAAACTGGAAACGGTGTGAGGTATGGGATGACGATTCGTGACGTACTATTCTGTGGCATCGGTGTAGCAGTCTGCATGGTCGTGCTCGGCGCGACAGTGCAGATTGCCGCGTGGTTGATGATGTGGCGGGATGATTGACTTGCGACTGGGCGATTGTCTAGATGTGATGCGAACGTTGCCCGATAATTCCATTGACGCGGTGGTGACTGACCCGCCGTACTACAATGTCAAATCGGAGCACTGGGATAGACAATGGGGCACGCCGCAAAAGTTTCTCGATTGGCTTGACACCGTCGCGGCAGAGTGGCAACGCATCTTGAAGCCGAACGGGTCTTTGTATTGTTTCGCATCGCCGCGAATGTCGGCGCGGGTTGAAGTGATGCTCGGCGCAAGGTTTAATGTATTGAATCGGATTAGATGGATTAAAGAAGCAGGATGGCATAACAAAACTGACAAAGAACAACTGCGAACATTCCTTTCGCCGTATGAAGAAATAATTTTTTGCGAGCACTACGGCGCGGACAACATCGCCAAGGGCGAAGCGGGCTATGCGGCAAAGTGCGACGAACTGCGCGGATTCATTTTCGAGCCATTGCGAAAATATCTATCGGACGAATGGAATAGAGCGGGTCTGAAATACGAGCAAGCAAATGAGGCGTGCGGAACAGCGTCAATGGCGGGTAGGCATTTTTTCAGTGTTTCCCAGTGGTGTCTACCAACCAAAGAGCATTACTTGAAACTCCGCGAATACGCACACACGCACAATCACGGCGGCGAGTACTTGCGGCGGGACTATGAGGACTTGCGGCGGGACTATGAGGACTTGCGGCGACCGTTCGCCGTGACAAAGGACGTTCCGTATACGGACGTGTGGACGTTTGAAACCGTCGCGCATTATCCTGGCAAGCATCCGTGCGAGAAACCGCAAAAACTTCTACAGCATATAATCCGCACATCTACACGCGAGGGCGCGACGGTGTTGGATTGTTTTGCGGGTACGGGTAACACAGGGCTTGCGGCGTTTCAACTCGGACGCAATGCAATTTTGATTGAACGTGAAGCGGACTATCTCGCCATCGCACAACGGCGCATCGAGGCGGCGCAGGCGCAAATGCAAATGGAGATTTGAATGAGGGACAAAATCAAAGAGGTTGTGTGGGTGCTGTGCGCGGTCCCGTCGGTCGTCTACGGCGTCGCGCACGCGGTTACAGATATGGCGCGCGCAAAGATTCGCAAATGGTTGCTACATTGCTGACGCGCACAACTGGGTGCGCGAAAATATTTTGACCACAGGAGGGTCAACATGGCTATTTCGGACGTTCTCAATTTGACCGTCGCGCAGGCAATTGCGTGGCTCGCGGCAACCGGCATTGCGGGTCTGGTTGCCTATGGGCTGGGATTTATTCCGCTGGCGGATGATGTCAAGCGCATCGTCCAGGCAGTCGTCGGCGCGATGCTGGTGGCGGGCGTGACGGCGTTGGCGGCGTTTATCCCCGATTCGTTCATGGCGCTCAAGTTGATTGACGCGGCGTTTGTTTTGCTTGGCGTGGTGGTGTCGCTCGTTGGCGGCGCGCAGTACGGCGGGCTGAAATCGTTGGCGCATCGGATTGACAAATCGAACGCGACTATCGCGGCGCGCAAGTTGGGAGTGGGGTAGCGCGCGTCTGTCCTCCCCCGGACGCAACCCGCGCCGGTCATTTGACCGGCGCGGGTTTTTATTTGTGCGTGCGTTGCGTGTTGAAAGGGTATCGAAAAACGTCTATCAATACATTGCTTTGCCGTCCGTGCGTTCGTTTTGGAAATAGGTTCCGTAATTATAATCGAACAGATGGGTATATCCATTCGTTAAGGGTATGCTTAGGTGTTGCTGATTTGGCGGAAACGACAACGGAACCGCCTGAGGCATGGGCAGGACCATGTCTTCACCAATGGTAATGAGATCGGCGTCGGCAGGAAGCAATGCCGATTTAACTTCATGCACGAGACCGTACGTTTGGGCTTCGGTTGAATTTAGGGTCGTGCGGGCGTTCATCGCGTCTTCGATGGATTGCGGCGTTTTGCCAGTGTTGTCGGCAATCACCCGCGCGATATTTTGGTAGTCAATCCGCAAACCTTTGATATGCTCTTCGAGCGATTTTTCGTCCAGCTGTTGGTTGCCCATAAAATTGATGCTGACGCCGTGAATCAAAAAGCGTGCGTGTGGAACACAGAACCGTTTTGAGCCGGCACAGAAGAGGACGACGCCAATCGAATCCACACTACCAAAGTTGTAGGTGTACGTCTCGACGGGAATACCCCGCAACCAGTTGTAGATTGAAAGACCGTGAAAGACCGAACCGCCCGGCGAGGAAAGCAGCAGATGAATGCGGCGAGCGCCATTGCGAACCTTGGCATCAATGGTTTTGAGTAAAGCGGTCGCGGTTTGGGGAACGACTGGCGCCATAAAACGGATATAGGTTTCCATTGCAAGTCTCGCTTTCTATTGTTTCAGGAAGGTTTAACCGCGTTGTGGGAACTCGTTTGGCAAAATGATTATAGCCCCATTCACCGCGCCGGTCAATCAGAACAATTGCGCGAACCGCGCACCCCCCTGTGCCACTTTCAAGTTCAAAGCTAAAAGCGAAAAGTTAAAAGTGGCTGCACATGGAGCGCGCGCCGCACTGCGCGCGAACCGCGCCCCCCCCTGCTCGCCAGTCCTTTCCACTGAACACGCGCCGCACAGGGCTGGTGCAAAGTCTATTGACAAGCCCAACTTGTCATTTCGAGACGCCGGTTTTGCGTCGAGAAATCTCGCTTTTGCCATCGGGTGAGACTTCTCGCTCCGCTCGAAGTGACAGTCAGCCGACTTTGCACCAGCCGTAACTCGCCGCAAATTGGGTATTGACAAAATACGAAACATAGGTGTATAATCCAAATAGGAAACGTAAGAAAATAAAACGTCGGCGGCAGTGGTCTAACACTGCCGCCGACTAACCGCCCGGACGTGAGTAAGCACGCGCGGGGGCTACACCGAGAATACCACAGGTTGCCCCACGACGCAAGACCCACGTCGCGGGGCAAATTTTTATCGGAGGGTGTAGCATGAAATTCCAATCTGCATTTGAGTTTGCCGTCACGCAGATGTGTGTAGCCGCGCGCGCCAATGCGAACTTGAGCCGCATGGAGTTGGCAGGCGCGGCGCGCCTTGCGCCCGGCGACCGGCGGCGCGTCGAATTGTCCAGCGCGCGCGCATTTCGCCGGACGGCGCATCAACAACGGATTGCGGCGCGCACGTTACAACGCGCTCTGCGCCATGCGCCGGCGCAACCGTTCGTTGCGCGCATCGCGCACGCGCTGGGGGTTAGCCATACGGCGCGCGCGCTGGCGTTCTTGCTCGCGCGCGAACGGGGCGCGGAGGCGGCGGTGCGCTATTTGTTCAAAGTTGCCCAGCCGGATGTGGCGCGATGAAACTAACGCTGTGGCTCAAGTGGATTCGGTTCAAGCGGTTCGTGCGCGCGTGGTTTGCGCTGGCGCGCGGCAAGGGGGCGCTGTGAGCGAAACGCGAAAACGCAAGGCGTGGCGCATCAGAGAAGAGACCATGACACAGCGCGAGCGCGAACTGATACCACGCCTACTCGCAAAATTTTTGCAAGACCACCAGGGCAATGCGAACGCGATCAAGTGCGAAACGCTTGCCAAGCATTTTGGTGTGCCGTACAACACAATCCGCCGATGTGTATTTATGCTGACAGAGCGCGGTCACTTGATCGCATCTGCCACCAGCGGCAAGGCGCGCGGTTATTTCATCGCCAAAACTCTGGAAGAGCGACGAATGTACAAAGCCAATTTGAAGGCGCGCGCGACTGAAAATTTCGAGCACCTGCGCGTATTTTCGCTCGCAGAAAACATTACGCTCAATGTTCCCGTAGAGCAATTTCGCTTGGAGATGTGAAATGGCTCAACCCATTGCGGTAGTTAGGAAAACCGAACTAGGGTTCAACGAATTTGGGCAGGTCTCCGAAACCGTCGAATCCTATGTCAAAATCTCGACCTCGATACGGCGCGGGCTTCTCGCCTTCCTATCGGGGAGTCAGTTCAAAATTCTCATGTGCGTTGCGGTTCACGAGGCAGACGCCAAACCGGGCGCGTCCCTCTCGGACATTGCCCGTGAAACCGGCATCAAGGCAAAACAGACGATAATTGATTCACTGGACTTCCTCTCGAATCCAGACCATCAATTTATCTATTGCGACGGAAAGGAGAAAGACGGCACCAACCGCTGGCGCGTTTGTGGCGCGCTGGCGTGGTGCGGGAGCGATCCGAACCGAGGAGGTGGTAAGAAAATCTTACCACCTGACAAAAAAAATATTTTTTTGCCATCTCCAGAAGAAGAAGTACATGCTCTTGAAGCTAAAGAGAATAAATCTTCTTCTGCTAGTACTAGCGCGCGCGTGAAAGAAATTTTTTTGCGCGCGGACGGCGCACCGATTTTGTATGGCGAGCCGCTTGAAAAAATCGCGGCGACGGTTGACGCGGAAACGGCGCAGCACTGGCGGAGATGGTACGATTGGATTCTCCAATTTCAGCCGGACAAGTTCGATTCGCCGGCAGGTATTGTCAAGTACAACCTGCTCAAAAATCCGCAGGCGCGCCCGCAGATTCCGCTGGAGAAAATCGAAACCGATTTGAAACGCGTGGCAGACGAGCGCAACCGCGTGGAGTGGGAGGCGAATTGGAACGCGCAGGATTTTCCAAAAACTCCGAAAACTCCGACGCACGAGATTGATGCAGAGGCGCGGCGCATTTGGGAAGAGGTGAAATACGAACTACAACTCCAAATGACAAAATCCACGTTTGACACGTGGTTTTTTAGGACGCACGGAGTAGAGTACAGTGATGGAAAAATGACAGTCAGCGTACACAATCAGTACGCAAAAGAGTGGATTGAGAACCGTATGGCGAAAGTGGTTGCCCGAATTGTTGCCAGCATAGCGGAACGCGCGGTCACGGTGCGGTATGAGGTGGAGAAATGAAAACGAGAACCATTCGACCACGCAACCTCGTGACGCCGAAGGAGCGGCAGATCATCGCCGAACAGCGCGCCGGAAAACGGTGCGTTGATTGTACGATTGTGTTTGGCGGCGACGAACTCCCCCACCCGCTCAACCGTCGCTATTGCCACGATTGTTTCGCGCGACGCATTACCGGGCGCGTCGTAATTTGCGATGTCATCGGCGCGGCGGGATACTGGGTCACAACGGGGGTGCACTATGCAAACTCAAACGATTGACCAGGCGACGATTGCCGCGGCGCGCGCAACGCTGTTGCGCCTGCTCGATGACGACGAGAAAAACGTCGTCGTGTGGGTGCTCGACAGCGCGCACAGCGCGCCGGGCAAACAGGTGGCTGTGGATTGCGTGAGCGTCAGCGCGCCCGTGTTGCGCGCGATGATTTTTGGGGGTGGAGCGTGAGGGGCGTAGTGGGTGGCTTGGAGCGATTGCTCAAATCTGCACTCAACTGGATTGAGACCGGCGATTTGATTCTGCCGGTCGTGGTCGTCAGTGCGGCGCATTATGCAATCGTGTTGTCCGCGCACGATTTTTGGTTCATCGCGTTCGTGATTGGCGTGCTCGTAGATTTGGGGCATTACCGAATCGTCAAAGCGGCGATTCGGTTTGGTAAATGGTTTTGGTTTGCCGCGCTGATTATGACGATGCTGGCGTTTGGCTTTCATCTCGCGTTCTACGGCGACAATGGAGATTGGCGCGAGTGGATGTACTCTGCCGCCATTCCGATAGTCATCGTGTTCCTGGCTGCTCTTTCGGTCAGGGAGCGCTGGGCGGCAAAGGCGACAAGCGGCGACAAACACGACAACCGGCGCGACAATGACGCGCCACCGGCGCAGACTGTCGCGCCACCGGCGCAGACTGTCGCGCCATCCGATGAAACCTTGTCGCGCGCCGAGCGACTGGACGCCATTCGGCGCGTCAATGTCACGCGCAACGGCGACGGCCCTATGACAGCCGAACAAATTGTCGCGGCATACGGCGTTAGTCTGCGCCAAGCGCAACGCGATGTCGCGCAGTTGGCGAAAATGGTGATTGAATGATTGACCTGTCGCTTGTTTACTTCGTGCTCGGAGTGGTGCTCGGCATCATCCCGTTCGCGCTGGTGTTTGCGGGTTTCTACTGCGCCAGTTTGTCGTGGCGCATGAACGCGCGCTCGATGCCAATGCCGAAACGCGGAGTGAAGCGATGAGCCGCGCGCTGGCGTTAGTATTTGTCTTCGGCGCGCTGGCACTGCTCGCGCTTGCGGTCTGGGGCGCGACGACGGCGGCAACCGCGTTGACGCTCGCGGTCACGAACGCCGCGGCGATGGCGACTGTGCTCGTGCTGGCGTGCGCGCTCACGGCGACGTTGCCCGTGATGGCGGTCGGCGCAGTGCGAATCGGCGTGTTGATCGGTGAACGAATGACACGCGCGAACCGCAACGATGCGCCGGCAATTCAACTCGCGGCGCAACCACAACCGCCGATGCTCGCCGCGCCGAAAATGCGCTGGGTTGAACGCGATTCGCAACGCGAGCAAGCGCGCGCGTTGGCGCTGAAATGGTTTGAGTGATGAAACACCTGGCTTGGCTCGGCATAACTATATTTCTGGCTCTCGTCGCGTGCGCGGAGCAGATGCCCAGCACCACGCCCACGCGTGACGAGCTGGGGCAACTCGTGGACGCGCAGACCCAGGCGACGATTGCCGCGGCGAAGATGCAATCGCTCCAACGGGCGGCAACCACGCAAGCGGACGCCACGCGGCAGTATCTCATCTTGCAAGGGCAACAAACGCGCATCGCGCAGGACGCCGCCGCGACCGCGACGACATTCGCCGGCAACGGCACGGCGACGCGCCAAGCGGTTCACGCCACGCAAACGACGTTCGCCGGACACGCAACGACAACCCAGGTTGCGGCGCAATTCACCGCGACCGCGCACGCGCAGAACATT
>CAIKBD010000301.1 GCA_903825565.1 uncultured Anaerolineales bacterium | reverse complement strand
TATGAAATTGCAGAACCGGTGCGTCCGTTACGTCCCGAGTTTCGCCGTTCGCATCGACGCCGCAAAGTGTGCACGATGTCTCTGGACTCGGCGAAGTTAACGAAATCAAAAAATTGAGCACGATGTTATTGGACACGACAACTAGCAGTTCAGTATGACATTTATATTTGTACTCAAAACCGTCTTGTCGTAGCCAAACGTTGGTATAAAGATAACGCGGGATGGTTCGAGATTGCTGGTGCAGTTAATTTATCAGATATAGAGTCTGTCAATGAGGGTCAGCATACTCAACAGTTCTGGAACCCAACTTCGGCGAATCACGTCAACAAGGAAGTTTTTGGAGTCGGTTGGACAAACCGTTTCAATGCGTCAAATGCTTATGATTTCTACTCCTATGAATCTGCTTCCAAATTCGCCGTCATCGTTCGCAACGCAGTCGCCCAAGCCAAAGCCAGAAACCAGGTTGCCGCATCGCCCAACAGCGTCGAAGAACGCATACGCGCATTGAAACAATTGCGTCAAGACGGTTTGATTACCGAAGCGCAATTCCAACAAAAGATTCAAGAAATTGTCAACCAACTCTAACGCATCACGTATCACGCAATACGAAATACGCACTTCGCCACTCGCCACTCGCAATTCCTAAATCCTAAATCATAAATCATAAATCGGAGGCACTATGCCATTCAAACCTGTATCATCCAAAACCAACTTTCCCGAACTAGAGCGCGACATCCTGCGCTGGTGGAAAGAAACCGACGCGTTCAACAAACTACGCAAGTTGCGCGCGGGCGGAAAAACCTGGTCGTTCGTGGATGGTCCCATCACCGCGAACAACCCAATGGGCGTTCATCACGCGTGGGGTCGCACGTACAAGGACATTTTCCAGCGTTATCGCGCGATGCAAGGATTCGACGAACGCTGGCAGAATGGTTTCGATTGCCAGGGACTCTGGGTCGAGGTCAATGTCGAAAAAGACCTGGGATTCAAATCGAAACGCGACATTGAAGCGTACGGACTCGCGCCGTTCGTCGTGCTGTGCAAACAACGCGTGCTCAATTATTCGGCGGTGCAAACCGAACAATCCGTTCGCCTCGGCTATTGGATGGATTGGAACGATACGAACACTCTGCGAATGTTGAGCGAAAAACTCGGTGAGAATCCAAATCAAATGCTCACCGTGCAAGGACCGCAAGGTCCCGTCACGGGCACGGTCGAGCAAATTGTTGGACAACTCGGTTTGCCGCAACTCGGCGGGTCGTACTATACGTTCAGCGACGAAAACAATTATCAGATTTGGGGATTCATCAAAAAGTGCGCGGACAACGGCTGGCTCTACAAAGGCACGGACGTGATGCCCTGGTGCGCGCGTTGCGGCACGGGTGTGAGCGAGCATGAAATCAGCACCGAAGATTATCCTGACCTCACGCACACGAGCATCACCGCGCGCTTTCCGTTGCGCGGTCGCGCGAACGAATATCTGCTCGTGTGGACGACGACACCCTGGACGCTCACATCGAACGTCGCGGTTGCAGTCGGACCCGAACTCACGTACGTCAAGGTCAAGCAAGGCGACGACGTGTACTATTTGTCCGAGGGCACGGTCAAGATGCTCAAGGGCGCGTACGAAATCCTGGGTCGCTTGAAAGGCGCGGAGATGGAAGGATGGACGTACAATGGTCCATTCGATGAACTGCCCGCGCAACAAACGGTCGGCGGATACGCGCCCGCCGAATTGCGCAATCACATCGGCAACGCGCAAACGAGTGCGGTGCAAGCGCATCGCGTCATCTTGTGGAAAGATGTCGGCGACGCCGAAGGCACGGGACTCGTTCACATCGCCCCAGGTTGTGGCGCGGAAGATTTTCATCTCGGCAAGGAATTTGGTTTGCCCGTCGTCGCGCCGATTGATGAGAATGGCACGTTCATCGAAAACTTTAGCGCGTTCAGCGGCATGAGCGCGTTCGAGGTTGCGCCCAAGGTCATCGAATCGTTGACGCAGAAAAATTATTTGTATCGCGCCGACGATTACTCGCACCGCTATCCAACGTGCTGGCGATGCAAGACCGAATTGTTGTTCCGCTTGGTTGACGAGTGGTTCATCAGCATGGGCGAAACGTACGACAAGCCGCGCGCGCAACTCAAGCAAGCAGAAAAAGCGCGCTCGTTGCGTTATCAAATCATGGATGTCGTTGACCAAATCAAATGGGTTCCGCAATTTGGTTACGACCGCGAGATGGATTGGTTGCGCTTGATGCACGATTGGATGATTTCCAAAAAACGCTACTGGGGTCTCGCGCTTCCGATTTGGGAATGTGTCGAGTGCGGACATTTCAACGTCATCGGTTCGCGCGATGAACTGCAAGCGCGCGCGGTCGAGGGCTGGAACAAGTTCGATGGACACACGCCGCATCGTCCATTCATTGACGAAGTGAAAATCAAATGCGAAAAATGCGGTGGTAAGGTCACGCGCATCAAAGATGTCGGCAATCCCTGGCTCGATGCGGGCATCGTCACCATGTCCACGATGGGTTATCGCACGGATCGCGCGTACTGGGAGAAATGGTATCCCGCCGATTTCATCACCGAATCATTCCCAGGTCAATTCCGCAACTGGTTCTATTCTGTGCTCGCGATGGGAACCGCCGTGACGGGTCAGCCGCCGTTCAAAGCGTTGATGGGTTACGGCACGCTCTTCGCCGAAGACGGTCGCCCGATGCACAAGTCGTTGGGCAATGCGATTGAGTTCAACGAAGCGGCGGACAATATCGGCGCGGACGTGATGCGTTGGATGTTTGCGCGCACACGTTACGAAACGAACATGTTGTTTGGTTATCACGTTGCCGACGAAACGCGGCGCATGTTCTTACTGCCGTTGTGGAATGTGTATTCGTTCTTTGTCACATACGCCAACCTGGATAAATGGACACCTGACCGCCGACCGCCGACCGCCGACCGCAATCAACTTGACCGCTGGATACTGGCTCGGTTGCAATCGCTCATCGCGGAGATGACACCCTTACTCGATGGTTACGACTCGCCGAGTGCCGCGCGTGCGGTCGAGCCGTTCATTGATGATTTGAGCAATTGGTACTTGCGTCGTTCGCGTCGCCGATTCTGGAAATCGGAAGACGATGGCGACAAGCAAGCCGCGTATGCGACGCTCTATGAAGTGCTCGTCACGTTGACGAAATTACTTGCGCCGTTCATCCCATTCGTCGCCGAAGCGATGTATCAAAACCTGGTGCGCTCGGTGGATGCGAACGCGCCCGAATCGGTGCATCATACCAATTGGCCCTCGGTGGACGAAGCGAAATTCGACAAGCAGTTGCTCGCGGACATGGCAATCGCGCGCAGTGTGGTGAACCTGGGTCACTCGATTCGCGCGGCAAAAGCAATCAAGGTGCGTCAACCGCTCGGACGCGCGATTGTCGTCGCGGACGCGGCACAACGCGAATCGCTCACGCATCTGCGCGACCTCGCGGCGGATGAGTTGAACGTGCATGCGGTCGAGTACGCGGCGCGTGAAGAAGAACTCGTGTCGTACCAATTGCGTCCGAACTTTGCGACGTTGAACGAAAAAGTCAAAGTGCTTGTGCCCGAACCAGAAACGGACGACAAACAAATCAAAAAAGACGCACGCGAAAAACGCAAAGCCGTGATGGGCGGATTGACGACCGCGCTTAACGCGGCGGACGCGAGCCAGGTCGCGGCGACGGTGCGCGCGGGCAGTTCGTTCACGCTCGATGTCAACGGACTTGCCATCGAAATTGCGCCGGCGGATGTGCTTGTCACGCCGCAACCGAAACCTGGGTTCGCGGTCGCATCCGAAGGCACGCTCGTCGTCGCGCTCGATACGAACCTGACAGCCGAACTCGTCGCCGAAGGATTGGCGCGCGAATTCGTGCGGCGTGTGCAAGACCTGCGGAAGAGCGCAAACTATGACATCGCCGACCACATTCGCGTGTTCTACACAGCGACGCCGAAACTGGCGAGCGCCATCGAAACGTGGCGCGAGTACATTTCGGGTGAAACGCTCGCGGATGAAATGCAAGCGAGTGCGGCTCCTGCCGGCGCGGCATCGGTGGAAGATGGGTTTGATGGTGAGAAGCTGACGGTCGCGTTGGTGAAGAAATAATTTTGGATGAACCGAGCGTCTCGTGGTGTAAGGGCAAAGCATTTTTCGACGGCAGTTCTGTCAAACAATGCTTTGCCCTTACTATCCAAGATTTTGGCGTACACCCCACCCAACAAATAACTTGCGCGGAAAGCGAAAAGCGTTTAGAATCAGAAGCGCGTGACAAACCCAAGCAGTCTTGCCACGCTGGAGGCGCTGATGCCTAAAAAAGCAGATTCCCAAAAGAAATCGGCGGCGAAAACGATTAGGGCAGTTGCCAAACGCGTTCAGCGCTCGGCAAAAGGCATCCTGCTCACGCGGCACGCCTTGGCCAAGCCCGTTGAAATTGAACCGCGTGCGCCAAACGATTCGCCGCTGCGTGCGTTGCAGAAAGAGCGCAAACGCTTGCGCGCAGAATTGCAGCATCAAGAAATGCTTGCCCAAGATCGTCCGACGAGCGGCAATCACATGGCGGACGATGCCAGCCAAGTCGAAGAGCAATCCAAAGCGCTGGCTCTGCGCCATCATCTGGAAAGCATGATTCAGGAAACTGATCGCGCCATCGCGCGCGCGACCAAAGGCGCATACGGCATTTGCGAGCAGTGCCAAAAGCCGATTTCTCCCGAGCGCCTCAAAGCCATGCCGGCGGCGACGCGGTGCATTGATTGCGCGAAACTCCAAACTCGTCCGACAAAGGTGACTGTGACATGAAGGTACGCGATCTAGTTCTGTTCGTGATCGCTTTGAGCGTGTTGATCGCGGATCAAGCGAGCAAGGCATGGGTCATTGAAAACATTCCGCTCAACACCACGTTTGAAATTTTTCCGCCCCTTGCCGATTTCTTCGTCTTGACGCACATCACGAATGCCGGCGCGGCGTTCGGTTTGTTTCCACAAGCCAGTTTGATTTTCACCTTCGTCGCGTTGATCGTCTCGGTTGTCATCGTTGTCTATTATCGCTCGATTCCCGCCGGGCAGTGGCTGGTGCGCGTGTCGCTCGGCTTGCAACTCGGCGGCGCAATCGGCAACTTGATTGACCGCTTGCGTTTCGGCGCGGTCACCGATTTGCTTTACGTGCGGTACTTTCCAGTGTTCAACATCGCCGACGCGTGCATCGTCACCGGCGTCGGCTTGCTCATGTTCCATCTGTGGCGCACCTCGCCGAACACGGACGCAACGCACAACGAGGCGGCGCCCCTGTCAACCATCCTCCCACCCGAATCGTCGCAAGACCCCAACCCCAAGGCAACGGACTAGACAGTTTCAGCCGCACGCTGGGGCTGTCGCTTTTCCATTCGAGAAAGGAATCGCGCCCCATGTCCGACCATCGGCACACCGAGCCCGTCAAAATGCGCCGGCTCACAACTTGTTTGACGTATGTGTTTTTGGTAGCACTTGCGCTCGGCTTGATCTACACAACGAGCATCTCGATCCAAAGATGGGCAATCGGCGGCGTGACGCCGACGCGCCTCAGCACATTGCTCTCCCAGGTGATCGCTGGAGCGTGCAGTCTGTTCGTTTGCCTAGCGATTTATCTGTCGGTCTTTGCGATTCGGGAATGGCGTCGAGACCCTCGCAAGCATCTACCACCCGGCGTAACCCTGGAGCGAATCTGGCGCGAGTCGCCGTATCAAGTGACGCTGTTGAGACAGGGCGAAGGACTTGTGGTCGTGGACAAGAAAACCGGCGAGCCAGTCGTCTGGCAAGACAAGGATGGACCCGAAGCGTGGGTCATTCGACAATATTTGAAAGAGTATGCTCGCAAATCAAACCATCGAACTCCAAGTTGAATCCGGCGGCGCGCGGCTCGACCGCTATATCAGCGAGCGCGTGCCGGAGTTATCGCGCGCCGCCGCACAACGTTTGATTGACGACGGATTTATTTTCGTAGACAATCACGCGCGCAAAGCGAGTTATCGCGTGCAAGCCGGCGAAACGATCCGCGTGGAAATTCCTCCGCCGGAGCCGGCGACGTTGCGCGCCGAAAACATCCCGCTCGCCATTGTGTACGAGGACGACGATGTGCTCGTGCTCAACAAACCGGCGGGCTTGGTCGTGCATCCCGCCGCCGGACACGCAGACGGCACGCTCGCCAACGCCGTCCTCGCGCATTGCCCCAACCTCAACGTCGGCGGCGTGGAACGACCGGGCATCGTGCATCGTCTAGATAGTGAGACGAGCGGCATCATCGTCGTTGCCAAAAACGATGCGGCGCTGCGCGATTTGCAAGCGCAATTCAAAGCGCGGCGCGTGCATAAAACGTACCTCGCGCTTGTCGAAGGAAATGTGCGCCCGCCGCGCGGCAAAATTGACGCGCCGATTGGACGCGATCCCAAGCATCGCCAAAAGATGGCGGTCGTGACGAGCGGCGTGACTCGCCAAGCCGTGACGATTTACCACACGTTGGCGACGCGCAACAATTACACGCTCGTCCAAGCCGAGCCGCAAACCGGGCGCACGCACCAGATTCGCGTCCATCTCGCGTTCCTGGGTTTTCCGGTCGTGGCGGACGCGATCTATGGCAAGGCGAAAAACGCGCTGGGGCTGTCGCGCCAATTTTTGCATGCGTGGCAAATCACGTTCACCCTGCCGCGCGATGGACGCGCGATTCATTTCGTTGCGCCCCTGCCGGCGGAATTGCGCGCGCCGCTGGAGGCGTTGGGGATCACCGTGCCGGGTTTGTGAACTCGGATAAGGCTGTAATTTTCGATTTCTGATTGCTGATTTTTGATTTCACCTTGAGGTGCCAAATGAACTTGACGCGCCGCGACTTTATTAAATTGTGTGGTTCATCCTCCGTTGCCGCGCTCCTTGCCGCGTGCGGCACTGCCCCAACCACGACGCCCGCGCCCACGCAAACGCCTTTGCCAACTGCAACAGCGACGGTAACAAGCACTCCACTGCCCACTGCAACGCCAACACTGACGAGTACACCTGCGCCAACGCGCACAGCAACGGCAACACGCACAATTACAGCTACACCAACCCCTGCCAAGTTTGCATACACGATTTCAATTCTTGATCCTGCGGCACGAAAAATCAGAGTTCATCTTGAGATCACCGATCTTCGGCGCGCGCCCATCTTAACACTCTGGACACATTCGGGAACATTTTGGGGTAGTTGGATGGATCCCTGGGTGAATGTTTCAAATATGCGCATCACGAATAAAGCCGGAACCCCCGTCAAGTATACCAGCGTTGCAACAGGCAATCCTAGCACGTCTAGCGGTATTCGGTTGGATGTTCAAGCCGAGGCGCACTTGGCCATTGATTATGATGTGACTTTGGGATTTGTGGATCGCAACTTTACAGGGCCCCGCCAGCAACTAAAAGCGGGATATATCAATAACGAATTTGCCGTTGTTGAACCGGAATTCATATTGCTCGTTCCGCTGGATGCAGAGACAACCACGTACTCAATGACATTGAAGATTGATTTGCCCGAGAACCAAGAGTCAATTTCACATTGGAACCCGATTGGAAAGCACACGTACTCGATTGATGCATCGCGCAAAGCATTTGCTGACGGGGTGCTTGCCTTTGGTCAAATTCAAGTCCGAGAACAGAAAATCAACCAGACAAATGTGCGAGTAGGGTCTTATGGGGTCAGTAATCTCGGTTTTGAACAGGTTGCAAGCAACACACTGCGATTGTACGATTATTATGAAAAAACCATCGGCACATATCCTATTCCTGCTTTTGCAATCGTCTATGTGCCCAGTCTCACGGATGGGGTATATTTGGCACCCTACAACGAGCAATCAGGCGGTTTCTTCTATCGTTTCTTCGATACACCCATCTATTGGAAAGATGTCTCTCACCAAATGTGCCACAACTGGAATAGCGGTGGCATGAGTGGGAACGCTTGGGTTCGAGAAGGATTTGCACATTATTATGGACTCAAATCCTGCGAGGTAACAGGGATTCATCCCCGCAATCTTGTGCAACAGGAATTCATCAATCGGCTTGAACGGTATCGCAAAGAGATTATCGGCACCGACAATGATCTTTCATTTATCGCTGCAACCGCCAAGTTTGACCAGAATCACGGGTTTCCGTACAACTTTCTTGTCTATGAAAAAGCGTCTCTACTGGCTTATTTGTTGGACTTGAGGATCACCCAAGTCTCCGATGGAAAAAAGACATTGGACGACGTAATGGCACTATTCTGGAAACAATATGGTCCAGGGTCTAGGAGACCCAGCATAACCGAAACCGAAGTGCAGAAAGCAGTTGAACAAATAACCGGTCAGAATTTCAGTGCCTTTTTCAATGCGTATGTTAAAGGGACAACACCATTGCCACTTGAAGTACGTGACGGCAATCTTGTTATGGGGAACAATGTTATCTCGTAACTTGAAAGCATAGTAGATCCGCGACTCGCAAATCAAAAACCCAAAACGAGGTAACACATGCCCTCAACTAAAACTGCCCGACCATTTCCTTCGCATCGCGTTCTCGCCGCCGAATAAATTCAGCGGTAATGCAGGTTGCAATCGGCTCAAGCCGATTGCCTACGCGCCAGCTCGATTTATCGGGCTTTACTTGCTCAGCCGTGCGATTTGATCGCACGGCGTTGGAGTTGAAATGCAAACTACTCGCCGACTCATTCTCATCGCGCTGTCCGCGCTCTTGCTCCTCTGCATTTGCGGCGTGCTCTTCCAATTCACCGAACTCGACGCGCCGGTGACGAGCGCGTTGCGCGGCGTCGTGCCGGCAAACGTCAAAGACGTTTTGCGCCCCTTGCGCGCGCCGCAGGTGCTCACCTTTGCGCCGGAGTTTAACGCGAAAGAAATTCCGCCCACCTCGCCGATCACGATCACGTTTCTCACGCCGATGACGGCGAACGACGCGGCGATCCAAATTGCGCCGAACGTGCGCGGTGCGTTCGCGTGGCGCGGCAACAGCGTCACCTTTACCCCGGCGGAAACGTTCCCGCTCAGCGCCACCGTCACCGTCACCGTCACGCGCGACGCGCGCAGTTGGCTGCAACGCCGTGCCGAAAAAGAATTTGCGTGGTCGTTCAACGTCATCGCGCCGACCGGCATCGTCGCCACCGAGCCGCGCCAGGGCGCGCAGTTTGCGTACCTCCAAAATCGCTTGGCGATCACGTTCAACCGCGAGATGGACAAGCCCTCCGTCGAGCAACGCCTCAAAGTCGAGCCGGCGATCTCGAATATGCGCCTCGCGTGGCAAGGCAATCAACTCGTTATCGGCGGCAACCTGCGCCCCTCGACGACGTACCGCATCTTTTTGCCCAGCGGCGCCAAAGACGCGAAATACAATTTGCCCATCGCCAACGATTTCGCGTGGTCGTTCACGACGACGCAACAATACCCGTACCTTGCCATCATCAACATCGGGCGGTACGGCGTGACCGCCGCCGACAAACCGACGACGCTGAAAATGCAATCGGTCAACGTTTCCAAAGTCGAGGTCGCGCTGTACAAATTCAGCCCGGAAACGTACGTCAAATCGCTCGCTTTTTCGTACGACGCCTGGCGCAAGTTCAAGCCGGACGGCGCGCCGATCAAAACCTGGACGATCACGGCGCAAGGCAAGATCGATCAATACGCGACCCAGGATTTGCAGTTGGACGCGTTGCCCGCCGGCGCGTACTATCTCACCGCGCAATCGGCGGAGGGCGTGGGCGACACCCAGGTTCTCGTCGCGACGAAATCCGCGCTGACACTCAAGCGCACGACCGACCAAGCGCTCGTGTGGGCAACGAGCATCGCCGACGGCGCGCCCATCGAAAAATTGTTGCTCACCTTTTACAACAGCAAAGGCGAAACGGTGGGCACCGGCGCGACCGACAAGGAGGGTTTGTTCGAGGGAACGATCAAGCCGACGAAAGACAGCTTGTATGTCGTCGGCGTGCGGGAGAACGATCTCGCCGCGGTGAGTGACGACTGGGAGCAAGGCATCGAGCCATGGCGCTTTGACGGCGTGGCGTATCAGTGGGATCCGGGCAAGCGCACGAATCGCGTCTACGTCTACACCGACCGCCCGATCTATCGCCCCGGACAAACCGTGTTCTTCAAAGCGATTGTGCGGCGCGACGACGACGGCGCGTACTCGCAACCGCCCGCCGGCACCGACGTGCGAATCAAGGTGAGCGATTGGCAAGAGCGCGTGCTGTTCGACAAGACGCTCAAGACCACCGCGTTCGGCTCGCTCGCCGACTCGTTCGTGATCAATCCCGAAGCCGGGCTGGGATCGTACCAGATCGTCGCGCTGATCGGCGACGAGACGTACGAAAATACGATCCAGGTCGAAGAGTATCGCAAGCCGGAATATTCGGTCAACGTGAAAACGGATCGCGCCGATTACATCAACGGCGACACGATCACGGCGACGATTCGCGCGAATTACTTTTTCGGCGGCGCAGTCGCCGGCGCGCAAGTGCATTGGACGCTGTACCAAAACGATTACTATTTTTGGTGGGCGGGCGGCGACCTCGATTTCGGCAACGTTGCCGAGCAACGGTACTGGGGCTATGGCAAGGAAATTTCGTCGTCCGACGCGACGTTGAACGCGAACGGCGAACTGGTGATCAAGGTGCCCGCGAACATCACGAGCGAAGAGCGCAGTCAGGTGTTCACCATCGAGGCGACGATCACCGACGAAGCGAATCAGCCGCAAGCCGCAACGACGAGCGCGCTGGTGCATCGCGGCAATTTTTACATCGGCATGAAGCCGACGAATTACGTCGCCGACAAGGGCAGGGAAGCGCGCTTTGACGTGCAGACGCTCGACACGCAAGGCAAGGCGACGAGCCGCACGCCGCTCAGTTACGCGATCAATTTAATCACCTGGGATTGCAAGCAACGCACCGATGATAAGGGGCGTCGGATTTGGAAGTGCGACGAAATCAAAACCGAAATTCAGCGCGGCGATTTGACGACCGACGCGAGCGGCAAGTATCAACTCGCGTTCACGCCGCCGCGCGGCGGATCGTATCGGCTCGACGCGCAGGGCAAAGACGCGCGCGGCAATCGCGTCTTGGGGCAAACCTGGCTCTGGGTCAGCGACCGCACGCAATTTCTGGCGTGGCAGTTCGATAACAATGATCGCATCAATCTGGTGCTCGACAAAAAAGAATACCGGGTCGGCGACACGGCGAAGGTGTTGATCCAATCGCCGTACCCCAAAGCCACCGCGCTCGTGACGCTCGAACGCGGCAAGGTCATTTCCAAACGCCTCGTCGCGCTCGATTCAAACAGCGCCACGATTGACGTGCCGATCACCGACGCGTATTTTCCCAACGTCTACGTCGGCGTCGTGCTGATGCCGCAAGGCGGATTCGCCGACGGGATTCCCAGTTTCAAGATGGGCTTGGAAAACATCAAGATCGTGTCGGACGCGAAAAACCTGAACGTGAGTGTCGCCTCCGCCAAGCCGCAGTACGCGCCGCGCGACAAGGCGACGTACACGATCAAGACGCTGGACGCGAGCGGCAAACCGGTGAGCGCGGAGGTCTCGCTGGCGGTGGTGGACAAGGCGGTGCTCGCGCTCGCTTCAAATGTCGGCGCGGACATCGTGGAGGGCTTTTACGGCAAGCGCGATCTCGCCGTGAAAACCGCGCAATCGCTCACCGTCTATCTCGCGCGCGTGAATCAACGCGAGGACTTTGGCGGCGGCGGCGGCGGCGAAGAGGAAGCGCGCAAATCATTCCCCGACATTGCGTACTGGAATCCGACGATTGTCACCGACGCGAACGGCGCGGCAAACGTCCAAGTGCCGTTGCCGGACAATCTGACGACGTGGAGCGCCATCGTCAACGGCGTGACCGCGCAAACCCAGGTGGGCAAGGCGACCAGCGACACGCTCGTAACGAAAGATTTGATCGTGCGCCCGGTCTTGCCGCGCTTCTTCAACGTAGGCGATCAAGCCACCGTCGGCGCAATCGTGCGCAACGCGACCGAACGCACCCAGGTTGTCACCGTCACGCTCACCGCGACGAATCTGGTTTACGGCGTGCGCGCAAATCAACCGACGCTCGACAGCGCGATTCAAGCCGTGACGGTCGGCGCGGGCCAATCGGCGACGGTGAACTTTTGGGTGAGTGTGCCCAATGTGCCCAACAAACCCAATGCGCCAACCGCGCCCATCTCGACGACGATCACGCTGGGCGCGCGCGGCGACACGGCGCGCGATGCGGTGCAAATCGTTTTGCCGATAGAGCCGTTCGGCGAAAAACGCGTCGTCGCCAACGCCGGCATTGCGGAGGACGCGCAGACCCAGTTTGCGATCACCGTGCCGAACGACGCGACGTTCGCCACGTTCAAACTCTCGGCGTCGCCCTCGCTCGCCGCTGGCTTGATTGACTCGCTCGATTATCTCACCGGCTATCCCTACGGGTGCGTCGAGCAAACGATGAGCCGTTTCTTGCCGGATGTGCTCGTCAAGCAAACGCTCGACAAACTAAAATTGAAAAACGAAAAAATCGAAAAGGAATTGCCGAAACAAGTTGAGGATGGCTTGACGCGTTTGTACGCGTTCCAACACGGCGATGGGGGCTGGGGCTGGTGGGAATCGGACGACTCGTTGCCGTACGAAACGGCGTACGTGTTGGACGGTTTGGTGCAAGCGAAAAAAGCCGGCTACAAGGTGGACGAGAACGTGATCAAGCGCGCGCTCCAATTTTTGAAACAGCCGCTAATTGACACGAACGATTACGATCTCAAAGTGATGATTGCCTACGCGGTGGCGGAAGCCGGTCAACCCGATCCCGCGCTGGCGCGCGCGATGGCGGACAAGCAAGACAAGCTGTCGCTCCACTCACGCGCGACGCTCGCCTTGTTGCTGCACAAGGTTGGCGAAACCGGCAAGGCAAAGGAGATCGTGACCGCGCTGGAAAAGCAGGTGGTTGAAACGGCGCAGACCGCGTCGTGGGCGGAAGCCAATTCGGCGCGGCGCTGGGAATACTATTCGAGCAACGGGCGCACCACTGCGACGGTACTGCGCGCGCTGGTTGCGCTCGACCCTGGCTCGCCGCTCGCGGCAAAAGCGGTACGCTATTTGATGCTCAATCGGTTCGGCGGGTACTGGCGCACGACCCAGGAAACCGCGCAGACGATCAGCGCGCTCACCGAGTATCTGGCGCAGACCGGCGAACTCGACGCGGCGTTCACGTACGAAGTGTTTGTGGATGGCAAGAGCGTCGCCAAGCAAACGGTCAGTCGAGAAAATAGCGCGGCGCAACAAAGCGTCACAGCGCCACTCACGCCGGGTAGCCACACGGTCCGCATCACGCGTGCGGGCGTGGGGCGCGTATACTATGCGAGCGCGTTGACGTACTATACCGAAGTCGAAACGGTCGGCGCGGCAAAATCGCTCGACGGCGCGACGGTCTCGCGCGAGTATCTCGATCCCAAAACGAACAAGCCGCTCACGACGTTCAAGGTCGGCGATCTGGTGCGCGTCAAGTTGACGGTGGATGCGCCGCGCGAAAGTTGGTACATGATGATTACGGATCCGCTCCCCGCCGGCTTTGAAGCGATCAACTACTCGCTGAATACGAGCGGCGTCGAGCCGACCGGCAAGGGCGAGTTCAAGTACTACTGGTCGCGCCCGGACTTGCGCGACAACCGCGCCGTGTTCTTTACGACCTACCTGTGGAAAGGCAAGCACACGTACGCGTATCTGATCCGCGCGACGACGAGCGGCACATTCCGCGCGCTGCCGGCGGAAGCGACGCCGATGTACGAGCCGGAAGTTTTCGGGCGCAGTGCTAGTTTTGGCGTGACGATCAAATAAGAGATCGTTTATCGGAAATAAAATATTCCCCCGCGAGGCGCAAAGGATGCCAAAAAGTCCGATTGTTTTTCCTTTGCGCCTCTGCTTTTTGTGGTGGGAGCGAGCAAATGGCGAAATTTGGTCGGCGCCCAAAACTCAAATTGCGACAGACATTGGTAGATGCCGTTTGACGGAGTATTACGATACACCCCAGGGAAATTTCCGAATCTATTACACACGCACGTACCCAAATGTAGGTGAGCGGAGCCGAAAGTGTATACGCAAAATGGCACGTACCTGGGGAGCGCAGATGCATTGCTTGATGCGCCGTACCGCTCAATGGTAGCCAAAGACGGCAGATCGTATGGTTCCTCCATCTTCGCCCGGTATCTGGAGGATAAAGTCGCGGCACCGCGTAATCCTACTGACGGTGCATATACAATCATCCGCAAGACGTGGGAACGGTACCGCACGAACAACGGCGGTGATGTGTTAACGGCAATTGACCAAATGTTGCGAAATCAATACGCCACCAACTTGGCGGACCGGTTCCCCGAGTTTGCCTGGAACAACTACTTCCTGAATGCCGGCACCTACACGCGGTGGATTGATCTGGCGTATACCGCGGTCGATAACCTGCCACAGAATGAATTCCGCAACGGTCGCGAGTGGAGATTGTTGCGAAACATCTTA
>CAIKBD010000300.1 GCA_903825565.1 uncultured Anaerolineales bacterium | reverse complement strand
CTATCGTCCACTGCGTTTTGCGCCGCGCTTGGTCCCGCTCATCACCGCGATTGGTGCATCCTTCTTTCTGCAATATTTTTTCAAAGGGCTGTACGGACCTAACATCAAAGTCTATCCCGATATTCCGGTGTTGAAAGGATATTGGCAACTCGGCGATTTCCGCATCCAGTACATCCAAATTTTGGTGATTGTCGCCGCGGCGTTGATGATGGCGGGCTTGAATTTCTTCATCCAAAATTCGCGCACGGGCAAAGCGATGCGCGCTGTGGCGGAAGACAAGGCGACTGCCGCGCTGATGGGCGTGGACGTGGATCAGATCATCGTGATCACGTTTATGCTGGGCGGCGCGTTGGCGGGCGCGGCAGGCGTACTCTACGCGCTCATGTTCAAGCAAGTCAACTTTGTGATGGGCTTTATTCCCGGCATCAAGGCGTTTACCGCCGCAGTGCTCGGCGGCATTGGCAACGTGCCCGGCGCGATGGTCGGCGGCTTGTTCCTCGGCGTCGTCGAGTCGGTGGGTCCCAGTTTGTTTTTGGATGGGTTGGGCATTCCCGCGCCATATCAACTCAAAGATGCGATTGCGTTTACGTTGCTCGTCCTCGTATTGATCTTCCGCCCGTCCGGCATTCTCGGCGAAAAATTGGCGGAGAAGAAGGCGTAACATGACGACTGTGACTTTTCACCGCGCCAATCAAGCGGCGCAGTCCAATTGGTTGCGCGGCACGGTGCAGGTCGGCTTGATCGGCGGGCTGGTCGGCGTTTCGATTGCCTTGCAAGGGATGATTCAGGCGTTCGCCAAACGCGATGTGATCAACGAAGTGATCACGATGAGCCACACGTTGGTTCTGCTCACGTTTTTTGTGACCGGTTATGCGGCGGTCGCGCGCGCGCGGCTTACCCAGCCGGCGCGTGTGCTCGCGGCAAGTGCGTTGGGCGGCGGGATCGCCAGCGCGTCGCTCGTTGCGTTTCTCTGGCTGGGCAGTGTGGCGGACCTGGGTAGTGTGTTCGTCAACGCGACCAAGCAACTGTACGATCTGTTGACGTTCAATCAGGGCTTGACGGCTGGCAGTTTGATCTTGCTCGGCGCGGGGCTGGTTGCCGGCGTGCTGGCGGGCTTGATCTACCTGTTGCCGGTTTTGTGGCGCGGCGCAGTCTTGACCGCGCTCCTCGGCACCGTGTTGCTCGGCGTGTTGCAGGACTTGATCCGGGTGAGCTTGTCCGATTGGAAATTTCTCGAACCGGCGCTCAAGGTTCTCTACGCGTCGAACGGCTTGTCGTTGGAAGGCACCGCGACGGTATTCGTTTTGATCTTTACGTTCGTGTTGCTGTGGGCGACGCAAAAGCCCCGCCTCGAAGCCGGTTACAGCCGTATGCCGGCGGCGCAACGCCAGGCGACACGGTGGGGCGTGAGCGCGGCGCTCGTTGTGATCCTGTTCGCATTGCCGTACCTGCTCGGCTTGTACCTCAGCGAAGTGCTCGATAATGTGGGCTTGTACTTGTTGATGGGGCTGGGGCTCAACATCGTCGTCGGCTTTGCCGGCTTGCTTGACCTGGGTTACGTCGCGTTTTTTGCGATTGGCGCGTATACCGTCGGCGTGCTCACATCGCCAGAGTTGGCGACCGGCATTTTTCACAACTGGTGGCTGGCGTTGCCCTTTGCCGTGCTAGCCGCCGTCGCGTTCGGCGTGTTGCTCGGCATTCCGGTTTTGAGAATGCGCGGCGATTACCTCGCCATCGTCACGCTCGGTTTCGGCGAGATCATTCGCCTGCTCGCGCTGTCCGATTTTCTCAAACCGTACATCGGCGGCGCGCAAGGCATTCAGCGCATCGCCAAGCCGGATTTGCCCGGGCTGGAAATTCCTTGGGGACCGCAAACGTTCTACTATTTGTTTCTCGGCGGGTGCTTGCTCGTCATGTTCGTGGCGATGCGGCTGAAAAATTCGCGGCTGGGGCGCGCGTGGATGGCGATCCGCGAAGATGAAGATGTGGCGCAAGCAATGGGGATCGATCTCGTCGCCACCAAGTTGATGGCGTTCGGGATGGGCGCGTCGTTCGGCGGTCTCGCCGGCGCGATCTTTGCCGCGAAGCTCGAATCCATCTACCCGCACAGTTTCAACTTTCTCATTTCGATCAACGTCCTTGCGCTGATCATCATCGGCGGGATGGGCAGTATTCCCGGCGTGATCGTCGGCGCGCTCGCGCTCGTCGGCTTGCCGGAATTGTTGCGCGAGTTCGCGGAATTTCGGTACCTGTTTTACGGCATCGTCCTCGTCGTGATGATGCTCGTGCGCCCGGAGGGGTTGATCCCCGAAGCGCGGCGCGCGCAAGAGTTGGAAGAATTTCGTGAGGAAGCCGCGAGCCGAGCGGCAACATAGCGGTCAGCAGGCAGGGGAGTAAAAAACAACGGGGTTGGAGGAAACGCCAACCCCGTTTTCTTTGAACGGTTGAAAGGACAAGGTTTATGCGGATTCTCTCTCGTGCGGATGTGCAACGCGCATTGACGATGCGCGAAACAATTGACATTGTGCGCGACGCGTTCGCGCAACTGGCGACCGGGCAAGCGACAGTGCCGTTGCGCGTGCCGGTGCCGCTCGAACGGCACAACGCGATCACGCTGTTTATGCCGGCATATCTGCACGCGTCCGATGCGCTCGCGGTCAAGATCGTTTCGGTGCATAATGAAAATCCGGCAAAGGGTTTGCCGCTGATTCACGCGCTCGTCGTGGTGGTGGCGGCGGAGACGGGCAAACCGCTTGCCGCGCTGGAGGGCGGCTATCTCACCGCGCTGCGCACCGGCGCAGGGAGCGGCGTGGCGACGGATTTGCTCGCGCGGCGCGATGCGCGCGTCGCGGCGATCTTTGGCGCGGGCGCGCAGGGGCGCACGCAATTGCTTGCCGTTGGCGCGGTGCGTCCACTCGAACGCGTTTATGTGTTTGACGCGCTCCCGGGCCAGGTCGAAAAATTTATCGCCGAGATGCGCGGCAAGGATGGCGTGCCGAACGATCTGCGCGCGGCGGCGTCGCCCGGCGAAGCGGTGCGCGACGCGGATGTGATTTGCGCGGCGACGACAGCGCGCACGCCGGTTTTCGACGGCAACGATCTCAAACCGGGCGCGCACGTCAACGCGATTGGCGCGTATACGCCGGCAATGCAAGAAATTGACGCGACGACGTTGCGCCGCGCGCGCAAGATCGTCGTGGATCAACGCGTCGCCGCGCTGTCCGAAGCCGGCGATCTGCTCGCGGCGATCCGAGCGGGCGCGATCACCGAGGCAAGCATTTATGCGGAGCTGGGCGAAATCGCGGCGGGCAAAAAAGCCGGGCGCGAAAATGCCGACGAGATCACGTTCTACAAATCCGTCGGCAATGCGGTGCAAGATGCATCCGTCGCGCGCGCGCTGTACGACGCGGCGGTGCGAAACAACCTGGGGGTCGAAGTGGAATTAGGCGGCTAGTCGCCGGGGCGGGTAGTTGCTATACTGAGCACGGTCGTAGATTGCGCTTTTGGATTGTCACCCTGAGCGTAGCGAAGGGTCTCGCAACTAGCGAATTGAGAGATGCTTCGCTTTGCTCAGCATGACAATCCGCGTGTTACAAAACCGCAGTTTGTGCCCGCGTGGAGTATAGTCCAACGATCAATCCGAACTATCCAACCACCCAACTATCCAACTATCCAACTATCCAACTACCCAACTACCCAACTATCCAACCACCCAACCATCCAACCATCCAACTACCCAACTATCCAACCACCCAACCACCCAACTATCAAACGACATTCCCCTCTTGAATCAGCCGCCCCTCGGCAAAACGTTCGAGGTCGAGCATCGCAATATCAATCGTCGTCGCCTTGCCGTCGAGGATCAACTCGCTCATCACCTTGCCGGTTGCCGGCGCGTGCTGAAAGCCGTGCCCGGAAAAACCAGCGGCGATGTAAAACCCCGGGAGCGCGCGCGCCTGCGCGAGAATCGGCTCGGCGTCCGGTGTCACCTCGTACAGCCCGGCGGTCTGGCTTGCGACGCGCGCATTTTCGATTAGCGGCAATCGGTACAGCGCGCGCTCCAGCGTCGTCAAGTGAAATTCCTCGTCAATTGCGTACGTGTCGCCCGGCGTTTCGTCTGCGTTCGACATGCCCACGAGCAAGCCCGCGCCTTCAGGATGAAAATAGAGCGTCGTCGCAAATTCAATCGTCATCGGGTGATCGTGCGGAATTTGCGGCAACGCATCGGTGGTGAAAAATTGCCGGCGCACCGGCGCAATCGGAATGGCGATGCCCGCCAGCGCGCCGATCTGCGCCGCCCAAGGTCCCGCGCAATTGACGACGGTGTGCGTCGCCACCTCGCCGCGATCCGTGACGACGGCGACGATGCGCCCGCCCGCCGTCTTGATCCCCGTCACGGTTGTCTCCGTTTCGATCTGCGCGCCGTGCGCGCGCGCGCTTTTGGCGAAACCCTGGGTCACACTGTTCGGATCGGCAAGCCCATCGCGCGGGCAAAACGTGCCGCCGAGCACGCCTTCGAGATTGACGCGTGGCGCGAGCGCGGCGATTTCGGACGGCGTGAGGTAGCGGGCGTCGGTTACGCCGAGCCGGTTTTGCATCGCCACGTTCGCCTGAAACGCGGTGACCGCGTGCGGCGTGGTCAGCAAAAACAAATAGCCGATGGGACGATACGCGGCGGAGATGCCGAACAATTCCTCAAACCGCGCGATCACGGCGAGACTGAACTGCGACAGCCGCACGTTGACCTCGGTCGAGAATTGGTAGCGGACGCCGCCGGCGTTACGCCCGGTCGAACCCATCGCCAAAAATTTTTCGCGTTCGAGCAGTAACACCTTGCCCGCGCCGCGCGCGGCGAGATAATGCGCGGTGGCGGCGCCCATACAGCCGCCGCCAATGATTACGATGTCTGCAGTCTTGGGAAGCATGTAAAATTTTCACCTCATTAAAAAACCTCACCCCGCATCCCCGACTATTTTCCTCGCGCCTGTCACGCAATTGAGCGGCAGGTGCAGAGAGAGGTTGGGGCGTGGGGTGAGGTTTTGCGCGGTTGGCTTATTGTCCCTGCGTCAAAATAATTCGGCGCACGGTGGCGTTGTTCGCGGTCTGTT
>CAIKBD010000299.1 GCA_903825565.1 uncultured Anaerolineales bacterium | reverse complement strand
GCGCCGTACTCGTGATCGGTGGTGAGCACCTGATCGCCGGGTTGCAAGCGCAAACTGCGCGCGACGATGTTTAGCCCGGTTGTCGCATTGGGCACGTAAACGAGATCGGCGGCATCGGCATGCACGTACGCGGCGAGCCGTTCGCGCGCCGCGCGCATCAACTCGGCAAAGCGTCGTCCCAGGAATTCGACCGGCTGGCGCTCCAATTCGCGTTGCCATGCTTGGTACGCGTCAAACACCGGGCGCGGCGTCGCGCCGAACGAACCGTGATTGAGAAAAACGATCTCAGGATCGAGCAAGAATAAATCTTTGGCGAGCGGCGCGCGATAGGTGAACGGCATAGCGCTCTCTTTCACGAGAGGTTGTTCTCTTGCTTGAACTGTGCGATCTGCTTGCGAATTTTGGCGCGTTCATCGAGCGCGGCGAGACCCGGTTTGACAAACTCGCGCTCCCATTGATCCGCCAGCGCCTCGGCGTCGGTCAAGAATTTCTTGAGCGGATCGATCAGGAACCGGGCGAGCGGATCGCCGACGTTCGCTTTCACCAGCGAATCGCCGTTTGCCGGCAAGAGCGTTTCGCGGAGCGGCTTGATCTGATTCGCCACTGCGTCTACCGTGCTGGGGATCGCGCGCACCAAATCCACGAGGGCGTTGAGCGCGCGCCGAATTTCCTCGCCGACGCCGAAGGGAATTTTCGAGAGCAAGGTGTTGAAAAAATTGGCGATGGCTTCGGCAAGCGGCAGGGTCGCGCCAATCACGGCGACGATGGGACCCTCGGCGGCTTTGAATTTTTGCGTCAGGTTTGCCAGCAGGTTGGCAATGCCGTTGGCGATTTCGCGCAAGGCGTTGAACAAGTTGTCGAGCACGCCTTGGAAATTTCTAAGCGCGGTTTCGAGGTTGATGATTCCCGCGCGTAAAATTTGCGCGCCGGTTTTCAGCGCCTCGAACGCGCCGCGGGTGCCGTTGATGCTGGCGGCGATTAGCGCGTCCACGTTCACCCGGTCGAGACTTTCGTAGAGCGTGATGAGTGTGCGGAGTTTGGCGAGTTCGACTTGGGCTTCGGAGCGCGAGAGGGTGTTGCCAATCGCCGCGCCGCCAATCGCCGTTGCCGCGACGGTCACGCCGCCAATTGTCGCGGTCAACAAAAAATTGCGCCGCGACATGGAATCGTCGGCGTCTAAACGCTGCGTTGTCATTGGAGACCTCCAGTAGAACGGATGTGCCAAAATTGTAGCACGGACGCGGGTGCGCGTCAAGATGACCGGTGGCGGGGGAAAAAGGTGCGAGCCGGAGAAAACTCCGGCTCGCATTACGTCGCGCAAAATTTTTTGCGGTAAATGATCTTGCCCTCGCCGGGGGCGTAAAAATCGTCGAACTCGGCGACGCGTGCGTAACCGTGCCGTTCGTAGAGCGTGCGCGCAGGTCGGTACGCGGGCGAGTCGGACGTTTCGAGGTACACCGCGCGCGCGCCGCGTTGCCGCATTGCGGCTTCGACGGCGTGCAACAATTGCAACCCGATGCCGGCGCCTTGGAACGCGCGGTCAACACCCAGCCAGTAAAAATCCCAAATGCGATCGGCGAGGGGCACGGGTCCAAAGCACGCGAACCCGGCGACGGTTTCGGGATTGCCGTTGCGGTAGACGAGAAATTCATAATCGTCTTTGACGTGCGGATCAAAATACGTGGCGAGGAGTTCGCCGACCACGCGCAGTTCTTCGGCGGAAAAGACGCCGGTGCTTGTGGCGACCTGGAGGATTGTGGGCGCATCTTGGGGGCGCGGAGTTTCAATTGGCATAGATCGATCAATTACACGGCGATGCCGGCGACGGGAGCAGGACGCAAGCGTTTGATTTTGTCGGCGCGCGAAGGCAGGGGCAACAACGCGCTGACGGGAATGGAGTACACGCCATCACTGCCGGCGCTGCGCGCTTTGAGTTCGTACGTGATGAGGCGTGGGCGCGCAAACCCTTTCATCCGATAGCGGCGCGCGGCAAGGCGCACAACCTCGTCGGCGAGATCGGCGTACGTCATCCCGGCGATGCCGGAGGCGCGTGCAATGCCGGCGTCCGGCGATAAATCGGCGTTGGGGTTGACTTCGAGCACGTACGGAATATTATTGCGGACGCGAATATCTACGCGGCCGTAATCGCGTAAACCCATTGCCAGGTAGGCGCGCCGCGCAATGTCTTCGATGCGCGCTTTGAGCGATTCGCTGACGCGTGCGGGGCAGGTGGGCGGCGTTTTGAGATATTCTTCCGAGGTGGGCACCCACTTGGCACGGAACGATACGATGCGCGCGAACGGGTTTGCAATGTGGCGAAAGTTGATCTCGGAGAGCGGCATGATGCGCGGCGAATCGTTGCCGAGCACGGTCACGTTAAACTCGCGCCCTTCGATGAATTCTTCCGTCAACGCCGGCTGATGATACCGTTCCCAAATATAACGCACCTGGCGGCGCAACGCGCGATCGTCGTGCACGACTGAATCTTTGGAAATGCCGATGCTCGCATCTTCGGAAACCGGCTTGACGAACAAGGGAAAAGCCAGGTGTCGGTTCTGCACTGTCCACGGCGTAAACAATTGAAACGCGGCGGTGGGGATGCCGTGCGCTTGCAACATTTCTTTGGCGCGCGCCTTATTGAGACAATTGGACAGCGTTTGCCGATTGGAGCCGGTGTAGCGAAATCCCAGGTGTTCAAAGACCGAAATGATATACGGTTCGAGGTACGTTTTGTTGCGGATGCTTTCGCAGAGGTTAAAGATCAGCCATTCGTTGGGATCGTATTGGCGCAAGGGTCCCCAGAGATCGTCACGGATGGGCACGGCAACTGTAGTGTGCCCATGGTGTTGCAGTGCCTGCTCGATATCGCGCTCGACAAAAACAATTTCTTGTTCGGCGAAAAGATCATGCGCTTCGCCTTGCTCCACTTGTTCCACGACATTGAAGACGACCAAAATCTTCACACCGATCCCCATTCAGCGAAATAGGACAAGCGGCAACGATTGTCCTATCAAATACACACAAATTTTTTTCTGCTTCGATTATACACTAGGATTAAAAAATCGCACCTTAAAATTTTTGTGCGCGGCGACGCGCCGTTGCGTCGCCGATCTCTAACCGCGTTGTCGGCGCGGCGGAGACGCCGGCTGATCGCGCGTCAGCGTTTCCCGCGCGCGCACGAACAAACAGCGCAGAGCGATTTGGACGTAGACGCCGTTGGGGAGTTGCGCCGCATCCGAGCTCAGCCAAGTGAGCAACTCGCGCACGATTTGCTTCTGCTCCGAATCCGGCGCTTGCGAATTTGCCATGTGAACCTCCTGGGGCAAAGCACGTTCCCCACCCGCAAACCCATGGTACGGAACAGGGGAACAGATCGGCAAGAGGATTGAAGATGGAATCGAACGCGAGGATGACGGGCGAGCAGAGCGAGCAAAGCGAACGTTGGTGTGAGATCAAAGCGGCGATCCAAATTGCGATCCCCTCATCAGATCGCTCCGCCGTTTCGCGCCTGAGCGATCTGGCGCACGGGTCGGGTCGTGCAAGACTGGCGCGCATTATAGGCAGAATTCAGACGTGCGTCAAACGGCGTTTGGCATTTACGCCAGATTCGATTTGACAGCGCGGCTATTTCGGATATACTCACGCACGATGGCGCCGTGGCCAAGTGGCAAGGCAAGGGTCTGCAAAATCCTCACCGGCGGTCCGAATCCGCCCGGCGCCTCAAAAAACCTTCGCGGGGAGAAACCGCGAAGGTTTTTTCTTTTCCGAAAAAAGATTCGGGCGCGCGCTAATCGCGCCCGTTTTTTCTGCGGCGTTGCCACAACAAATACGCGACGCCGAAACAAGCGATGCCAGCGAATGTGCTGGTGGATGCGCCGACAATTGCGGCGGCATAACCTGCCGGCGCGAACCATTCGTCACGCGCTACGGCGGCGGGCGCGCTAGTTGCGCGCGGGAGAAACGCGTCCGTGCGATTGTAGGATTTTACGGTTGGCGTAGCTGTGACGCGTGGTAGCAGGGTGTGCGTTGGCGATGCGCGCGCGGGCGTCGTCGCGGCACGCGCTACGCCGCGCGTCGGTGTGGCGGCGGCGCGCACCCAGATCAGATCCGATTCGTAGCGCGGCAGGAGCACGGTTTTGCCAGCCGCGCGCGAGACGATGCCGATCACCCGGACGATTTGGCTGCGCCAAGTCGTTTGCAAACGCAAACGCGTCGTCGGATCAATGTCTATGCGCGCCGCGCCCGTCCCATCGTTCAAATCCATTTCGTCTACGCGGAGGTTGCTCGCCGCGCCTTGCGTCTGCCCCAGCCAGCCCTCGACCGCGTGCGTCATTGCGCCGGTGGCAAACTCGCGTGGCGCGATGTTGCCGCACGAGCCGCGCGGTTCGATCACGTCCGCGCCTTCCAATTCGAGTTGCCGCTCGCCGAACGATGAATCCACAATGCCGCGCAGGCGCACGCGGTCGTACAACGCGAGCGGGAAAAAATCGCCGCGCCTGGCGGGCAAGTAAATTTTGATGCCGCCGGTCTCGTCCTGCAAAAAGAAAAACCGATCACTGAACACGCCGGGCGGCGCGGTGACGCATCCATCGAGCGTGGCGCGTTTGTTGAGTTCGGCGTTGCGCGCGCGATCAACGGTGACGTGCCCCAAATCCCAGGTGCTCGGGCGCGGCGTTTCGGTCGGCAGAATCGGCGTGGGGAGCGGCGTGTTGTCCGTCCAGATTGGCGCGGTGAACGCGACATCGCCGTCGCCTTGCACCGCGCGCGCGTAATAAAAATGCGCGGGCGCGCCGGGCACGGCAATGCCCCACGTCACGTTGGACGTGGCGAAGGTGGCGGTGGCGACGCGACTGCCGTTATCGTACAGTTCCAGCCACATCGGTTCGGGATTGGGATCGCGCGCGGTGACGGTGAAACTGATCCAACTCGCGGTCGTGATCGTCGCGCCCATCCATGCGTTGTGCGCTTGGAGCGTCAGCGCGAGGTTGGCATCCTCGGTGGCGAACACACGGCGCGCGCGAAACGCGTCGAGAAGATTGGCGGCGGTGAGCGCGGGTGCGAGCGCGCCGACGCGGTGCGCTGAATCCGCGCCCCAACTCAGATCGTGGTGATCGGAATTGTTCGTCGGCGCGACGCGCCAACTTTTGGCGAGACTCTGCGGATATTGTGGTTCGAAGCGTTTGTACGGCACGCGCGCATTGTTCCCGATTTCTTGCAGTGCGATTTTTTCGGCGACGCTTGAGTTGTACGCGAAATCGAAAAAATCGCCGCCGTACTGCCAATCGGGATGGTTGAATTGCGCGACGACGTTGGGTTGCGTGGATAGCCACGCGTAAAATTTGGAGAGCGTGTCATAGTTGGGATCGCCGCGTGAGACCCAGGTATTCGAGTTAAAGACGTTGATGTGCCCGTGCGTCGAATGGGTGTACTCGAATCCGCGCAGGGCGATGAATGTGCCGTTCACAGTCGCCTCGCGCGCGGCATTGCCCATCTCATCCCACTCTGCTTGGGTCAGCCAACTGTCGTGATCGGTCAAACCGAAAAAATGCAAGCCGTTCGCGCGTGCGGCGGCAAATGCCATGCGTGGCGGTCCGTTGCCGTCGCTGGTAGTCGAGTGCGAGTGGAGATCGCCCCAAAACGCAAACATGCCGTTGGGCATCGCCGCGCCGGGATTTGCCGCCGGTGGCGTAGTCAACCAGATAGATGTGCCGGGGCTGGGTGTGCCGCGAAAAAAATCGAACGTCATGTTGTTCGCGTCGCGCGCGGCGTAGCGTTGCAAGGATTTGGGCGCGGCGGTGTCCGCATCGCCTTGCAAGCCGGCGGCGGCGAAATTGCCGTTGCCCCATGCAACCGAGTCCACAATTTCGTCGGCGGGACCCAGCAACAAAACTTCATCGCCGGAATTGGAAAGCGAGAGGGAGCCGTTTGCCCACGTGGAATATTTTGTGAGGTTGGTTACTTCGGTGTCGGTGAACGCGCCGGTCGTGACCAGTTCGAAATGCGGGGCAAATCCAAAGCGCGCGCGAAATGGCGCGGCGTTGCGCGCGATCACGAGCGACGCATTCGGCGCGATGGTCACGCCGGCAGGAAAGCGATACATCCCCTCGCCGCCGCCGCGCGTTTCTTCATCGCCGATTTTGTAATGGGCGAGATCAACCGCGCGTGTTGTCGGGTTGAAAATTTCGATGAATTCATCGCCTTCATCGGCTTGCGTGCCGTCGAACAGGACTTCGGTGATGAGCAATTTTTCAGCGGGTGGAATGGGCGTCGGAGTAAAAGTGGGTGTGGGCGTCGGTGTGATCGTGGGGGTGCGGGTTGGCGTGGCTGTCGAAGTAAAAGTGGCGGGCGCACTGCACCCATTCGGCGGCGTCGCGCTGTTGCGGGGATTCGGCGCGCCGGTGCCAAAGTCGTTCCCGTTTTGATCGGTGTCCGTGCAACCGTTTGTCCCGCGCAAGATCGCGCGCGTGTTATCTGATGGCGCAGGGGAGCGCGCCGCACCCTCGAAGCAACTCACGCCGCTCCCGTAGCCGATAAAATCAACGACGCTAGTGTTGGAAATGGGGCACGTCCCGCTGAGTGTGGTCGCGTTGTTGACGAGCGCGATTTTGCCGGCAGTCGCGTTGAGGTTGATCGTGCCGGTCACATCCGCTGTTGGGAGCGGGATACCGGTTGCGCCGCCGTTCTGCTTGATGAGATAATACTGACCGGGCGCGAGCGAAACGCTGGCGAGGTCTGTGCGCGTCCACGTGCTACCCGCGCTACTCGCGTATTGCACTGACCACCCGGCGAGCGAGACATTCGTCGTACCGCGGTTAAACAGTTCGATGAAATCGTTTTGGTACGGCGCGTTTGTGTTTCCGCCGCCGCCATATACCTGGCTGATGACGATTGTGGTGGAAATACGGTGAACCGGAGAGGCGACGAGAGGCAGGGAAACAGCGGTGAAGGTTCCCCACAGCATCAACCCGAATAAAATCAAGAGGTGCCAAGTTCGACGCGTCGGCATAGCTGGCGCTCCTATCACAGTGCTTGTGAATGGCAAACTACCGTGACAGGTGGACGCCCCCCCAGGCGCTCGTCACACCCACCGAAGAACTGGCGCGAATATAACATAGACTTGGCGAGGCGTCAACCATTATTGCGGTCGAGTCACTGGAAACTGGAAACGGACTGGGATGCCTCGCTTGACAAGGGCGGGGTTTCCTCCTATAATTTCCTTAGAGATTGGATGTCTGACATCTAATCTCTGGCAACTCGGCCAAGGGAGGATGCAATGCGCGCGGTCAAACCTCTGCGCGAACCGGCTTTGAACAAAGCGGTGCAAGAACGCGTCAAGAGTTATATCACCGCTAACCACCTCGCCCCCGGCGATCCGCTGCCGCCGGAAAAGCAACTTGCCGCCGACTTGGGCATCAGTCGCGGTTCGGTGCGCGAAGCGATCAAAGCGCTCGAATCGCTCGGCATTATCGAAGTGCGCCATGGCACCGGCGTCTTTGTGCGCGGATTCAATTTCGATTCGATGCTTGACCTGCTCACGTTCGGTCTTTCGTTCGACCCCACCAAAATCTCCGAGATTCTCCAAATCCGCAAATGGCTTGAGACCGCCGCAATCGGTGACGTGTGTGAGCGCATTGCCGCCGAGGACATTCGCAACATCGAGCACGTGCTCGCGCAATGGGACGAGCGCATTGCGAACGACGAGCCGACTGCCGACGAGGATCGCGCGTTTCATCGTTCGCTCTACCAAGTGATTGGCAACGAGTCGCTCATCGCACTGATTGATATTTTCTGGGTCGTGTATCACAGCGTCCACGTCACTAAAATCACCAAGGACGTGCATCCTACGACGACGATTCAAGATCATCGCGACATTTTGTCCGCGATCAAAAAACGCAATGCCTCGCTCGCGCGCCAACAAATCCAGGATCATTTTCGCGGATTCGAGGAACGCATTCAGGGCGCGGACAAACTATCGTTGACCGCGTCGCCGCGCAAAATCAAACGCAACGGATCGAAAAAATCATGAACGGCAAAGAACGCATCCTCACCACACTCCGAGGCGAACTCGCCGATCATGTGCCATTCGTGCCG
>CAIKBD010000298.1 GCA_903825565.1 uncultured Anaerolineales bacterium | reverse complement strand
TTTGGATACCATGTCGTCCAAGTGACCGAAAAAGAAAAAGCGCGCGCCCTGCCGCCCGAACTGATCCAGGACGCGCGCCAAAAAGCGTTTCTCGCGTGGCTCCAAGCCGTGCGCGAAACAGTCACGATCGAACGACTCGTGCAACCGTAAACCTCACGCACTCGCTCCGCTCCTCGCCCCGCGCGAGGAGCGGGGATGGGCGGTGAGGCGAGAGGATATTTTGAAACGTTTATTGCCTTTGCTGTTTATTCTGGGCGGATGTATCTTGCTCGCGCTGGGTGGCGCGGTTTTCGGCGCAGTGGTGTACTTTCAAAACCCAAGCGCGAGCGCGCCTGACCCGCTGGCGTGGAAACCGCCGCTCGAACAGGTAGACAAGAATTTGCTGGCGGCGGGCACGGTACTCCTGCCGCTCACCGGCGTAACGGGCACGGATGCGCTCAGCGCGGCGTTGGACAAGGCACATTTGGAAAACGCGTACGCGGTTCTGGCGTACGACGCCACGCTGTCGGATGCAACCCGCGTGGGCGGGTTGTTGCAGTTGGGCACGCGGTACGCGAATGCGAAAGACGCCAAGCGCGCGACCCAGTGTTTTCAAGCCGCGGCGCTGTTGGCAACGCTAAGTCCCGCCCTGTCCGATTTTGCGCGGCTGGACACATACTTGCAAGCGAGCGCCGGTTTGCGCGGGCTGGGCGCAACCGAAGCCGCGCGACTCGTCACCGATCAAGCGTACCTCGCCGCACAGTTCAGCCCTACGCTGCAACAAAGCCAGCGCGCGCGCCGGCTTGATCAAGTGGCGGACGCGTATTTCGCGTTGAACGTGAGCAATCTGGGAAGCCAAGCGCGCGGTAAATCCGTCGAGGCGGCTACCGCCGGGGCGACCACGCCGATCACCGGCACGCGCGCGCCGTTTGCGCCCGCCGGCGCGAAATTGCCCGCCGCACCGGAAATCGATCAGGCGAGAAATTTGCGCGTCAAAGCCGCGAAACAATTGCAAGACGATTTGCTTGACAACGCGCCCAAGACGATCAAGGATTGGAAGCCCAACCTCGTCGAAAAACTGGGCGACACGTTGTTCGATGAAGACCGCGCGCGCCGCGCGTACTATGACAAGCAACTTGCCGGCACGAAGGATGTTGCGCTCAAGATCGCCTTGTGGCGCGATAAACTCGACTGGCTCGCGCTCAAATCGCGGGTGGCGCGCGGTGGGTTTGGTGCATCGCTCGTCGTCGAGTGGGAAAAGGATCGCGCGACAATTGCCGAGGATTGGACGACGGCGTGGGACGAATTATATCGCCTGTACGAACAACAAGCCGCGGCGTTGCCCAAGCCGCCAGAGATCAACGCGGCGCGCGAAGACCTCGTGCAACAAAAATTGATCGCCGCGCGCTGGGGTTGGTTTGCCGCCGCCGAGCCGGATTTGATCGAGCAACTGAACGACGTGACGCAAACTTTGATGGACACAGCGTACCCTTCGCTCCGGCTCGATACGTTCGTGCGAAACAAACGCACCTTGTTCCTGCTCGTGCCCGACGAGTTGTACGGCTTGAAGGAAAAGGCACTGCCAAAGTGAGCCAAGGTTTGAGTGTTCGGTAGCGCGCGCCGCTGCCGCCCCTGAAACCCACTTGAGGAGCAGAGCAATGTCAGACCCGCAAGAAGAAGCTTTTCAGATCGCGACGTTAGTCGTCGTCGTTTTGATTGTGATTTTTTGTATGGCGTACGCGCTGATCTTTATGAATCCCCGGGTGGCGCTCAATCCATTCAAACCGCCTTTGCCGGACACGCCAACATCTGTGGGGTTGCCAGCCACGTGGACGCCGACGGTGACGACGACGCCGACATTTACGCCGACGCCCACCGCGACGGACACGCCGACGCCGACGCCGACCGACACGCCGACGCCCAGCATTACGCCCTCGCCTGCCGCCACGGCGACGCGCACGCGGCCGCCCTGGACAAACACGCCGCGCCCGCCCACCGCGACGCCGTTCACATACTCGGTGATTCGCGGCAAGTGCGAACATTCCGGCGGCACGTACATCGAGGGCTATGTGACTAATTCGCAGGGCGAAGAAGCGGGCGTGCGGATCAATCTCGGCACATCGCCCGGCAGTAACGTGGTGGATACGCGCGTCACCGGTTCCGGGGAACGCAGTCCGGGACATTACACGTTCGTGCTGAACTCGAACGGCTCGCGCTCCGGGACGTGGTACGTGTGGGTGGTGGATGCTAGCGGCAAGACGATCTCCGATCCGAATCAAGCGCGGATCGTGACGAACGATATTCGCAACGGCGATGATCCGAACGCGTGCTGGCGGGCTGAGGTGAACTTTGGTCGGCGCTAGTCGCCTAACTGGGTGAAGCATCTGGAACGTGTTGCGAGACCCTTCGGGTTTTGGGAAACCCGAAGGGTCTTTGACACCACGCGTTGAGCTTGCCAGGTTGTCGCTCCTCTCCCGATCTCTTTCTTGTCGCAGGAGTTTGCTATGCCGCGTGATTCGGAAGACCGCTATATGGTTGCTACCTTGATTGTCGCAACCACCACCGGCTTGGTGCTTTTTTTCTACATACTGATTTTTCTAAATCCCTTCATTTCGATCAACCCCTTCAAACCGCCGCGCGCGACGCCCACGTTGCTTATCGCTTTGCCCGGCTTGCCGCCCACGTGGACGCCGACTGCGCTCGTGTCCAACTCGCCAACCCCGATCAGTTCGCCGACGGCATTTCCTTCGGCGACTTTTGTGGTGCCGCTTGCGCCGACCCAGCCGCCCGTCACGGCGACGCCGCCCGCGACTGCCACGCCGCCCGCCACGGCAACGCCCTTGCCAACGCCGCGCCCGACGCGCACGCCGTCGCCCACTGCCGCCGCCACCTCAACCGCCAGTGCGCCGACACCCGTGCCGGCGAGCACAACATACCGCACGGTGTTCAACTGCACCCATTCCGGCGGCACGCAAATCAAAGGCACTGTCACGAGCAACAGCCAGCCGCAATACGGCGTGCGCGTCCGTTTGGCGACGAGTCCCGACGTGGCGACGGTGGTCGAGGAACAATTCACACGACAACAGCCGGATGGGAGCGCGGGGTACGCCTTTGTGCTCAAGCCGATTGGCTCATTCGACTCGGCGACGACGTGGTATCTTTGGCTGACGGATGGCACGGGCACGCCGATCTCCAATCCCAATTTTCATTTTCAAACGAACAGTTTCGGGCAAGACAATCCACTCGCGTGCTGGCTCGCCATCGTTGATTTTGTGCGATGAGGATTTTGCCACGCCGGGCAACCCTATGGGTAGTAGCCCGGCACGTTTTTGTACGCAAGTACTATTGACCCGGTCGGAGGGTGGTGATAGGATTCGAGTGCAGGAGCCAAGGTATGACAATCTCCCAAGCTATCGAATTTCAAAGTCCGGCGCACACGCAACCAACTCATAAACTCGACCTGGAAATGTTTACCTTCATCGAACGCTACGCCACAAATCTTGCTCGCTGGGATGTGTTAGTTTTTTTTGGACAGCACCCGACGGCGGCGAGCGACGCGGCGCAAATTGCCCAACGCGTTGGGCGCGGCGCACGGATGGTGCAAAAAGAGTTAGATGATCTCGTATATTTGGGCGTGTTGCACGCGCGGCACGATGCCCAAGGTACACTCTACGGTTTGGCACGCTCGGCGGCGACGCGGCGCAATGTCATTCGGTTAGCGCGCGATTACACCGTACGACTCTAGCCCGCGTAGGGGGGGCAATCCTTTCGACAAAAGAGGCGAGCGACTCGGCTTTGCCTCTTTTGCGTTTCATTTGGGAATAGACTATAATCCGCTCCGCACGTTCGATTCTGGATTTTATTTCGAGTGGAGGCAGTGCGATGGAAATTGATTGGTTTGGACATTCCTGCTTTCGCTTGCGCGGCAAAGACGGCACCGTGATCACCGATCCGTATTCCAAAGAGATCGGGCTGGCGTTTGCCCGACCGCGCGGCGATATTGTGACGATCAGCCACGATCATCGCGGGCATAATTTTGCGGCAGGCGTCAAGGGCGACCCCAAAGTGCTGGCGGGACCCGGCGAATACGAAATCAAGAATATTTTTGTGACCGGCGTGCCCACCGCGCACGATAAGAAAAACGGCAAGGAGCGCGGTGGCAACACCGTGTTCGTGTTCGATCTCGACGGCTTGACGATCTGTCACCTCGGCGATTTGGGCCACGTGCCGACCCAGCCGCAAGCCGAGGCGTTCGGCAACGTCAATGTCTTGCTCGTCCCGGTTGGCGGCGTATCCACGATCAACGTGTCCGACGCGGCGGAGATCGTTTCCCTGCTTGAACCACAAATCGTAATCCCGATGCACTTTCAACTGCCTGATCTCGCGTTCAAACTCGACGCGGCGGCAAAATTTTTCAAAGAGATGGGCATCAAAGCGGTAGACGCGGTACCCAGTCTCAAAGTCACCAAAGATTCGTTGCCGCACGAAACTCAAGTGGTGTTGCTCGAAGCGAAACAAAAGGAATAGCGTGATGCAAGCGCGGTGGGACAAATTTGTAAATTTGTCTCACCCCAAGTGGGTGTTGCTCGAAGCGAAACAAAAGGAATAGCGTGATGCAAGCGCGGTGGGACAAATTTGTAAATTTGTCTCACCCCAAGTGGGTGTTGCTCGAA
>CAIKBD010000297.1 GCA_903825565.1 uncultured Anaerolineales bacterium | reverse complement strand
TTGACCAATCACAGCGAAGCGGTAGCCCTGGTCGCGCGTGAATTTATCAAACACTCCGATCAAACCATTCTGCTCGCCGACAGTAGCAAATTCACGCGCTCGAACCTGACCAAGGTGGCTGACGTGTCCGAGATTTCGACGATAGTCACCAGCGACTACACCTCCAGCGCGGTCATCCAGCAATTTGAAACCGCTGGCATTCAATGCCAGGTCGCCAAATGCGCGCGCGCGCATCGCGAAAAATCCCATGTCACCCCGCATTGACTTGCCCACTTACCATTGCCGCCGGATCGCACAGCCCATTGTCGTTGACGGCGCTCTGACAAAATCGGTTTGGCGCGAAACGATGCCCATCGCGTTGATGCAAGCGCAAGGAATGGGTGCGCCACATCAAACAACCACGGCACGCGGATGCTGGGATGGCACGCTGGTGTATCTCGCGTTCGATTGTGTAGACTCGGATGTTCGCGCGACGATGACCCAGCGCGACAGTTTGGTCTGGCAGGAAGAAGCGGTCGAAGCGTTCATCGCCCCGTACGGCGACCTGGTTCACTATTTTGAATTTCAATGCAATCCGCTCAACATCGTGAACGATGTGCGCGTGACGAATCCGAATGCGCGCGGCGATACGATGACGTTTGATCGCGCGTGGACATGCGCCGGTTGGCAAACGGCAACGCGAACCACATCCCAGGGTTGGGTGAGCGAATGGGCAATTCCGCTCGCGGCGCTGTTGGCAGATAACGCGCAAGCCGTGTTGCCCGGTGAAGAGTGGCGCGTCAATTTATTTCGGATTGATCGTTTCCCCGAAGAGGAGTATAGTGCGTGGTCGCCAAATCCGCACGCGCCGATCTGGTTCCACCGCCCACGATTTTTCGGCAAGTGGATATTTGAATGAAAGGAGGTGCAGGAAAAAATTGCTTTTGTTGAAAACCAATTACCGGTCAATGGAGCGTTCCAAACTCAAGGAGGAGAAAAAATGCGAAAGTCAATGTTCATTACCGTGGTGTTGCTCGTTATCGCCAGCCTGATTCTTGTGGCGTGCGCCACGCCCGCTGCCGCCCCTGCGCCGACGAGCGCACCCGCCGCACCCAAAGCGGCATCGGGTAAATTGCGTCTCGGTGTGTACGGACAGTACTTGCAACAGATCGAATTCAAAGACATTGTTACCGCCTATAACAAACAAAACCCCAATGTCCAAGTTGAAATCATCGCCATCCCCGGCGAAGAACAAGCGTGGAACGTCATCGCGCAAAAGATTCAACTCGAAGCGCAACAGAAAAAAGCATCCTGGGATGTGTTGCTGGGACCGACGCCATTCATCGAACCCGGCGCGCTGGCGAAACTAGGTCTCGTGGACCCGCTTGACACGTTGATCCCCAAGAGCGTGTGGGATGATGTGTACGGCGGCGTGTTGAAAGAAGTCAAATATACCGGCGACGGCAAAATCTACACCTTCCCCTGGTGGTCCGATGTGTTCGGTTTGATCTATCGCCCCTCGATGTTGAAAGAGGCGACGGGTTCCGAAAATCCGCCAACGAACTGGGATGAAATTCTGGCGGCGAACGTCAAGATCAAATCCAAGTACGGCGACAAGGTGTACGGCTTCGGCATGGATTGGAACTGGCTCCACCGGAGCATGTTGCCGATCATGGGTACGATGACCGACAAGTTGTTCACCGCCGATGGCGTTATCAACCTCGATGACCCCGCCGCGAAAAAAACGCTTGAACTGATGCAGAAATTGTACCCCTCGCTCCCACCATCCTCTGCGGAAGCGCTTGGTTCAGCCAAAGCATTCCAGTCTGGTGCGCTTGCAATGGAAATCTACTGGCAAGCCCAGGTCTTGCGCGCAATTCAAGCCAAGCAACCCGAAGCCGATGTCAAAATGGTTGGGTTCCCGAAAGGCACCCGCTCAAGCACCTTGTTCTGGACACTCGGCGCGATGATTCCCAAGTACTCGGAGAACAAAGAAGCCGCGGTTGACTTTATGCTCAAGGGCATGCTTGATCCACTCGCCGTCGAAATGTCCCAACCCGGCAATTACAAAATTGTGCCATTCAAATCCGCACAAAAGAAATTGCAGGATTCCGGCAAACAAACTCCATGGGCACCGCCGCTCCTTGCCTTGCTGGACACGTCCGAGCCGATTCCATCCAATCAATATTTCCTCACCGTCGAACAACCCATTTACAAAGAGGAAATCGAAAAAATGATTTTGCAGAATCAATCGGTGGACGCGACACTCAAGAACATGAAAGAGCGCATCGCCAAAGGCGTTGCCGAAGTCAAGTAGCCCGATCGTACGTAGGGGCGGGGTTAATCCCGCCCCTACCACAGAAAGGATCGCGGATCCATGCGAATCAGCGCCCAACGCCCTTCATCCAAACCCCTCGACCTGCTCCGTGCAATTTGGCGCGGTAAAGCGGGGTATCTGTTTATTTTGCCGCTCTTGTTTTTTTACACCGTGTTTGTCTTGTATCCCAGCGCACGGACGATCTGGATGATGTTCATGCGGTACGAGTTCTTGCGACCCGACCGTCTCCAATTTATCGGTTTAGCCAACATCATCGAATGGGCGCAGGACCCGCGCGTGTGGGAAACGTTTGGCGTCGCCCTCAAATTCACCTTGATGTACGTGCCAGCGAGTACGCTCATTGCGCTCATCGTCGCGATCCTGCTCGACCGCGTGCGCCGCCCCAGTGTCGCGTCGGTCTTTCGCACACTCTATTATTTTCCAGTCGTGTTACCGGCGGGCATGCTGTACATTGCGTGGCAATGGATTTTCGATCCGACCTGGGGTCCCCTCAATCACATGCTCATCAATGTTCTGCACTTGCCGGTGCCCTGGACACGTTGGCTGGGTGATCCGAACACCTCGCTCTTGTCACTCGTGCTTATGAGCGTATGGCGTTTGATGGGCGCGACGATGATTCTGTTTCTCGTGGGCTTGAACAACATTCCGCAAGAGTTGAACGAAGCCGCGCGCATTGACGGCGCGAATGAATGGCAATTATTGCGGCACGTCACGCTTCCGCTCCTCGCGCCGATTTTTTTGGTGATCATGGTTCTGCGTCTCCAAGTCCTGGGTCTCATCGCCGAGCCGTTGTTCATGACCGAAGGCGGACCCGTGCGCTCGACAATGACGTACGGTTTGCAGGCGTACTATATCACGTTCCGCGACGGGAATTGGCGGATGGGTTATGGCGCGACCTGGTTTGTCATGCTGAGTATTTTTTCGACCCTGGTTGCCTTCCTGGGTTGGCGCTGGTTCCGCAATCGCATTGATTAGGGGAAAACAATGGCTACCATTTCAAAAACACAAATCCGCGCCAGCGTGCTTACGCGCCAAATTATTTTTTATGCCGTGCTGGTCCTGGGTGCATTCCTCAGCCTCGCGCCTTTCCTCTGGTTGATGGGCGTCGCGTTTCGCCCCATCGAAGAAGCGTACGTCGTGCCGATGAATCTCATACCGCGCCACCTGACGATGGAGAATTTACAACTCGTCCTCGATCGGTTCACACGCGCGACAAGTTTGGTGATGCTCTATCGCAACAGCGTCATCATTACCGGCATGACCGTGTTCTTTGTCGTCACGTGTACCACGCTCTCCGGGTTTGCGTTCTCGCGTTTGAAATTCCCAGGACGTGATGTGATTTTCTGGCTCGTGACGATTGGGATGTGGATGCCGCTCAGCACCGCCTTGCCCGCGCTGTACCAAATGCTTTCCGGTTTCGATTTGATTGACACGTTGCCCGGCTTGATTTTGCCGTACACCGGCTGGCATCTCGCGCTCGGCAATTTTATCATGCGCTCGGCGTTCTCCGCGATTCCCAAAGACCTGGAAGACGCGGCGACAATTGACGGCGCCGGCACGTTTCGCTTGTTCCGCGAAATCATGTTTCCGCTCGTGTCGAGTTCGCTCGTGACCGTCGCAATTTTCACTTTCGTGCCGGTGTGGGGCGAGTACTTGCTCGCGTTCACGTTCACGAGCAAGGTGGACGCGATGCCGATTTCGATTGGCATTCGCTTGCTCAATCCCGGCGCGGGCACCGGCGAGTGGACGTTCCCGGTCGCCGCGACGGCGACGCTCATCAGTTTCATTCCGCCGATGCTCATCTACTTTGGTTTGCAAAAATGGTTCACCAAAGGTTTGATGGAAGGCGCGCTCAAGTTTTAAGGTGACGCAATCCTTGTTAGCAACCGGCGAACTGGATGCGGGTGCGGCGAGCGCGAACATCACGCCGCCGCTCGGCGTTCCGATGGCGGGCTATGCGGCGCGGCAAGGTGTCGCGCGCGCTGTGCTCGATGACCTGACCGCGCACGCGCTTGTTCTGCGTGTGCAAAATTTGAGTATCGCGCTCGTCAGTTGCGATTTGCTGTTTGTGTCTGAATCGCTCGCGACGAGTGTGCGCACCCAAGTGTTTGAGCGCACCGGTATCCCGGCGGAAAATGTGCTGCTCGCGGCGACGCACACGCATGCGGGACCGGCGTACTCCGCGCAACCTTTGTGTGACGCGATTGCGCGTGCGGTGGTGGATGTCATCGCGGAGGCACAGCACGCCCTGCAACCAGCGCGTGTCGCGGCGGGCAAGGGGTACGTGAACGCGAACCTCAATCGTCGCAAGCCACTGCCAGATGGCACGATGGGCTTGGCCGAAAATCCGGCAGGCATCGCCGACCGCGAGGTTAGTCTCTTGCGCGTGGATGATTTGCACGGCACGCCGCTCGCGCTTGTTGTAAATTATGCGGCGCATCCAGTTTGTCTGCGACCCAACAACTTGGCGTTTTCAGCAGATTGGGTTGGCGCAATGCGCCGGACGTTGGCGAGCGTGACCGAAGGCGCGCCGGTGTTGTTTTTGCAAGGCGCATCGGGCGACCTGATTCCATGCGAGCGCGGCGATGCGTGGAACGCGCAACGCGTGGGACAGCGCATTGCCGGCGAAGCCATCAAAATTTTTGCGACGCTTCAAACCACCCCCAAACTCGCATTGTCCAGTTCAGCGAGCGATCCGCTTCATCACATAGAAACACTTGTTGCCATAGACGAACCATCGCGCCCAACCACGCTTGGCATTGCTCGTACCATCGTCGGTTTACCGCTTGATCCGTCGCTTACGTCGGACACAATCGAAAAATGGTTGGCGGCGCAATCGGAGAGCGCATCCGTTTTTTATCGCGTGTGGTTCGAACGCGAGCAAACGTTCCCAGCAGAACTGCAAGCGTTTCAAATTGGTGATGCGGTGTTGCTTGCTTTCCCAGCTGAAGTGTTTACCGCAATCGGGCTTGCCATCAAAGCCCATTCTAATTTTCCGCTCACGCTGTTTGTGAGTTGTGCGAATGATGATCGTGTGCCGTATGTGCCGACGGCAGATGCATTTGCGCGCGGCGGTTACGAAGTCGAGCAAGCGCGCAATGGGTGGGGCATGCCTGCGGGGTTGGCTGTCACTGCCGCTGACACGATGGTTGAACGAGCGATCACGCTGATTAATCTGGTGTGGAAATCTTGGCAGGGAGAGTTACGCCATGGCTAAACTTGCAATAGATGGCGGTGCGCCGGTTCGCACAAAACTATTTCCGGCATGGCCTCAATTCGACAAACGCGAAGAGCAGGCGTTACTTGGCGTGTTGCATTCGCGCAACTGGGGCGTGCATGTTGGAACCCAAGTCACCGCATTCGAAAAAAAGTTCGCCGAATTTCAACACGCGCGTTTCGGCATCGCCGTGCCGAACGGAACCCTGGGTCTCGAAATGGCATTGCGCGCGATGGGTATTCAGCCGGGCGATGAAGTCATCACCACGCCGTATACGTTTATCGCCACTTCGGATGTGATTTTGTTGCTCGGCGCAAAACCGGTTTTTGTGGACATCGAGTGGGACAGTTTCAACCTTGATGTGACCAAAATCGAATCTGCGATCACGCCACGCACAAAAGCGATCATGCCGGTGCATCTGGGCGGACGCCCGGCGAATCTCGACGTGATTCTCGACATCGCGCGTCGTCACCATTTGCGCGTCATCGAAGATGCGTGTCAGGCGTGGGGTGCCGAGTGGCGCGGGCAACGTGTCGGCGCAATCGGCGATGCTGGTGCATTTAGTTTTCAGGCGAGCAAAAATATCACAGCCGGCGAAGGCGGCATCGTCGTGACGAACGATGAAGCGCTCGCCGAATTTTGTTGGTCGTTTCACACGGTCGGGCGCACGCGCACCGGCGCGTGGTACGAACACGAAATCGTCGGCACAAATTATCGGATGCCCGAATGGGAGGGCGCGCTGTTGCTCGTGCAACTCGAACGCTATCCCGAACACATCCCAGTCCGCGAAGCGAACGCGCGTTATCTCGCGCAATTATTGTCCCAGATCGGCGGGCTGGATGCGTTGCCGGACGATGCGCGCGTTACACAACACGCGCGGCACTTGTTCATCGCGCGCTACGACGCCCATCAATTCGGCGGTCACACGCGCCGTGAATTTCTCGATGCGTTGCGCGCCGAAGGCGTCGGCGCATCCAGCCCAGGTTACATTCCATTGTATCGCACGAACGCGATTCGCGGCGCGATGCAAAAAATGTTTGGCGTGACCGATTTGCCGAATTGTCCGGTGACCGAACGCGCGGCAGCGCAAGCCGTGTGGTTGTTCCAATACGTTCTACTCGGCGACCGCAGTGATATGGAAAGCATCGCCGAAGCGGTGAGTAAAATCAAAAGGGCGTGGGCATAGCACAGGAGTATGCGATGGCGGATTCGATTCTGGAAAAGTTTCGTCAGTATTCATGTTTCGATGTGGGGTACGTCGAAGGGTTGGCGTACGCGCTTGAGCCGGAAATTCGCCCGGTGTTGCCCGGCGCCAAAATGGTCGGACGCGCGTTCACGGTCAACGAGATCAACGCAATCTGCAAAAACATTTTTGACGAGATTGGCCAGGACGAGGTACTGGTCGTGCGTGGGCGCGACCCGAAACGCAGGGGCGGCTGTGGTTTGCAAGTTTGCGAACTTGTTCGCGCGCGCGGCGCAGTCGGCGTCGTGATTGACGGTGGTGCGCAGGATACGCCCAAGCTCAAGCGTTTGGGGTTCCCGGTTTTCAGTCGTTACGTTGTCCCCACGCATGGTGCGTTGAAATTGGCGGGCGCAACCCAGGTGCCGATTGAATGCGGCGGCGTGCTTATTTGCGCGGGCGATATCGTGATGGGCGACGATGATGGCGTGGTCGTGATTCCGCAGGGCAACGAAAAAGAGGTGTTGCGCCAGATCGAGTTGATGCGCGAGGCGCGCGATTATGTGGACGCGATGACCCGCGAGGGCGTGCCGTTGTGGGATATTCCCGGCTTGCAAGAGATGTGGGCGGAAAAGGAGCGCGGCTTGGACTATCACTGGAAAGTGTACGAAAAATGGAACGCCAAAAATATTCCGCCCGCGATGCGTAAATCAAAAATCTAATCGTTGCCCCCGCTAAGCTCGGATGAACCCAGAGTATTTTGATCTGAGGGTATCCGTGTTTACCGGTGGCTGATCGTCCGCATGTTGATGGGTTGCCCATCAACGGACGAAACCAGGAGATGGATTGAATGTTGGACTATTATGCGATTCCCGCTAACGAATTTCCCAAGCACACGAAAATTCCATTCGAGTTTGTCGAGACGCACGATGATTTGTGTCGCGCAGTTGCGCGTGAGATGGTAGACCTCATCAAAACGAAATGCGCACAAAATGAAATGGCAGTTGTCATTCTGCCAGTCGGACCGCTTTCGTACACCGCCTTCGCCGATCTGTGCAATCGCGAAGGCGTTAGTTGCGAATCGCTTGTCATCATTTCGATGGACGAGTACTGCGACGCGAACAATCAACCGATTCCCTTCGAACATCCCGCGAGTTTTCGCGCGTTCTATCAACACGATTTGATGGATCACCTGGATCGCGACAAGACCTTGCCGCTCGATCAACTCATCTTGCCGAATCCCAACGACCTGGGTCTCGTGCAACGCACGATTGAAAAATTCGGCGGCGTGGATATCGTCTACGGGGGCATGGGCATCAACGGACACTTTGCTTTCAATCTTCCGCAACCGCCGAGCATGGCTCTCGACACGTTCAAAAATATGTCAGTCCGCATTATCGAACTGAGCGGCGCGGACATTGCCCAGATGGCGATGGGCGGCACAGGCGGCGTGCTCGAAATCATTCCGCCGAAGGCATGTACGGTTGGGATGAAAGAATTGTTGAGCGCGCGAAAAATTCATCTGACGTTTATGCGCTCGTGGCACGCGGGCGTTTTGCGCCGCGCGCTCTTTGGTCCGATCACGCCGACCTACCCCGGTTCGCTCGTGCAGTTGCATCCAAACGTGACTGCCACCGCAACCGCGCTGGCGGCGCAGTTACCACCGTTCAGCATTTTGCAATTGTCGGTCAAGTGAGTTGGCGATGACTCTTGCACTCACGCCGCGCCAACGCACGCTGACGGCACTGCGGCGCGAACAACCGGACCGCGTACCGAAATTTGCCGATTTCAGCCCGGCGATTTATGATACGTTCATTCGAAAAATGGGTGTGCCGCCGCCGCCGAAATCGCCGTGGTCGGTGTGGACGGGGCGCCCCACTGTCACGTTCGAGCAAGACCTTGGCTTGTCCGATCCCGCCGAGTATTTTCAGTACGATGTACGCATCGTCGAATTTGGCGAGACCCAGGTTGCGTATGATTTTTCCGAATGGTTGCCGCGCGACTTGCCAATGGAGCGTACGCGCGTGGACGAGTGGGGCATCGCGCAGGTGCGCGGCGTGGATGGCGGCGCAGATTATTTTGCGCGACCACTCGCGAACGCGCAAACGCTTGACGATCTCGAACGCTTTCCGTTTCCCGATGTGTGCGCGGATTATCGCCGTGCGATAGCGCGTGAACGCATCGCGCAAGTGCAAGCGAAAAATTGTGCAGCGATGAGCTGGCAACCGTTTGTCGGCGGAACTTTTTTTGAAACGGCATGGCGTTTGCGCGGACTCGACACGTTCTTGATGGATTTGGCAATCAATCAAGAATTCGCCGAGTGTTTGTTGGACAAGATCACCGAGTTGAGCATGGCGAACGCGTGCTTTCTCGCTGAATGCGGCGTGGACATTTTGTTGACCGGCGATGACGTTGGGATGCAAACCAAGTTGATGATCAGCCCGGCGATGTGGCGCAAGTGGCTCAAGCCCCGTTATGCCGATTTGATTGCGCATGTCAAAGCGATCAATCCGGCGACGCTCATCTTTCATCACAGCGATGGCTACATCGAACCGCTCATTCCGGAATTCATCGAAATCGGCGTGGACATTTTGAATCCGATTCAACCCGAATGCATGGACCCCGTGAAGATCAAGCAACAGTTTGGCGACCGGCTCGCCTTCTGGGGCACGCTTGGAACGCAGACCACTTTTCCATTTGCCTCGCCGACAGAAATCAACGCGTTGGTGAAAGAACGCATCGCGACAGTGGGCAAGGGTGGTGGCTTGCTGGTTGCACCGACGCACAAATTGCAAGCCGATGTGCCCTGGGAAAATATCGTCGCGTTTTTCGAGGCAGTTCAAGAGTACGGCGCATACAAAAATTGAGATCGTGATGGAGTTGAAATCAACATGGACACGTTACCCAGCTATCTTTTGCTTACCCCAGCTGAACTGGTTGCTGCGAGTCAGGGACGGTTGGAAATCCAACCGGATTTGACTACTTTGTTTTCTCATTTTGCGCGTTCGGTTGCCGATGAAATCAAAGCGAACAACGCGGCAGGCAAACCCTCGCGTTTGATTATGCCCGTCGGTCCCGTGGATCAGTATCCGATTCTCGCGCGCCTTTGCAATCAAGAGCGCATCAGTTGGAAAAATGTGTTCACGTTCAACATGGACGAGTACTGCGATTGGCAAGGGCGGGCGGTTTCGATTGAGCATCCGCTCAGTTTCAAACGCGCAATGCGTGATTTGCTGTTCGAGCAACTCGACCCCGATCTGCGCATCCCGCCAGACCAAACCGTGTTTCCCGATCCAATGAATCTCGATCACCTCAGCGCGCGCATCGCGGAGGTCGGCGGGATTGATACGTGTTACGGCGGTGTCGGGTATCACGGGCACGTTGCGTTCAACGAACCGCCGATTTCGCGCTGGTTCAAACTGACACCGGACGAATTTCGCAATTCGCTCACGCGCATCGTGCCGCTCGAACCGGAAACCATCGTGATGAACAGCGCGCGTTCGACCGGCGGCAATCCCGCCGCGCTCCCGCCGATGGCGGTCACGATGGGTCTGCGCGATATTTGGCAATCGCGCCGTATCCGTTTGTATTGCCAGGGTGGCGCGTGGCAACGCACCGTCCTGCGCATTGCGTTGCTGGGTAACGAAGAGGTAGATTATCCGGTGACACTCTTGCAAAAACATTCTGATTACAAAATCATCACCGACCAAAATACCGCGACCCCGCCGATTTCCGGAGCTGCTGCGTGAGGTTGCAATATTGTCCGCGACTTGATGAGACGATTGCTCGGTTGAAGCGTTTGTACGACGAACGCGCGCAAGACCTGATTTGCACCTCGTTTCAGGTGCCGAGCGCGGTAATGGCGGAGTACAACGCGCAACACGCCCCCGGCTTTTGCGAGTACCCCACGCCAGCATCGCGCGCGCAATTCTGGGAGGCGTATCTGCACGAACGCGCCGCGATTCTCGATGATTCGATTCCGAGCGCGTACGTGAGCGAGATGGATCAGGGTTTGTACGGCGCCCTCGTCGGCGGCAAGCCGCGTTTTCTGTACGATGCCGAACGATGCTGGGTTTCTTCGATGGTCGCGCCGATTCTGCGCGATTGGACCGAGTTCGGTTGCTTAACGTTTGACGCCAATCATCCTTGGTTTCAACGCTATCTTCATCAACTCGACGTGTTCAATTCCGTCGCACGCGAAAAATTCGGCGTTAGCCATTTCATTTTGATTGATGGACTTAACTTTGTTTTTGAACTCGTCGGCGCGACGCAGACGTATCTCGATTTGATTGATTGCCCAGCGCACATCGAACAGGCAATGGCGTTGGGTTTTGAAATCAATGTGAACGTGCATCGCGCGTTTTTCGATCGGACGCCATTGCTCGCGGGCGGAACGTGCAGTAATTTCGCGCAGTGGCTTCCCGGACGCATCGTTTCCGAAAGTGTGGACCCGTTTCATCTCACGTCGGTAAAATATTTCGAGCGGTGGGGACGCGCGAATGTGGAAAAGATGCTCGCACAGTTCGACGGCGGCGTGATTCACCTGCATGGCAATGGGCGGCACTTGGTTGACGCCGTGCGAACGGTGCGCGGTCTCAAAGCGTTGGTTCTGCTCGACGACGCGGGCTATCCGCTGGCGTTCGATCTTTTGCCGGAAATCAAATCGCGTACCGGGGATCTGCCGCTCGTCGTCAAAGTAGATTACCCGCGATTTGTTGAGGCGTTGACCCATCGTCAATTGCTCGGCGGAGTGTTTTACAAAGTTCAAAACGCACCCGACGTCGCATCGGCAAACCGGTGCGCAGACCAAGCTCGCGATTATTCCTCCTGAAGCGTCCAGACATGGACCCATCTAATGATTGGGAATAGCTGTACTAGTACTTGTCGTGTCCAATAACATCGTGCTCAATTTTTTGATTTCGTTAACTTCGCCGAGTCCAGAGACATCGTGCACACTTTGCGGCGTCGATGCGAACGGCGAAACTCGGGACGTAACGGACGCACCGGTTCTGCAATTTCATA
>CAIKBD010000296.1 GCA_903825565.1 uncultured Anaerolineales bacterium | reverse complement strand
CTTGCCCGCTTGGATGCGCGGGGAAACGCCAACCGAAACGTCCGCGCCGACCACCGAGGAATCAGCGGCGACCTTATCCGCCTGGTTGCGCGAAGAGACGCCAACCGAAACGTCCGCGCCTGCCGCCGAAGAACCTGCCGCAACCTTGCCCGCCTGGGTGCGCGGGGAAACGCAATCCGAAACGTCCGCGCCGACCGCCGAAGAACCCGCCGCGACGTTGCCCGCCTGGGTGCGCGGGGAAACGCAATCCGAAACGTCCGCGCCGACCGCCGAAGAACCCGCCGCGACGTTGCCCGCCTGGGTGCGCGAGGAAACGCAATCCGAAACGTCCGCGCCTGCCGCCGAAGAACCTGCCGCGACGTTGCCCGCCTGGGTGCGCGAAGAGACGCAACCGGAAACGTCCGCGCCTGCCGCCGAAGAACCGGCGGAGACGCTGCCCGCTTGGATGCGCGAGGAAACGCAATCCGAAACGTCCGCGCCCGCCGCCGAGAAATCCGCCGAGTTACCAGATTGGTTGAATCAAATTACCCGAACTGAAGAGATAGCGTCTGAGCCAACACCCGCGTTGCCAGTGGAAGAATTGCCGGAATGGTTACAAGAACCAATTACTCCTGCCACCACGAAACCTCAATGGGTGCGCGATTTGCAGGTTGCTTCCGAGACCGTTGCGCAAGTTGCGCCGGCGCATGAACCGGCGAGTGTGCCGACGCCGGAGACACCCAGCATTGTCCAAGTATCGCCGCCTCAATGGGTGCGCGATTTGCAGAGTGCATCCGAGACCGTCGCGCAAGTTGCGCCGGCGCACGAACCACCGACGCCGGAGACGCCTAGTATCGTGGCAATGCCCGTTGCCATGCCCGAACCAGCGCCCGCGCCGGCGCGTCCTAAACGCAAGCGCGCCTCGAAAGGATACGCGCGTCTTACCCAAGCGCGGATTTATCGTGACGCCAACCAAATGAATGACGCGCTCGCGGAATATGACTGGGTCGTGCAACATGCCCCGCGTCTCGTCGCCGAAGTGATCGAAGATTTGGAAGTTTTGATGAAACGGATTGATATGCCGCTTGAAGTGCATCGCGTTTTGGGCGACGCTTATACTCGCGCGCACCGCCTCGCGGACGCGCTCGAACGGTACCGCTTTGTGTTGGAGCACGTTTCCTAAACGGCGCGCGGCACCAGCGCGCTCCAGCAACACACAACTCGCAATTTATTTTTTCAGGGAGGATTCTCTTGCAACAAACACTCGTCATCGTCAAGCCCGACGGCGTGCAACGCGGGCTGGTCGGCAAAATTCTCGCGCGGTTTGAAGAACGCGGCTTGAAAATCGTCGCGCTCAAAATGCTCCAGGTCAGCCGGGAACTTGCCGAAAAACATTATGCCGTGCACCAGGGTAAATTCTTTTACGACGGCTTGGTGAGTTACATCGTGTCTAGCCCGGTCGTGGTGATGGTGTTGGAAGGGCACGAAGCGATCAAGGTCGTGCGTGCGATGGTAGGCGCGACGCGTCCCTGGGAAGCCGCCGCCGGCACGATTCGCGGCGATTACGCGATGATGGGCTTGCGAAACTTGATCCACGCGTCCGACGCGCCGGAAACTGCCGCGAGCGAAATCGCGCTGTGGTTCACGCCGGAGGAATTGACGACCTGGACCCGCGAAATGGATCGCTGGGTCAACGAGTAAACTTGACGCTGAAAAAATAAAACCGCGCCGCGAAAAAAAATTCGCGGCGCGGTTTTATTTTTTCAAAAAATTATTGCATCCGTACGACAACCGGTGCGTGCTCCCACAATTGTTCCAGCCGGTAAAAATCGCGCATCTCGGAACTGAACAGGTGAACGATCACGCCGTTATAATCCAGCAACAGCCACCCCGTGTCGGGTGTGCCTTCAACACCCAGCGGCAAAACCCTGTGCTTTTTGAGCTGTTTTTGGATTTCGTCGGCAATTGCTTTCGTTTGCCGAGTGTTGTCGCTCGTCGCAATCACAAAATAATCGGCGAGGGACGACACTGGGCGCGTGTCCAGCATCAAAATATCCGAGCCTTGTTTGTCCGAGATCAAGTCCACAATCAAGCGTGCAAGTTCGTTGGATTCCAGAGCTAACCTCCCTTTTCAATCTGCTTGGATACTAGCGCGGATCGGAATCGGTGTCAAGTGGGGCGCGCGGGTGCACCAGGGCTTTTCAAAAGTCAGGCGACCCTCATCCCAACCTTCTCCCTCAAAGGGAGAAGGGGTAAATTCCCTCGCCCCTATTGGGGAGAGGCGATAGCGCGTCGTCTGTACGGCATTCTGCCGCGTTATGGACGCGCTATCGGGGTGAGGGGTGATGTCAAGCGACTTTTGAAAAGCCGTGGCGGGTGCACACGGCTTCTCAAAAGTCGCTTGCCAAGCCACTTGTGTCATTGCGAGGAGCGGTTTTTGCGACGAGAAATCTTGTTTTCAGTGTCGGAGATTTCTCGCTTTGCTCGAACTGACAAGGACACTCGGACTTTTGAGAAGCGGTGGCGGGTGCCTTGCATTTTCGGCGGCGCACGACTATAATCGCGCAAACGGAAATTGAGGAGGAGCGATGGCAAACCCGGAAACGCCTGCGGAGATCGCGGCGAAACTAGACGCCGAGCGCGCGAAACTGCTTGCGGCGTGCGCGGATATGCCGCGCGCAAAAATGGAGCAACCGTTCGGTGACGGCGGTTGGTCTGTCAAGGATGTTCTCGCGCACGTGGCGATGGCGGAAACCGTGAACGTCCAGTTTGCGCGGATGATGATCGCCCGCGACGAACCGCTTCAACTCCACGAGTTCGCCGCCGAGTTTCCAGATTTTCCCGGCGCGTTTGAGTTAGACAAGTTCAACGCGTGGATGACGGAACGGTGGCGCGCCAAATCGCTTGACGAAATTTTTGCCGCGTTGAACGCCACACGTGCGGACACGTTGGCATGGCTCGCCACGCTCACGCCGGCACAACTCGAACGTACGGGCGCGCACGCGGTGTGGGGCAAACAATCGGTCAAGGGGATGTTTCGCATCTTGGTCATTCACGACAAGTTTCACCGTGGCGACATTGAAAAACGCAAAGCATAGAATCAAAAACGAGGACTCGGCGAGTCCTCGTTTTTTTGATTAGCGATGCGTTCGGTTTATCCGTAGCATCCTGGCACACGCAGCCATTGCCCGGCGTAAATCCAGTTCAGGTTATAGATGTTGTTCGCGCGCGCGAGTGTCCACACATCCACACCCAAGCGATAAGCAATCGCGCTCATCGAATCGCCGTATTGCACGCGGTACATACAGCGATAAATGGGACCCGGCATGGGTTGGGGCGCGGGATGCGGGCTAGGGGGCCACGGGCAACCCGGGCACGGCGGTTGCGGCGGGTACCAGCAACCGGCGCACGGAATGTAGAGCACTTGGCCCGCGTAAATGTAATTGGGGTTCCAGATTCCATTTGCGCGCGCAATTGCCCACGTGCTCATCCCGTACCGATAGGCGATGGACGCGAGCGTGTCACCGTGTCTCACCACATAGTACACGGATGATGGCGCTGCCGCTGAAGTGGATTGAGGCGTCGCGGCGGTAAGCACCATCAGAGCAAGCACGGCGACAAAAGATAGAACGAGAAACTTGCGCATACTTCGACCTCCTTTGGCGATGCCATCCTTCATTCAATGAAGAATGGAGAAATAGGGGGCGTTCACACGCCCTATGTAACCGTCTTATCTACCTTTATTATACACCGAAAATTTATTTTTCTCAATCCCCTTTCGGTATTACTCCGCCGCTGTCACAGAATGGTGACAAGACACCCTAGTCCTGGTAAACTCAGGCAGAACATTCGTGCCGCTCTTGCTGAACCCCGTCCCGAATTTACGCATAGAACGCTATGCTAACAATTTCCTTGCCGTGCGCGGTCAAGGTTATTTCACGACCGTCGCGCAACTCCAGCGGCGCGATGTCTTGTTCGCGCAAGTTGACGCGGGTGGCGCTGGCGAACCGATGCAGAAATTCTAGTCTGACTGAAATCGGTTGCTCACTCCTGTTGTAGCCGCGCACGATCAGCCGCTGACCGTCTTCGGATTGTTTGATCGCGCTGATGACAAATGCCGGCGGCGTTGCCGCGATAAAACTGGCGGCGGATGGCAACCCGCCGCTATGCGCGCTTGTCGTCAGCGCGCGCAACGGCGCGCCAAATGCTTGCGCGCCGGCAAACGTTTCGCGCCAATCGCCTTCCGCCGCGATCAGCGCATACTCGAAGGTGTGACTGCCAATTTCTTGCGCGCCCGGCGTTGCCAGCGCTGGACCAGCATGACCCAACCGTGTCGTGAGATCGTCGCGCGACAACCACCCGACGCAACGCAGCAAAGTCAACGCCAGTTTCGTTCCTTCCGCATCGCGTTGTGCCTGGTACTCGGGCAAGCCACGCGTCGCCAACGTTAGTCCGAGCTTGCCATCGCTCACCGCCACAAAATTCTGCATCGGCGCTTCGGGGCGGGGCTGTTCGATCCAATCCGTTGTATTTTGCGGCAAGTCCAATGGTCGCTGGACAATATCGAATGCCTGCTCTGCGGCAACCCAGGGGCTAACAATCGGCGTCGGAAATTCGACTTGGAGCCGGTGATCGCGCGCCGGGTTTTTCACGCGTGTTTGAAAGTCAATGCGGCGCACCCCGGGATAGAGCGATACAGTCGTGCTGATCTCGGCATCAACTGTTTCCGCCGCGCGCCCCGTTCGATCCGCCGACAATTCTTTCGGTAATGAATAGTTCAACGCAATCCGCAGTGATTGGCGAGCGGAATTTTTCTCGCTTGTGACTTGTGGCGGCGCGCTCGGCTGATCAACCAACGAATCATTTTCCGGCGGACAGTAATTGTAGAGATCGCCGCGGTCGCCGCCATCCACAAAACGATTGACGCCGCGATAGACTGTGCCGGTCAATTTGTCGGTGACGGTGAGCGCATCATTGCCCTGATTCGGTTCGACGCGGTAAAATTCATTCTCCACGATCAACGCCTTGGCGCGCGTTGCCGCTGTTGATGCGTTTGCGGGCGCGGCGAAAAACGCCTTGTAGCCGTGACCGGGCAACTCGTGCGCAACAAATTCCACGTCCAACTGTACTGGCGAATGTCCGCGAATGTCGAAAAAGGTGTCAGGATTGGCATCAATGACTTGGCGGAATTGGCGTTGCCAATTGTCAATCTGGTCCGGGTCAGACTCGCCGTACATTTTTAACACGATCTCCATGCGGATCGGATTGACGTCGGCGGCGATAGCCATCGCGTGAATCGCCATGCCCCTGATGCGCCCGGCTTGCACCATGCCCAAAATTCCACCTAATGTTTTACCTTGCGCTCGTTTGTGGTAATACTCTTTCACGCGCCGACCTTGAACCTGGGAAGGCATTACATTGCCGGCGGCATCGGTGATGACGATTGCTTCCCACTCAGCCGGCAATTCGATTTGCGCGGCGACGCAATCGGTGCGCGGTCCCGCCGCCGGGTTGAACACCACGAGCGGCACGGCTTTGCCAGCGGCGCGCGTGTCAATCGCTTCCGCGAGCTGGAGCAGGTTTTCGGTAATGAGCGGTTCGACGATTTGTTCGACCCAATCAAAACGGATTGCCATTTCCGCGTGTGTTTGGTCTGCGCCACAGCCGCAGATCGAATCGTGCGGATGATTTTGCAGCAGATATTTCCAAGCCGTTTGCGTTAGTTGGCGATTGGATCGGGCTTCGGATCCGCCCTTGCCGGTCTCCAATTCCGCAAATGCCGCAAACGGCTCCCCCCATTTTTCCAACAACATTTGGGCGTGCACGTTGCGTTGCTTGATCCACATGCGGGCAGAGGCGACGCCGGGCAACACGTGATGCCGCTTGGGATTTCGCAACTCGCCGGATACAACCGCCAACTCGATGTTGCGGTCGGCGATTTCCTTTTGAGTTTGCGCCACGTACATCGGCAACGACGCGTGAATAATTTCCACCGTCGCCAACTGTTCGCGTGCGACGCGGAGCAAATGCGAAAGGTCATGCCAGGGTTCCATGTGATCGTTGCCGTTCAAAAGCAAAACGTTGGCGGTGACGGTATGCGGCGCGAGCGAGCGCCATTGCTTTTCGAGTTGACGGATAAATGTCGCTGTGTCATGCCCAAGCCACGCGGCGTTGTCGTAACCATCGCGCAGATAGCACGCCAAAACGCGCGAACCGTTGGGCGCTTGCCACCATAATTCGGTCGGCTCGTCCGCCAAACCGCGGCGAAACACGGCGGTGTCAATGCCGAACCCTTGCAGGATTTGCGGCATTTGGCTGATGTGCCCGAATGGATCGGGAATGTAGCCCACCGTCATCGTGCCGCCGAAATCGCGCGTGAGGTCAAGCCCACGTAACAGGTTACGGATCATCGCTTCGCCGCTAACGAGAAACTCGTCGGGCAGAACATACCAGGGTCCGATCTGCAACTTGCCCGCGCCGACTAGATCGCGGAGGGCTTGGGCGCAGTCCGGGCGCACCTCCAAATAATCTTCAAGGATGATCGTTTGTCCATCGAGTAAAAAATATTTGTAATCGGGGTCAGCCGCAAATAGGGCGCGCAATTTGTCTACACAGCGGATCAACCGCGCGCGATAAACCTGGAATGGCTCGTACCATTCGCGATCCCAATGGGTGTGTGAAACGACGAATAATTTTTGCAAAGCCCTTTCCTTTCTGGCGTGGATGATCATCACATTGACTTGCGACGGAAACTCGACTATATTCTCTCACCAAGATTTCATTACTAGGACAGCATCATGACTACCGCACGTTCCGAATTTTTCGCCGGGGTTCATGCTCAACTCCCCTTGTTGCTCGGCGTCATTCCGTTTGGTTTGATTTACGGCGCGTTGGCAATCCAGTTAGGCGTGCCCGCATCTCTGGCGCAAGCCATTTCCTCGATTGTTTTTGCCGGCGCGGCGCAGTTTGTCAGCGCCCCGCTGGTTGCTACGGCGACGCCGGGCATTGTCATCGTGTTTACGGTGTTTATCGTGAATTTGCGCCACGCGCTCTATAGCGCATCGCTCGCGCCATACCTGGAACGTTTGTCGCCCGCGTGGAAAATGTTGCTCGCGTACCTGCTCACGGACGAAGCATATGCGATGGCGATTACCCATTACCAAAAAGACGGCGACGCACGGTTCAAGCACTGGTTCTTTTTCGGCACGGGCTTGGCATTGTGGGTGTGCTGGCAAATCAGCACCGCGATTGGCATTTTTGTCGGCGCTCAGGTGCCCAGCAACTGGTCGCTCGATTTTGCGTTGCCCCTCACTTTTATCGCCATTGTGATGCCGATGTTCAAGCGGCGTTCGCACGGCTTGACGGCATTCGTCGCCGGCGCGGCGGCGACGTTGGCGATGGGCTTGCCGTACAAAATCGGTCTGGTGTTGGCAGTCGGGCTGGGCATTTTTGCCGGCATGATCGCGGAACGCGGAGAGGGCGAATGGAAATCTGGCTAACGATCCTGATTGCCGGCCTAGTGACCTACACGACTCGGCTATCGTTCATCGTCACGCATGGCAAACTGGCAATGCCCCGCTGGTTTACGCGTGCCCTGACATTTGTGCCGGTCGCCGTCCTCTCCGCCATCATCGCACCCGAAATTCTGGCGCACGAAAATGTCGTGAATTTTTCGCTGGACAATGCGCGCCTATACGCCGGCATCTTCGCCGCGCTGATTGCGTGGCGCACGCGAAACACCTGGCTCACGATTGGGGTGGGCATGCTCGCCTTATTTGCCTGGCAAGCCATTTTCTAGCGGCGCCCGTTAGCCGCGTGCGACCTCCAGCACCGCGCGAATGTTTTCCGGCGGCGTGTCCGTCGGGATCACGCAACCCGACGCGAGAATGAATCCACGCCCGTCGGTTTGCGCGAGCGCATCGCGCGCTTCTGCGCTTACCGCCGCGCGCGTTTGCGCCGCGAGGGTCTCCCACTCGTTGATGCCGCCGGCAATCGCCTTGCCCGGCAATTGTGCTTGCGCCTGCCGTAACGTCGGCGGCGTGCGCCGGTCGTGCCAGTTGACAATTTGAACCGGATACTGGCTCGCCTCCGCAAAATAAATATTCAAGCCGTGCACATGGAGGAAAACGAAATCGGCGTGTGCCGCTTGGATCGCCGCGAGTACCTGCAAATCGTACGGTACGCCGAACGCGCGAAACTCGTCCAACGTGAGGCGCTCCGCCGTCGCCATTTGCGTCGCGAAGAAAATTGCGTCCGCGCCGGCGCGCAGACTCGCGGCGGCGAACGTTGCCGTCGTCGCCGTGATCGCGTCCAGCGCGCGATGCACTATCGCCGGCTGTTCGCGTAAATCCGCGTACAATCGCTCGCCCGCAATGTTGAGCGCGGCGTTGAGCGGCGAAAAAATCGTTTGCAGGATCGGCACGGCGGGACCTAACTGCGCGCGGATCAATTTCAGCGCGGCGACTTCGCGCACACAAACGAAATTGTCGGCAGTCAGCGGTGTGATCCGATCCCAGTCGCTCAACGCGGTGACCGGGCGCGCGATGCACTCGCGTACACCCTCACGGTAACGCGGCGCGTCGGGCGGCAACGCGCGAAACGCCGCGCCGTACATTTCGGCGGGATAACTCGACGCCGGCGTGACCTTGACGAAATCGAAATCGTACGCGCGCTGAAATGCGACCACGCGTGCCGCAAATTTTGCCGGCTCAAGATCGTCGCCGGGAAAGTGTTGCCACAGGGCGACCGGTGTGTGGTCGGTTGGTTGCCCGCGCAGGGCGGCGTGGATTCGTTCGCGATGGTTCATCGTCCTCTACCTCCAAAGTGATTTCGCTAACCGTGCCTCTGATGATTCGAAACGCGCGCACGCTGGCTTGCGCCGGATTTTGCAACGAAACGATCACGGACACCACATCGGGATAAAACGCGCGCGCAATGTCCGTTGCCGACGGATACGCGTCCGTCGCCGGGTGCGAGTGATAGATCGCGAGATGTTCCCAGCCCAGCGCTTCCAGCTCTTGAAACGCCGCAAGCAGGTCGAGCGGATCAGCGTTGTACTCGACGCGCGGATTCGGCGCGTTGTTTTTCAACGCGTAGATTTTGCGCGCGCGGTTCGCTTTGCCGGCGATGATCCCGCAGGTTTCGTTCGGCGCATCTGTGCGCGCCAGCGTGATGAGTTGGTGAAGTTGAGTGGTCGTGAGAATCATTGTGAATTTTTGATTTTTGATTTTTGATTTGCGATTATGGCGGACTTGCGCGAAGCGACCATAATTGCTGTGAGTTCGTTTGCTTCGCGGATGAGTGCGCTAACAAGGTCTGGTTTTAACATTCCACTTTCGCTGACTAGTTCCATCCAAAAACCCGCTTTCGTCTGTCTCCTCCTCGACGATTCCAAGTTTGGCAATAAATTCTTGTTTGGAACGTCCGCGACATGCCGCTCGGTAATTCACCCCGACCAAAGTTCCCGCGCGAATTAGTTGGTTTCCGATGGCTCGTCCGCTTGGCGTTTTGGGCAACGCATCAACCAATTTGATGACGCGCAAAGCAAACTGTTTTGTTCGTTGTTTCAATTCGTTCTCGTTCATTTTGCGCTTCCCAACGAAACTGGAATCAAAAATTTTGCACGACCTTGCCGTCCACAATCGTATGCTCGATCCGCGTCTCCAAAATTTCGCGCGGCGGAATTTCAAAAATATCGTGCGACAACACGAGCGCATCGCCGATGCCGTCGCGTGTGAGCGGCGCGCCGACGTACGCGCCCACTGCTTGGCTCACCGATAATTTCTCTGCCGGGTACCAACCGTCGCGCGGCTCGCCGTTGGCGCGTTCGCGCGTGACTGCCGCGTGAATCCCCACCCAGGGATCGAGCGTTTCGACCGGGCAATCGCTACCAAACGCGAGTTGCGCACCGGACGCCAGCAAACTCTGGAACGCGTAGGCGTAGCGCGCGCGTGCGCCCAGCAGATTGTCCGCCATTTGATAATCGCTCGTCGCGTGAATCGGTTGCATCGAAGCGATCACATTCAACGCGGCAAAGCGCGGCAGATCGGCGGGATGCAAATGTTGCGCGTGCTCGATCCGCAACGGTGTGGTGAAACCTTCGGCGCGCAGTTTTGCGTACACGTTCAACACTTCGCGGTTCGCGCGGTCGCCAATCGCGTGTGTGCACACCATCATTCCCGCATTCGCCGCTTGCCGCGCCACGCGTTCGATCTCGGCGACCGGCGTCGTCGGAATGCCGGTGTTGCTCGCGCTACCCGCAAACGGTTCGAGCATCCACGCACTTTGCGAACCGAGCGATCCGTCCGCAAACATTTTGACGCCGGCGATGCGGAGCCACGCGTCGCCGAAATTTCCGCGCAGACCAATCTCGACCGCATGATCCAAATTTTCCATCGGCAGTGTATGCGTCACGCGCAACGTCAACTTGCCTTGCGCGTGCAGGTGTTGAAACGCGCGCAACGCCGCCGCGCCTTCGACGTTATGAATGCCGGTGATGCCGAGTTGGTGCGCGGCGCGAATCGCATTGTGCAAATCCGGCTCCGCAATGTGTTCCACGCCAAAGCCGCGCTTGCCTTGCAAAAGCGCCATCGCATTTTCGCGGAGCAAGCCGGTTGGCTCGCCATCGGCGGCGCGTTCGATCTTGCCGCCCGCCGGATCGGGCGTGGCGCGCGTGAGGTTGATCGCGCGGAGCGCCGCGCTGTTGACCCAGGTCGAATGTCCGTCTTTGCGATCCAGCACGACCGGGTTGAGCGGGGCAATCGCGTCGAGTGGCTCTTTCGTTGGAAACACCGGCGTTGCCCAGTCGAGATGATTCCAACCCAGCCCGATGATCCATTCGCCCGGTTGCGCGGCGGCGACGCGGGCGGCGACGCGCGCAACGGCTTCTTCCAGCGAACGCGCCCCGTCGAGATTGACGCGTGCGAGACTTGCCGCATAGCCGGTGAAATGAATGTGGTGATCCACCAAACCCGGGATCAGCGTGCGCCCGCGCAGATCGATCACGCGCGTCTGAAGCGTGTAGCACGCGAGCGCGGCGGCATCAAACCCGGCGACGCGTCCATCTACAAAGGCGATGGCGTGCGCGCGCGGTTGTGCCGGGTTGAAGGTGTAAATCTTGCCATTGGTTAAAAGTAAGTTGCTCATGCGCGGATTATATCCGCGATGCGGGGGATTGCAAGCGGCAGAAAAAAGAAAAACGGCGTCGCAGAGGGGGAGACGCGACGCCGTGTCTATTGGATGCCCGTACGGTTTCCCGCCGGGCTTGCCGTTACTCCCACCGGTATTGGGAGAACTCGAACCGGGTGGGGGCGGCGGTTCCTTGGGTGCCGCCGGTGGTTCCGGCTGTGTTTGTGATTTGGGTTCGCCAGATGGCTGTGGCGGTTGCTGTTGTTGCTGTTGTTCCGGCGGTTGCTGTTGCCCCGACGGTTGTTGTTGTTGTTGCTGCTGCTGTTGCTGTTGCGACGGCGGCGGCGGCGGCGGTTGTTGACCCGGCTGTGGTTGCGGTGGTGCTCCACCACCCGCGCCGGTCGGTTTCGCTACCGGTGTTCCACCACCACCCGCGCCGGTCGGTTTCGCCACGGGCGTTCCGCCACCCGCGCCGGTCGGTCGTGCCGGCGGTGTTCCTGCGCTCGCGTCGGTCGGTCGCGCCGGCGGGGTTCCGCCGCCTGCGCCGGTCGGTTTGGCGGGCGGGGTTTGATCGGGTGGTGGCGGTGGCGCCATCCGGGTCCCTTGCGGTTGCGGCGTTGCCCCAGGTTGCCCGGTCGGATCCGCGGGCGGGACGGGCGGTATGCCGGAACGATTCTGATTTTGCGTTTGCATCTGTGTGCGGAATTGCGCCGCGTTTTGCAAACCCAGTTCCGTCAGCGCGAGTTGCGTTCGCAGTTGATCGCGCGTGCGCGTCAGCAACGCATCTGCCGCCGGCTCGCCGGCGCCCGTGCCATCGAGCAAGCGCAGTTGATCACGCAGTTGATCGCGCGTGCGCGTCAACAATTGATCCAGTGCCGGGTCGTCCAGCGTCGCCGCGATTTGCAACGTTGTGCGCAGTTGATCTTGCTGGCGCGCGAGAATTTGATCGCCCAGGTTCGTTTCGGGCGCGCCTAACGCGGCAAGCTCTTGCGTGCGGT
>CAIKBD010000295.1 GCA_903825565.1 uncultured Anaerolineales bacterium | reverse complement strand
GCGCGATGCCGATGACGGACGCGCACCGCGCCATGTTCGGATTGATCTTGATGTCGAACACAACATCGCCGAGATAATCCACGAGCGGCGTGCCGACGGGCGCATCGTCCGGCAAAAGGATGATGCCCTCGTGCTCGTCGCTCATGCCCAGTTCTTTTTCCGAGCAGACCATCGAGCCGGATTCGATGCCGCGAATTTTCGATTTTTTCAGCGTCATCAACTTCCAGCCCTCGGCGTGTCCATCGAACAGCCGTGTGCCTTCGAGTGCGAGCGCGACTTTGTAGCCGCTTTTGCCGACCTGGATGTTCGGCGCGCCGGTGACCATCTTGATCGGCTCTGCCGCGCCGTACGCAACGTTCACGAGCGTCAAGCGGTCGGCGTTCGGATGTTGCTCGACCGACAAAATTTCGCCGACGAAAATCTGATTGCGATCCCACGCCAGGAACGGTCGGTCGCCCGAGGCGTGTGCATTTTTCGGCGCAGGCACGCCGATGTAATTGATCTCTTCAACTTCGAGATTGGCAAACGTCAATTTTTCCGCCAACGCTTCCGGCGAAATGGTAATGTCAACGTAATCGCGGATCCAAGAAAGGGGTAGTTTCATATTGCCTCTGTTTCAAGTTTCAGAGTTTCAGGTTTCAGGTTGTTCAACTTGAAACCTGAAACTTGAAACCTTAAACCGCACATTAGAATTGTTCGAGGAACCGCAAATCGTTCCCCCAAAAATAGCGAATGTCCTCGATGCTGTGTTTCAAAATGGCGATGCGTTCTGCGCCCATGCCGAATGCAAACCCGCTCCACTCGTTCGGGTCGTAGCCGCCGTTGCGCAGTACGGTCGGATGCACCATGCCCGAACCCAGGATTTCGAGAAAGCCGGTGTACTTGCACATCGGGCAACCTTTGCCGTTGCAAATGATGCATTGCACGTCCATCTGCGCGCTCGGCTCGGTGAATGGAAAGTGATCGCCGTAAAAGCGCACCGGGCGTTCGCCGTACATGCGATGCGCGAATTCGGTGAGCGTGCCTTTCAAATCGGCAAACGTCACGTTGCGTCCAATCGCGAGACCTTCGACCTGGTTGAATTGAATTTCGTACCGCGCGCTGATCTGCTCGTACCGATAGCACATGCCCGGCAAAATCACGCGAATCGGTTGCGTGCCGTTCTGACCCAGCTCGCGCATCGCGCGGATTTGCCCGGGCGACGTGTGCGTGCGGAGCAAAACGCGCTCGTCCGTGTCCGCGATGTAGAACGTGCTCCAGTTGTCGCGCGCGGGATGATGCGGCGGGATGTTGAGCAATTGAAAATTCGTTTCGTCCGATTCGATTTCGCGCGAGCGAAAAACCTGGAAACCCATCTCGCGCCAGATGCGATACATTTCGCGCAGGTTCGCGGTGGCAGGATGCAAGCGTCCGCGTTTGACCGGGCGACCGGGGAGCGTGATGTCGAGCGGCTCGCTTTCGAGCGATTCAGAGAGCGCGCGTTGTTTCATCGCGCCGATTTTCGCTTCGAACGCCGATTCGAGCGCGAGCTTGACTTCGTTTGCCAATTTGCCCGCGGCGGGGCGTTCCTCTTTTGCGAGCGCGCCCAGTTTCGTCATCGCCCCGGCGAGTGCGCCGTTGCGTCCGATAAATTTGACGCGCCATGCTTCGAGCGCGGCATCGTCCCAGATGGGCGAGAGTTGCGCGAGCGCGGCATCGCGTAGTTGAGTGAGTTCGGTTAGCATAGTCCTCCTGTTATCAGTGGAACAGTAAATCAGTAAATCAGTAAGACAGTAGGTTAGTGGGACAGCGAGTCAGTGTCATCGGTGAAATAGTCGGGTGATGATTCGTGCAGTGATTTGGAATCGTCCCAAAATGTGCTGGCGCGTTCGATCATGCCGCCGAGCAAGCGTCCCAGTTCTTGACACTTGGCAACGAGTTGTTCTGCCTGCACCGCATTGATGTAACCGCAATCCAGTGCAATGCCAATCCAGTGTTGAGTTTCTTGCTGTTCACCATCGGCATCAGTCAATTTGCTGATGAAATGTTTTTCGTATCGGCGTTTCGCCCATGCCTCGGCAAGATTTGCGCCAATCGCGCGCGATGAGCGACGAACCTGGTCGGTCAGTGAGTAGGTTTCTTCTTTGGGAAAAGAGCGCGTGAGTAAAAATATCTCGCGCGAAAATTCGCGTGCCTTGCGATACACAACGAGGTCTCGAAAGCTTGCCACGCGCGGCAATGTGCCCATCTTCGCCTCCACTGTTTTACTGTCCTACTGTTCGCTGTTCACTGCCCTACTGTCCACTGCCCACTACTCACTGTCCACTGTAATTTCGCAACTGCGGCACGAGCCACGCGACCAATGCCACCGCGATTACAGTTGCCACGCCGCCACTAATCACGGCGAATGGCGCGCCCAACGCTCCCGCAACGAGACCCGCTTCAAGGTTGCCGAGTTGCGGACCGCCCATAAAGAAAATCATATTGACCGAAGTCATGCGCCCGCGAAAATGATCGGGCGTGGAGAGTTGACGCACGGTGTTGCGAATGATCGCACTCACGGTATCCGATGCCCCAACGAGTGCCAGGAAAAAGAACGAGAGCACAAACAACTGCGACATGCCGTAAAACACGGTTGCGAATCCGTACGAGGCAACGGCGACGAGTAACACAACGCCCTGGCGTTTGATGTTTCCGCACCGCGCAACGAGGACGCCCGCAACCAACGCACCCACCGATTCCGCGCCGTACAAGACCCCCATCCCCTCAGGTCCGACATGCAAAATGTCCTGCGCAAAAATGGGCAAGAGCGCCGAGGCGGATGAAAAGAACGTCGCGATGAAATCGAGCAACATGGTCGCCGTGATGATTTTCACGCTGAACACATATTTGATGCCATCGGTCAACGAAGCGAGACTGACCTTGGCGACGCCCAAATGTTTTTGGGTCGGCGTCTTCATGAACACGAGCGCGGTGAGCACCGCCAGGAACGACGCGGCATTGATCCAGTACACCGCGCCAACGCCGAGACCTGCAATCGCAAACCCGGCAAGCATCGGTCCCGAAATCGCCGCAACCTGCATATTGATATTGTTCAGTGACAAGGCATTCGTGAGATGTTCCTTGCGTACCAAGTTTGGTGTGAGGGACTGGCGCGCCGGACTATCGAATGCGGCGGTTGCCGCTGTCGTTGCCGCCATCGCGTAAATCACGTACGCGGAAATCAACCCAAAATTCGTCGCCAGCCCCAGGGTCGCGGCAAAGAGCATCATCAGCGTTTGCGTAATCATCATCAACTTGCGCCGATCGTGCGCATCGGCGACGACACCGCCGAAAAGCGAAAAGATCACAATGGGCACGAGGCGCATCAAGCTGGTCAGTCCTAACATCACCGGCGAGTGCGTGAGGTTGTAAATGTGCCAGTTGATCGCGACCATCTGCATCTGTGTGCCGATGGATGAAAGCATTTGTCCGGTCCACAGCAAGCGAAAATCGCGATAGAGTCGAAGCGCGATGATGGACGATGGACGCGCGGGCGTCAATTCTTCCGGCGGCAAAAATTCGCCAGTGCCGTTACGGTTCGCCGGGCGCACCGCGACAATCGCATCGCGATTCAACGCGCCGTAAATGTGCGGATAGATTTTCGGCTCGGCATCGTACTGAATTTTGGCGCGCACCAACGCCTTGTCAATGTACAAGTAGACGAACGGCGCGGCGTTATCGCGATAATAGCGGTTCGCCGTGCGCGCCATTTCGTCCACGCCGTCGGTGCAATGAATAAATCCCTCACGCGCAAATTCGCGCGGCGTGTAATCGCGCGTCGCATCCTGGGCTTCAAAATACGCTTGTTCGACCAGATGAAAAGTTTGATCCATTTCGCTCAACAAAAAAACTCCCGCCCACAAGGGACGAGAGTCGTATAACATCTCGCGGTACCACCCCGGTTAGTTCAATAGTTTGATAGTTTTCTAGTGCGATAGTTTAGATGATGACCAACTATCGAACTAACGAACTATCGAACTATTGCACTCACTCACGCCGACCACCATCGGCTTGCCCGATAACGCAGACCTGCGGCGCGCGCTAGTTTCGTTTGACGATTTCGCGCGCGCGGCTCAGGAGCGAATTTCGCCGGCTTGCTCCGAAAGGATTCGCACCACTCGATCCTTCTCGCTGGCGGATTCCACACGGCTACTCCTCTCCGTCATTGCCACTGCGTCTATTATCCGCAGAAATTTCAATTTGTCAATTGTTGACCGCGCGGGGATTCTATGCTAAATTGGTACAAGGTGGTCTAGACCACTTGGCGCGTCAGAATTTTCCACACGCGCGGGCGCTTTGCCCGCCAATCACAGACGATTGGACGATCACCATGAACGTGAAAACCGGACTTGAACTTTTCCTCCACGACCAAACCGACCACGTGCGCGGCAAGCGCATCGGCTTGGTCACTCACCCCGCCGCCGTTTTGCCCGACCTCACCAATGCGGTGGACGCGTTGCTGCGTGCCGGCGTGCGACTCACCGCGCTCTTCGGACCCGAACACGGCTTTGACGGCTCAGCCGCCGACGGCTTGGCAGTCGGCGATGCGATCCATCCCCGCACCGGCTTGCCCGTGTTCAGTTTGTACGGCGACACGAAAGAACCCACGCCTGCGATGCTGGCGGAGGTGGACACGCTCGTTTTCGACATGCAAGATGTCGGCGCGCGCTTTTACACATTCATCAGCACGCTATTTTACGTGTTGCGCGGCGCGGCAAAAACCGGCAAACCGGTCATCGTGCTGGATCGCCCCAACCCGATCACCGGCGCACGCGTCGAAGGCGGACTCGTCGCGCCCGGGCTCGAATCGTTCGTCGGCATCATCCCGATCCCGATTCGGCACGGGTTGACGTGCGGCGAACTCGCGCAGTACATCAACGCCGAGTGCGATCTGCGCGCCGACCTCACCGTGATCGCAATGCGCGCTTGGCGGCGCGCAATGTGGTACGACGAAACCGGCTTGCCCTGGGTGCCGCTTTCGCCGGGCATGCCCAAACTCGATACGGCGACGATCTATCCGGGGATGTGTTTCCCCGAAGGGACGAACCTTTCCGAAGGGCGCGGCACCGCTCTGCCGTTTGAGACGTTCGGCGCGCCGTGGCTCGACGGATACGCGCTCGCGCAAACACTCAACGCGTTGCAGTTGCCGGGTGCGCGCTTTCGCCCCGTCCACTTTATTCCGTCCGCCAGCAAACACGCCGGCGAAAAATGCACGGGCGCGCAGATTCACGTCACCGACCGCAACGCGTTGCGCGCCGTCGAAACCGGGTTGCACGTCATCGCCGCGTGCCGCGCGCAAAACCCGGCGCGCTTTGAATTTCTCGCGTCCTCCTGGGAAGGGCGACCGCCGCATTTCGATCTCCTCACCGGCGACGCGCGCATCCGCCAAGGTCTCGCGCACGGCGCGCCGGTGCGCGAATTGATCGCCGAATGGTCTGCCCACAAAAAAGCGTTTGAAGCCAAACGCCAAAAATATTTGCTCTACGTTTAGCGGTTCGTGGGACACATTTGGAAATTTGTCCTACGCGTCTTGGGCATCGGTGGTTCGTGGGACAAATTTCCAAATGTGTCCTACGCGTCTTGGGCATCGGTGGTTCGTGGGACAAATTTCCAAATGTGTCCTACGCGTC
>CAIKBD010000294.1 GCA_903825565.1 uncultured Anaerolineales bacterium | reverse complement strand
TTGAAACGCACGGGCAAACAATTCGGCTTGACTGGGTTGTGGCATCGCAAACCTCGCTGGAAGGTGTGCCACACCCTACCTCAATGCTATGTGATTGTCAAAGTGCGATAAGATTTACTCAACCCTGGAATACAGGCTGAGAAGTCGGAATCTGCAAAGCGGTGACTTGCGCGATCAGGCGTTGGACGATCTGCTGAGCTTGGGCTGGTTCGCAATTCGGTAACAGGATCACAAATTCATCGCCCCCGTAACGGCCGACCAAGTCAATCGTGCGCACGTTCGCCGCCAACACGGTCGCCGTGGCGTGGAGAGTTTGATCGCCAATCGCGTGCCCGAACGCATCATTAATGCGCTTGAATTGATCGAGGTCAATCATCAGCGCAATGAGTGAAGTGTGCAGACGCTGGGCGCGTGTAAATTCACGCTCGGCAAGTTCCATCCAGTAACGGCGATTGAACAAACCGGTCAGCGCGTCCGTGCGAGCTTGTTGCTGGATTTGTTCATACAAGCGTGCGTTGTGCAATGCCAGGCCCACTTGATTTCCAATGGAGGATAACAAGCGCATATCCGATTTAGAAACTTGGCGCAAGGTCCGGGTAAAAACCCCAACGACACCTGACACACCGGTGGAATCATGCAACGGCGCCAAAGCGACGGATTTAATTTTTTCGTCTTGCACTAGTTGGGGGTAAATTAAAGCGGCATCGCATAACTGGGTTTGCGCCTGCGCTAGCCCTGTCGCCGCCACGTGGCCCACCAAGCCAGCGCCAAACGGTATGGGGTGTTGTTTGAGAAAGGCGATGGTCGCCGCATCCAAACCCACGGCGCCGGCCAATAGTAAATTGGTCGCGCCGGGGGTGAAAATATAGACGAATGCGCCGTCGGCTTGCGTCGCTTCGCGGCATGCGTTGAGCATCAAGTGCAATCGTTGTTCAAATTCCAAGGTTTGCACAATCGCTTCGGCAACGACATTCAAGCCCTTCAAGTGCGCGATGGTTTTTTGGCGCGCGGTTTGATCCCTAATGACGAGAATTGCCTTTGCGTATTGCCCGTGTTCGGTAATCGGCGTCGCGGCGATTTCGAGAAACGCGTCTGCGCCTTGAGCAATGCGCCAGAAAAATTCGGTGTGCGTGGGATGCCCGGCGAGCGCCGCTTGCACTGCATGGACCAGCGGTTCGCAATCCGCTAGCGCTGGAATGGCTAACAAGTTTACGCCGGGCACGCACTCTGGTACGCCGAGCAAAACGTGAATAGCGGGGTTACAGTAGTCTACTATCCCCTCAGCGTTGATTAACGCAAAGCCATCCGAAAGCTGATCGAGGTAAGCCCGATTAAATTGAGGATGATTCCACGAACCCGGTGTGCCGATTTGGTTTTTCGCCGCCGCAAACAAGGGTTCGATTTCCCCGGTCACAACCAAATCAAGGACTTTTTTCAATTCAGCGAGTTGGGTTTGGGCATACGTGACTGCTTCAGCCGAGCTATGGAGCAACTCGCGATCATTAATGATGGCGTCAAATTCCTGCACGGCCGCCTTTAACTTGCTACGCAATTCTTCGGTATCCCAAGGTTTGGGAATATAGCCCCGCACAATCCCTAGGTTGAGCGCATCTACGAGCGCGGATACATCGGAATAACCGGAAATGAGAATCCCAACGGTTTTGGGCCGTTGTTGCTTGACGCGTTCCAACAGTTGGACTCCGGTCAGACCGGGCATCCGTTGGTCAGTCAAGATCACCGCAATGTCCTCCCGGGCGATGATGTCTAGCGCAGTCTCGCCGGACGTTGCTGTGAGTACGTTAAATTGGTCGCGTAAGGTCCGTTGCAGGGAACGGACGATATTTTCTTCATCGTCCACAATGAGGATCGTTGGTTTTTTCATGCGACAAAGCTCTCAAGCCGGCCGTAGAGTTGATGTAATGATTTCTTCCTGCAATGCGATCAAATAGCCGATATACTGGTTCACGGCGGCCGCATCGGTCGGTGTCAGTGTCCCACGCACGACATCCGCCAAGATGCGCAAACGGGCCAAAATGTGGGTCGGCTCAACCCGGTCGTGCGGCAAGCGATCGTTTCCCCAGATCAATTGCTGTTTCAACAGCTCGGCGTTACGCATTTGCATGGCGATGCTCACCGCTTGGGTCGTAAAGTCTAGCCCGACCGTGATCAATTGGCGCGCTTGCTCGCCATGCTGAACCACTTCCGCTTGCCGGTTCATAGATCGCTCCACGGCTTGATGCACAATTTGTGTTCGTTGCGCTTCAAAATGGGCGAGGGTTTCAAGAGAAACCTCCGGCAGTTCATTCATGTTAGACATGCGTTACCTCCTAGCAACTAAAAACGCAACGGCGCGGTTTGCGCGCGAATCAATCGAAAAGTGCGTTGGCTAACCGTACGGCGTCGCGCGCATTAGCGCCAGTAAAGCGCACGCCGAGCGGTTCAGCCAATTCGGGCTGTTGCGCGAAGGCCATTCCTCCAACCATGACCGGAATCCCGGCCATGCCTTGGCGATCCAACTCGCGGACGAACGCGGAGACCGCGGGGATGGTGTAGATCAACTGTGACGCCAATCCGATCAGATCGGCTTTCATTTCTCGAGCCAGCGCAATGAAATGTTCCGTCGGTACCGTCGCGCCGAGGTAATGGACCGTCCAGCCATCTTGCTCAAAAAAGTCCGCTACCATGCGTGCGCCGACGCGGTGCAGTTCTTTATCGACACACCCAATCACGAGCGTTGTTGGCTTTTCCCTCTGTGGGCGAAATAGAGGATGGAGCTCGCCCATCTGCCGTTCGATAATTGCGGTCGCCAAATGTTCCTGCGCGACCGTGTACTCGTTACGTTGCCACAGGCGGCCTATGGCATAGCCGGTGGTTTGAAAAATTTCCAGGTAGATGTCGTTGACGGACATCCGGCGATCTAACGCTTGTTGGATCACCTGGTCCGCCGCGCGCCCACTGCCGATTTTCATAGACTGGAGATACGCGCTTTGCAACTCTACAAGACCCGGATCGGATTGTGGACTTGAATGTGGATTCATGAGTTGGTTTCCTCTTTCAGGGATTCGTTCACACCTATTTCGAGAACCAGTTGGGCGGTGTACGAATGGCTTGGGTTAGCGCAACGTATAATACTCGTGCGCAACTTTGTGTAATTGCCGTTGCAGGTCGTCGCTATCCCAGGGCTTGGGAACAAAGCCGCGGACGTTGTCTAATTGCAAGGTGGCGTTCAGTGCGGACGGATCGGAATAACCGGAGATGAGTACCCCGAGCGTGCGCGGGCTAACCCGATGGGTCTGTTTGAGCAATTCCAAGCCAGTCAGACCAGGCATGCGTTGATCCGTCAGCAAGACCGGGATCTCGTTTTGGGCGATGAGTTCCAAAGCGTGCTCACCCGAATTAGCCGTCAATACTTCAAAGTCTTGACGGAGGCTACGCGCAAGCGAGCGGGTAATTTCCCTCTCGTCGTCCACAATCAGAACCCTTGGGCGGAAAGTCGCTTGAATCGGTGGTCGAGTTCCTGCTGTCACGAGATTCATGAAGGCTTGTACAATGACCGGATCAAAATACCGACCGGCTTGCGCCTGGATATAAGCGAGGGTTTCAGTGTGCGACCATGCTTTCCGGTACGGGCGATCCGAGGTCAGCGCGTCCCATACATCTACGATCGCAAACAACCGCGCCGCGAGCGGAATTTGCTCGCCGACCAAGCCACGCGGATAACCCGTGCCATCCCATTTTTCATGATGGCAGTAGGGTATGTCGAGGGCGTCCCGGAGATAGGTAATCGGCGCGATGAGTTGCTGGGCGTAGACGGGATGCTTGCGCATCACGGCCCATTCGGTGTCGGTTAGTTTACCCGGTTTGAGCAAAATGCTGTCGGGAATTCCCATTTTGCCGATGTCGTGCAAAAGCGCTCCACGGCGGAGTAAGGTGAGATCGGCTTCACCGATTCCCATTGTCTGCGCTAGGCGCAGGGTCATGGCTGTAACTCGTTCCGTATGCCCTTCTGTTTCCTGATCCCGCAAATCTAACGCGCGCGACCAACCTTCCAGCGTGGTCTCGTAGGCCAGAGCCAATTCAAGGTTAGACGCTTGGATGCCATCAAACAACTGGGCGTTATCAATCGCAATGCCCGCTTGACCGGCGAGCGCTTCCAGATAAGCCAGCCACTCGGCGTTGGGATTTAAGGGCTCGCGATGGAAAATCTCCAAGACACCCTTGACCTGTCCTTTGGCAACCAGCGGGACGCCATAGTAAGCGCCAAATGGCTCGTGGGCTAACAGCACGGACTGGGTATCTCCCCCAGCATTTTGGCGCAAATCTGGCACGGCTTGAATGCGTCGGGTCTGCGCGGCCTGGCCGGCATAACCTTGTCCCAAACGCAAGAGCGTCTTTTCAATGTCGGCTGTACGAAATCCCTGTCCATCGGCGTAGCGGAGAACTTGCGCGGAGGGGTCAAGCAACAAGACACTGGCGGCATCCACCCCGAGTTGCGCGATCACTTGACTGAGTAAGATATCTAACGTCGAGTGCAAACCGAGATTCTCACTAATGGCATGGTCAATCGTTTGCAGGGCTTTGAGCCGTTGCAGGTTCTGCATCGTTTCAGCGTGAAGTTGCGTCCGCTGGATCGCATTGCCGACGATTTCGGACAGCGTCGTCAAGAGTTGAACTTCGGTGAGAGTCAATTCGCGCGGGAGGTGCACGGCGACAAACATAACGCCTACTACGCGCTCGACCGCACGGATGGGAATGCAAGCCCCACCCCAACCCGCTGGAATGTGTTCGTCGGCGGATTGGAGTGTGCGAAGCTCGCTCACAAATTCACGCGCGATATAGGGTTGCCCAGTCGTATAGGTTTGACCTGCAATGCCGAGGGTCTTGGACATGACCGCCGGATACGCGGACAGCCACCCGCGCGTCACGGTAGTATGGAGTTCGGCTACCGTGCCATCCAGCAAAATGCTGCCATCTGTGGCGTCCAGGATCGCGAGCGTTTCATCCAGAAAGATGGGTAACATCTCATCCAAGGTTTGGGCAGAGCGCAAGGCCGTTGAAACTTTATGGATCGTTTGCAATTCGGCAATCCGTTGTTGCGCGTCATGATACAAGCACCGATAGCGCTCCTCACTCTCACGCAAGGATTGCTCGGCTTGTTTGCGCCCGGTAATGTCTTCCTTGACTGCAACAAAATGCGCGATCTGACCGTCTGCATCCAGAATGGCTGAAATGACTGCAGATTCCCAATACAATTCGCCATTCTTTTTTCGGTTGTGAAACTCGCCGTGCCATTCGCCACCCGTCGTAATCGTGTTCCACAACCGAGTATATTCTGCGGGCATGGTCTCACCCGATTTCAGTAGGCGCGGGTTTTGCCCGATAGCTTCGGCGGCGGTGTAGCCCGTCAACTGCGTAAACTTGGGGTTGACGTATTCAATCGTGCCCGCCGGGTTGGTAATGACCACGGAGGCCGGGCTTTGCTCAACGCTCCGAGATAATTTACGTAGTTCTGCTTCGGATTGGCGGCGTGCGGTGATGTCGCGGGAAACACCAATCACTTGAGTAGGCTCGCCGTGTTCATCACAAATATAGTTGGTTGCCACTTCAGTCCAGACAGTGGAACCATCTTTTCGGGGTTGTTCCACCTGGTAGAGCTTGGGCTTGGCGTCACCTTGACCTTCCCGAATCATCTGCATTTCGGTCCTGAGCCACAGAGCTACCTCTGGTTGCGATTTGGCGGTGAGCGCAGCGGTGAGCGGGGCGCTCAAGACTTCATCCGGCGTAAAGCCGCGCAGTTTATACACCGAGGGGCTGATATACGTAAAACGTTGCAGGCGCAGATCCAAAAGCCAGATCACGTCGTCGCTATTCTCCGAAATCAGCCGATAGCGCTGTTCACTGTCTCGCAAAGCGGCGGTGCGTTCGACGACTTGCTGTTCCAACTCATCCGCATAGCGGCGGAGTTGCGTTTCCTTTTCGGAGAGAGCCTGGGCCATTTGGTCAAAAGCACGTCCGACCTCGCCAATTTCGTCAATTTGCGTAAACTGAAGCTGGCCAGTCAAAGCACCGGTGGCAAGGCGTCGGGCGGCGTCGCGCAAACGAATCATGGGGCGGGTGATTCGAAGCATCCAGAGTCCGCCGAGGCAGGCTGCCACAGCAATCGCAGTTAGAGTGAGCACGCTCGCTTGATGCGTCAATTGGTCTATGGGCGCAAACGCGATTTGAGCGGGCGTGATTACGAGCACGCCCCAGGGCAAATCGGGCACCGGCGCATAGGCGATCAAGTCCAATTCGCCCGTGCTACTCAGTGTTTCCATGACACCGCGCTCGTGGTTCATCAAACGTTGGACAGCTTGATTCTTGCCAGAAATCGGCGTCAAGAGGCGTTGTGGGTCACGATGCACCACAACAATGCCTCCATTGCGAAAATCGATCAGCGAGGCGCGCGTCTCGGGAAGGGCGGACGCTTGGGTAATAGCATCGGCCAGCGCGGTGGTTGAAATTCCAGCCACGAGCACGCCTGACACTCGGCGCTGGGCGTCGAAGATGGGAACACCGTAGGGCACATTGGGGTGGCCAGTCGCACGCGAGATGACCGGGATGCCTTGATACGGTTTGCCTGTGACCATCGTCTGTTGAAACCAATCGCGGTCGGCGGAGGATTGACCCAGATTCAGCGGATTGGCAACGCCACTGACTCGGGCAATGCCTTGGGCATCAAAGAGCGTAATCCCGTCAAAAGCCGGTTGCAGGATCAGGAATTGGGCAAGTTCGGCTTGAACCTGTTCGGGCGCATCAATGAGGACGGCGTGCACAAGCTCGGGGCGTGTAGCCAATAAACGCACTTGGGCTTGGAGCACATTGAGATATTCCGAGGCATATTCTGCCGCGAGATCGGCATGCGCCAAGCTGTTGGCGAAAGTTCCCGCTCGCAACGTATTCCGGCTGGACTGGGTTAGCGCGAGGCCCATGCCCCCCCCGACCCCTAATGCTACCAGCGTCACCAAACTGATCAGTTGTAGGGTCAAACCAAACCCTAGTCGTGGATGCCCTAGTCCTGAATGTTTCATCCCATTTTTACTTTCGATGAGGCTCGTTCCTGCTTGCGCCGCTCAGCGTGAGTTGCCTCGGCTATGCATCGAGTAATGACCGGCAAAAGGTCAACGTGCATCATGCGTTTGGAAACAAAACCCGTCGCGCCGGCCAGCGCGGCGTCTTCTTGATATCGTGCGTCTTCGTGAATCGAAAGCATCACCACCTGTGCCTGGGGCAGGCATTGCTTGATCAGCCGGGTGGCTTGAATCCCATTCATCTGTGGCAATCCAATATCCATTACGATGACCTGGGGCTTTTGCTGTTGCACCAAGATCAGGGCTTGCTCACCGCTTGCCGCTTCCCAAAACGCGCACTGCGGGAAAATGCGGCTGAGCCACTCGCGCAACGATTGTCGCACGGCGGCGTTGTCGTCCACCAGTAAGATGGACCTGTACCCCACTCGCTTGTGTTTGTGACTCATTGCGTCTCCCCATTCGAGCGGGAATAGAAATAATCGCCGGCAAGCATCGCCGGCGATTATCACTATACGGGATTGGGTATCGTTTGTCTGTCAGGAAGGTTTGATAATCGTGTAAGGGAAACTTGACAAAGCCGGTGCCGCGCACCGTCCAGACGGCTATGGGGGAACACTCAACCCATAGCGCACCGCGAACCTGATCAGAGCGTGGAAATCGGCAAGGTCCAGCTTTTTCATGAGCCGACTGCGATAGGTCTCGACCGTCTTGATCGACAGCGCCAAACCCTGCGCTATTTCCGCATTGGATTTGCCTTCTGCGATCCACTGGAGCACTTGACGCTCGCGCGGGCTGAGGCTGTCCAGCGGATTGTCCCGGCCATCCACTGAACTTGAACTGTTCACCAAGTCCGTGATCACTGTTTCGGAAATAGTTTGGCTGAGGTAGCGCTGACCGATTTGAACAGTGCGGATGGCTTCCACGACTTCACTGCCGGCGGACTCTTTCAGCAAATAGCCGAGCGCACCGGCTTGAAGTGCGTGCAGAATATGTTCGGTGGTGGCATGCACGGAGAGGATGACGACCTGGGTCGCCGGACACCGGCGCCGAATCTGTTGGGTAGCTTGAATGCCGTTCAGTCCCGGCATCGAAATATCCATCACGATGACTTGGGGTTTGAGCAGCAGCGCTTTTTCGACGACGGTGTTGCCATCGGCCGCTTCACCTACCACGGTGAAATTACCTTGCGCCTGCAAGATGTACCGTAAGCCTTCACGGACAATCGTATGATCGTCCGCGAGGAAAACGGTGATCGGTTGCACGGTTTTTGGGGAGCGCGTGGACTGCGGAGAACGTTTAGCCATTGTGCGAAATCTCGATGATAATCCGAGTTCCAGCCCCCGGTGAAGATTGCACTCTCAGTTGTGCGCCTGCCGTCTCAGCGCGTTCCCGCATCGTAGCCAAGCCCCACGCGGATTTTGGCAGGCGCGCCGGATCAAAGCCGATGCCCTGGTCGGCAATCACCAAGCAGGTTAGTGACTGCGCCAGCGTCAGGGTCACGGTAGCGTGTTGGACTTGAGCATGTTTGGCCACATTCGTCAACGCTTCTTGCGTGATCCGAAATAGCGCCATTTCCAGCGCGAGGGGTAAGCGCTCGGCGGGCTCATCGCCGGCGACGGTCACGGCAATACCGGTGCGCCGCATGAATTGCTTGCTATACCAACGTAGGGTAGCGAGCAAGCCGTAATCATCCAGTACCGGCGGCCGCAGGTCAGCCATGACATCTCGAACTCGCGTCATGGTCTCTTGCACCAAGTCTAACGAATCATCTACTTTTTCCAATTGTCGCTTGGAGCGCGCTGGGATTTGTGCGCGCACAATATTCAAATTGATTCCCAACGTCGTCAGGTTTTGCCCCACGCGATCATGTAACTCTCGGGACAGGTCTTTACGTTCCATTTCTTGGATCTCGACGAGCCGCCGCGAGAGCGCTTCGAGTTGTTGCCGGGCATTCTGTTCAAATTCCAGGAGGCGCGCGTTCTGGATCGCTGTGGCTGCCTGGCTGGCTAAAATTGTGAGCACGCGCTGGTCTTCGGTCGTAAACGCGTCGCGTTTTGTGCTCTCAATGTTCAGCGCGCCGATTGTTTGTCCAGCCACTTTCAGCGGCACGCACAGGATCGATTGAATCGCAGGCGCAGTTTGAATATCGCGTTGGTCGGCTTGCACATGACCGATGCAGAGCGGCTGACCATGCAGTGCCACCCAGCCACAAACTCCCTCCCCTGGTCGTATGATGCATGCCCGTACGTGGGTTAACTCGATTTCCAGCTCTGCCGGTGACAACCCCATCGTGCTGTGCGCCAGCAAATTCATGCATTGCGCGGCGTGGTCAATCAGCCAGATTGAACTGTGTGTCCAATTCAGCAGACTTTCCAGTGCCCGAATGATCTCATGCCCCACCATTTCTGGCGCATGGAATTGGCCAAACGCCACGCTCGCTTCGTTGAGCAGGCTTAACTCGCGCAAATATCTCTGATTCGCGGCTTCGGCGCGTTTACGTGCGGTAATGTCGCGTAAGACGACGTGAAGACTATTCGTGTCACGCTCCGGCAAAGGCGTGACGGAGACTTCGACCTCCACCAAGCGACCATCACAGCGAATAATCTGTTCTTCGCGCACCTCGTCTGACGCCGCTCTTTCACGCAGGTGCGGAATGTCTGTCTGAGGAATGATAGGTTCCGGCGAATGAAACAATGCGGCAGGCGTTTGACCTAACAATTGTTCTGGAGAGGTTGCGCCAAATAGTTTCATGCACATCGGGTTCACAAAGGTGACTTGATCCGCCCGACTAACGAAGATCGCGTCCGGCGAATATTCGACCAAACTCCGGTACCGCGCTTCACTTTCGCGCAATGCTACTTCGGCGACTTGACGTTCCGCTTCTACCGCCAAGCCGTCGAGCGCAAAAGACACCGCTTGCCCAATTCCCTCAAGCAACCGCATCTCTTCTGGCGCACGAAAGAAAGCGGACTCGGTAGAGTACAAATTCAAGGCGCCAAGGATTTCACCGTTCAAGCGAAATGGGATTGCGACGCTCGCGCGAAATCCGTGTTGCCGGGCAAGGTGGTGCCAGGGTTGCATACGTGGGTCATTCTGAATGTCGTCAACGACGACAATCGCGCCAGTTCGGATAGCGGAGCCGGTGGGCCCAGCGTCGGTCACGGGGTCATTGAGGTTTATGTTCAATGCCTGCACATAGGAGGTCCCATTCCCGGCGTCTGCGACGGGAATGATCTGCCCCGCGATGTGAGCCACGAGTCCCACCCATGCCAAATCGAATTCGCCGAACTGAACTGCCACTTGGCACAACGCGCGATACAATTCGTCCTGTGCTTTGACGCGCACGATCATTTCATTGATTTGGCTCAGCGTGGCATACAAGCGCGTCAGGCGGAGGATTTGCTGCTCAGCTTGTTTGTGCTCGGAGATGTCTTGGACGATGCCAGTCAGTTTGAGAATGTGACCCTGGGGATCGACTAGCCGGTCGCCGGGTACGGCCCAAACTGTGCGCACCGATTGATCGGGTAGCACGAGGCGATATTCCAGCGCGGCAGGTTTTTGCTCAGTCAAGACGGCTTGATTGGCCGCATTTACTTTGGCTTGGTCATCTGGATGGATCGCTTGCGCGATAATCTTGTCGAGATCGCCAGAGAAGGTGACGGGATCAAGCCCAAAAATGCGCTTCATTTCATCAGACCAGACGACTTGATTCTTTTGGGTGTCCCAACTCCAGTGACCAACATGTGCCACGCGTTGTGATTCGCGCAAGCTGGACTCGCTCTCACGCAACGCTGCTTCCACTTGCTTGCGGGCAGTGATATCGGTGGAAATTCCACACACGGCGTACACCCGATTGTCTGCGTTGATGAGCGGAAACTTGAGTGTGAGGTAAAAATGTTGACCATCCGCTTCACGATTTTCCTCTTCAAACATCTCGGCTTGGCGTGAAACGATGACCTGGAGATCATTGTTTCGATGCGACTCGGCAATCTCGCGCGGCATTATCGCCGCGCGCGTTTGCCCGATTAACTGACGTTCAGCCACGCCAAAGAGAGATTCCAATTTTCGATTGGCGAGGATGAACCGCCCTTCTGTATCAAAAGCATAAATCAAAGCAGGCGTATGATCGATTGTGGCTTGCAATAATTTTTGGCTTTCGCGCAACGCGTTTTCTGTCTGTTTGCGTTCAGTGATGTCTAAGACGAAGGCCACGCCATTGAAACGTGCCTCATCCAGCATCGCGCCGGCGATGAGGACGGGCATCCGCGTGCCATCTTTGCGAACGTACTCTTTTTCAAAAGGCGTTCGATTGATACCTTTGACCTTGAGTTCGGCGACGGAGGCGTCGTCAAGATAGCGGTATTCGGGCGGTGTCATATTGACCCAGTCAATCAAACCCGTGGTGAGATCATCCCGGGTGTAGCCGACCATCTCTAGAAATTTATCGTTGGCATCTGTAATTTGGCCGTCCATGTTCCAATAGATTACCCCGACCAATCCGGAATCGTAGAACTTGCGCAACCGTTGCTCGCTTTGTCGCAAGGCGGCTTCCGTGCGCTTGCGCTCGGAAATATCGCGGACGATGCCTAGGGATCGACCATCCGGCAATTGCTTGGCGCTGATTTCGACCGGCACGAGCGTACCTTCTTTGCGAATCATCACGCGTTCGCTCAGGAAAGTGTTCCCCCGGTGCAATTCATCCAAACGCAAGGGTTGGCCAGCGGGCAATTGAATTACTTCCCGCATTGTCTTGCCGATGATTTCTTCGCGGGTATAGCCCAGCAAGCGACAACCTGCGGGATTGACTTCGATGTAGCGGTCTGACTGATCGGCAATAAAAATACCATCGGAGGCTTGTTCGACAAGCGTGCGGTACTTGGTTTCGCTAGCGTGCAAACGGTATTCGGTTTGTTGGATTCGCAACATGCCCCGCACTTGTGCCAGAAGTTGGGCGTTGGTTATCGGACGAATGATATAGCCATCTGCGCCACCATCGAGCCCGTCACCCTGACTTGAGGAATCAACAGGCACGCCGGAAAGCAATACAACCAAGCACCCCGTTAAATCATGGTCCGCTTTGATTTCGCGACAGACTTGGATACCACTAACGTCAGGCAAATCTACAGCGAGCAAGATCAGGTCGGGTTTTTGCTCGCGTACCATCTGCAGGCCGACGAGGCCATCACTGGCTTGGCACGTGCGATAGCCGGCTTGATTCAGCAAGCGCGCCATGGCGTACTGTAAGCGTAGATCGTCATCGACGATGAGAATCAGTGGGGTGACTTGCATTTTTTGGACTCTTCTGAACGGGTAAGCGGGAGCACAACAAAAAACGTCGATCTTCTATAGACCTTGAGAAAATGATTTAGAAAAATCGGGCTTGCACAAAAGGCAAGACGGATGTATCGCTCACTCCTTGGAAGCTTCGACAATTTCCTGGAGGAGGATACATTCGTGAATACGAGAATACACTTGACGCGCCAAACTGTCAACGCCAGGCAAGAACGTCTGCGCGGTGCCTATGACCGAGGCGATGTACGTTTGGTGCGTCGCATTAGCACATTGCTTGAGCATTTTGTTCAGCACACTCCCATTGTGGAACTTGGTGAGCGCTGGAGTTTCAGTGTCCCGTGTTTCTATGTCTGGGTCAACGAATTGTTGTTACAGGGCGTGGAGAGCTTGGTGTATCACCATGGTGGTGGACGGCCTGCCAAGTTGACCCAGAGTCAAAAGAAACGTTTGTGTGATCTGATTGATGCGGGTCCGCAAGCCGCTGGGTTTGAACCCGCTTGCTGGAATTCACTCCTGATGCAAGAGTTGATTCGTCGCGAGTTTCATGTCCTGTATGACCGCTATTATGTGTGTGAATTGTTGCGGACCTTGGGCTACTCGTTCCAAAAAGCCCAGTGTGTTTCCGATCACTTGGACGAAGCCCGTCGGCAAGCGTGGCTCACACAGGAATGGCCGCACATTTTGCGCGAAGCGCGCCGACGGAAAGCCTGGATTCTCTTCGGTGACGAAGCCAGTTTTCCCCAGTGGGGCAGTTTGAGTTATACCGGGGCACGCCTGGGGCAGACCCCGACTGTCAAAACCACCGGCAAGCGTAAAGCCTACAAGACGTTTGGGCTGATCGAGTTCTTTTCAGATCGCTTGTTCCATCAAGGCATTGACGGCAAATTCAATTCGGACAGCTATCAGACTTTTTTGTTGAGCGTGTTAGCCACAACGACGGAACCGCTCTGTCTCATTCAAGGCGGGGCGAAGTATCACACGTCGAAAGCGACGAAACAGTTTTTCGCGCAACATACCGATCGACTGACCGTGTTTCAACTGCCGTCCTATTCACCCGACTATAACCCGATCGAAGTTGGTTATTCACACTGCTCCTCCAATAGGGCGGGATATAAAGTAACCGAATCGGCTGGAGCCGAAAGTACTTGATTGAGTTGGTCATCGCGGATCTTTGGTACAGACACGGCGACCTGCCATTCCCAATGTTGTTCGCACCGCATGCGGCGGATGGCGCGTCGTCCAGCACGCACGTCTTCCCAGAGCTGGGCTTCCGTTAGACCCAGGGTCTTGGTGGCGGTGCGGAGACGCTCGAAGCCTGGCTCAAAGGATTGAGCGGTCAAGCGCGCAATATCTTCTGGGCTCACGCGCAACCAGTATGGATTCCTGCCTGGCATGTGTTGGGCAAACAGAACGCCGTGGCGAACCCAACCGGCAATCGTCGCGCGCGACACGCCAAACATACGCGCAGCCGCGCTCACAGATACCAAGCCATCTCCGCGTGTTTCTTGACCACGTGGCACAATCGGACAATGACTGGGAATATGGTTATGCACGCGCACGCGGTGGACCCGTTGATAGGTCCAGGGCTTGCCCCAGCGCGTCGTCAAATGCTGGGCATTGAGCACGTCGGCAATCTGATCGTCCGAATGGTCAGCGGCCATGGCTCGGATTTGTTCCAGGGTTGCGGTGTTGGTGGTCAAGCCATCTGTCGAACGCGGACGCCGGACACTCACCGTCGTCGTCGCGCCGGTTTGCCAACGCACCTGGACGATGATCTGACCAGGTTGGCTCACGCCATCGACCGCAACATCCCGGATGAGGCAGCGTAACAGACGCTTGCGATCCGCGGCGGTCGTCGTCGCGGCGTGCCACAGTTGCGGGAGATCCGTGAGTGAACGACGGATGAGCGCACGGTCGCTTTCATTCAAAGGCGCCAATTGCTGTTGCTGGGCTTGAGCATAGGACCGTTCCAAGTGCTGGACTTGGGCGAGGGCGCCGTTCCACCGGTTTTCCAACTCGCGCGCGACGAGCCGATTCTCGGGCTCGACGCGATTGAATTGTCGCTCAGCGCGTTCCGCTTCATAGCGCGCGCGTTCCAAGCGTTGTTGCCAGAGACGCTCCAAGTCTTTACGCTCTTGTTCTAATTGATCCAGTGCCTGTAACGCCGCTTCGACCTGGGCGGGCTGAGTGGCTTGCAGGAACAATTCCGTCACGGCGTGATCGATTGGTTCTGCTTTGCAGGATTGACATTGCGGTTCGCCATAGCGACGCTTCGCGCGTGCACAAGTATACCACGGTTCTGGGTTGTAGATGGTAGCCAAATGCCGTCCACAGCGCGCGCACACGCCGAGTCCGGTCAGAAGAGCGTCGCCTTGGCGGACGGCCCCAGGTCCGGGCATGAAACGCGAGCGATTGGCCGCCAAGCGCGCTTGATTTTCAAGGTATTCGGCCCAGGACAGATAGGCCGGAAAGACTTCTGGAATCAAGACCGCCCATTCCTCTTGCGGGGCGCGGTGACGTGCCAGGACGGCGCGGGTTGGCTCGGTCAGGACGCTCTTGCGCCGACCATAGGCATAGGCACCGGCATAGGTCGGATTGGTCAGGATCAAGTAGATCGCTTCATACGTCGGTGTTTTCCAGATGACGTGAGCAGGTCCCTCCGTTCCTGGGACGCTGCGCGGCACACGCAAGTCGTGTTTACGAAAATAGCGCAGCACCGCACTGGCACTGCCAGTGCGCGAAACTGGGTCAAGATAGTTCGAATGGTCGTTTGCACTTGCTGGTCGGGATCGAAATTCACGCGTCCATCGGTTTCGCGCAGCAAGCCAATGGGCAGGGACCAAGCCAGTTCGCCTTTGCGAGCTTTGTTCCACTTGCCACCTTGCAAGCGCGCGCGGATGGTCCAGAGTTCCGCTTCGCTAATCGTGCCTTTGAGTCCCAGGAGCAACCGATCGTTATGATCTTGCGGATTGTAGAGACCATCTTCATCGGCGATCAAGGTATGAAAGATGGCCGCGAGTTCCAAGACGCGATACCAGTCACTCTGGCTGCGTGCGAAGCGCGAAATTTCGAGTGCGAGCACAATGCCGATTTGTCCCAGACCGATGGCGCTGACTAATTGCTGAAAGCCATTGCGCCCGGTGGCCGTCGCGGCGGAATGTCCTTGATCTTCATCAATCACGAGAACTTGGGCGCGAGGCCAACCCAACCCGATAGCTTTATCCACCAGGGCGTATTGACGCTCCGTGCTCTCCGTGTTCTCCAGGACTTGTTTCAACGTGGACTGACGCACATACACAATCGCTTGACGGGCTAGATCGTCGGGCGTGATCTTGGGATGCATCACCTTCCTCCGCACACGTGGCTTGGCTTTGCGGCGGGCGGACAGCGTGCAACGCCAGCTCGGCCAAGAGTTGAATCACTTGTTGACGATGGATCGACGAGAACGATTCCCAGTCAGGGATCATCTCGTCCTGCGGTGAATGGAGCGACATCATTCGGACTCCTCTCTGGGTCTGGATTTGCCTTGAGGGCAATCACCAGTTTAGCCAAAGAGAGCAGCGTCGTCGCATTCACCCATGGGCGCGTCGGTGATTCAGGAACCGAAGCGGAGGTTGGAAGAGAAGCATCCACCGGTTCAGTCCACGATTCGAGGATGAAGGTTTGTGTGCCATCGGGTAATGGAATGACGATTTGCGATTCCCCGGTTTGGCGGTGATAAGGTCGAAGGACAGGAACAATTTGGTCAAACAGCGGGTGATGCGGGTGCGTTACCCGCACAAATCGTTGTGTCTCACCTCCTGCTTGTGTAGCATTCTGTTGGTCTCGTAGAGATCGAATTGAGTGTGATGGAGCGGCAATGTCTGAGGAGACGCTTGGGTGACGAGTTCACGCTCGGAACCGAGTTGGTTGCGTGGGAAAAGCCGCGCAATGACGCGAGGGTGACAATTCGTTGGAAGTTCACCAAGGAAGATGCTCGCCGCGTCTTCGCCAAGTATTACCCAACCCCGCAAGATTAAATTGTTAAAGCACTAGGCTTGGCTGTGCCCCGACCCCGCTGGGTAGCTTATTGACCGGAGACCTGAGTGGGTCTGAATCAAGCACAATCATTGCTCGCTAGAGGTGTCCTGATGAGTCATTCGCGCAAGCCCTTGCTTCCTACCACGCCTGTACCCGACGTCGATGAACTGACGAGCATCAATCCGAATGCCGCTGGAATCGACATTGGTCAAACGAACAGTTGGGTCTCGGTGCCCACCAACCGCGATCCGCAACCCCTGCGCCAGTTTGACATGAACACGCCCGACTTGATTGCCCTCGCGGAGTGGCTCAAGGCGTGTGGCGTTGCGACCGTCGCGATGGAATCCACCGGTGTGTATTGGATTCCGCTGTATGAGATTCTGGAAGCGCGCGGGTTCAACGTGTATCTCGTGAATGCGCGCCATGCCAAGAATCTGCCTGGGCGCAAGCAGGACGAGACCGACGCCCAATGGCTACGTCGCTTGCATACTTTTGGTCTGCTGAACAACTCCTTTCGTCCAGACAGCGAGATGTGTGCCATCCGCGCCTATCTGCGCCATCGCGCCGCGTTGATTGAGCATCGGGCGGCGCACACGCTTCGCGAACACATGCAAAAGGCCATGCAGCATTGCGAGCCGGGCGGTTGTCAACCTGCCAAACGTAGCGCACGCTGAAGCCAAAGCTGTTGAGATGCAATCTGTCTCAAGAGAACTACGGTCGAGTGCAGTTACAAGCCAACCCGCTTTAGCGGGTGGTAGTTGACTAAAGCGTTGACCGGCAATTATCGCGACGAGCATGTCTTTGCGCTCAAGCAAGCGGTGGCGTTGTATGATTGCTACACGGCACAGATTCGCGAGTGTGACCAGGAATTAGAACGCAAGTTTAGTGCGCTCAAACCCGTCCATGATGATAACGGATTGCCACCGTTGGACACCACGGACAAACGCAACACGCATAGCAAGAATGCACCGAGCTACGATGGACGGCGGTTGCTGTATCAACTGTTGGGCATTGACTTGGTCGCCGTGCACGGACTGAACGAAGCCACCGCGCAAATCATTATTTCAGAAATCGGTACCGATATGAGTCGGTGGACGAACGCCAAGCATTTCTGTTCCTGGATCGGGCTCGCGCCGCACACGGACATCTCCGGCGGCAAGGTCTTGCGCAGTCGCATCCTCAAGACCCACAACCGCGCTGGCCAAGCCTTTCGCTTGGCGGCCCAAGCCGTCGCCAAAACCGAGACCGCCTATGGCGCGTATTTTCGTCGGATGCGGGCGATGCATGGGCCGAAGAAAGCCATTGTCGCGACCGCCCACAAAATCGCGCGGGCGGTGTATTTCATGCTTCGCGATCACCAACCGTTTGATGGCGCGAGTGCGGACCTGTATCTCAAACAGGAACGCAAACGTGAGATCGCTCGCTTGGAGAAAAAAGCCACCAAGCTTGGTTACACCATCGCTCCTGTTCCAGTGCCTGCCTGAGCGAGGGGTCAAGTTTCTGGGTAGACGCGGTTTTTGCGCCGCGCGAAGCGTCTCGTTTTTCCGAGTCGGTGAGACTTCTCGCTTCGCTACCCAGAAACTTGACACCCTCACTCAGGCGGGCACGGGAACGAGCGCGAGGGTGTAACCGAGCTTGGTTGCCCTTTTCTCCAAGCGAGCGATCTCGCGTTCGCGTTCGCGTTTG
>CAIKBD010000293.1 GCA_903825565.1 uncultured Anaerolineales bacterium | reverse complement strand
GTTTCGCGCACGGCTTGGAGCCACGCGAGAAACGCTTTTTGGCGCGCGTCCTGGATCAGTTCGGGCGGCAGGGCGCGCGCTTTTTCTTTTTCGGTCACTTGGACGACATGGTATCCAAAGTCGGTCTTGATCGGATCGCTGACTTGGCTCACCGGAATTTGGAACAGGATCGTGTCAATGCGCGGATCGAGCACGCCTTTCGGCACCCAACCCAGGTCACCGCCGTTTGCCTTGCTCGTTTCGTCGAGCGAGTACTGTTTGGCGAGTGCGGCAAAATCTTCGCCTTTGCGCGCGCGGTCGCGGAGCGTGTTCGCCAAATCCGGCGTGGCGACGAGAATTTGACGCGCGTGCACTTGCTCGACATTCGTCGGCAAGGCAGAGGTGATGCGTGTGAGCATCACTTCGCCCAGCACGTGCGCGCGCACCTGCGTGCAGAGATCGGCAAGCGACATTTGATTCTTGGCGAGATAATCGTTCAATTTTTCGACACTGCCCGCGTCCTGAATCATTTGCGCGATGCGCGCGTTCAGATCGTCATCGGTGATCTTGATGCCTTGTTGTTCGGCTTGTTGCGCCACGATCATATCGTTGATCATCTGATCGAGCACTTGTTGCTTCAAACTCTTGAGCGATTCTTGACCGACCTGCGATTTGGGGTCAATGCCGCTGGCAACCATCGCGGCTTGCGCTTGCGTAGCTTGGCGATTGTACGCGTCGAGCGCGAGACCTTGCCCGTTGACGCGCGCGGCGAGTTGCGCGTTTGCCGCCGCAGGCGCCGCGGGCGGGCAACTCAGCGGCGATTTGACTGGCGTTGTCGCCGGCTTGGCAACCGCCGTTGGTGAACCGGCGGGCGGCACCGGCGCGCTCGTTCCCGCGGCGGGCTTGGTTGCCGCAGGCGCGGCAGTCGTCGGCGCGGGCGGTTGCGTCGGCGCGGCGGCAGGGGGTTGTGTCGGCGGCGGCGTGGGCTGTGGCGCAGGCGTGCCGCCGCACGCAACCAGACCTATCGCCAAAACCAACAACCCCGCACATAAAATCAATCGGCGATTCACTCGTCCTCCTTGTAAGCGACCGCGCTCTTTTCTTGCGTCCAGCAACGGTCAACTCCATTATATCGAATCGGAAAAGAATTGCAACCCATTGCCCGCACGATTCACCTGTGTTATACTCTCGCGCAAATGAACGCTCCAGACTATTTCATCCCCGACCGCGACACGCCCGCGTTTTATCCGTTCGGCGATTTTGTGCGCGGCGTGCCCGCCACCGTCGCCGCGCGCTACATCGAAATACTCACCGCGCCGGGTGATCTGGTGATCGATCCGTTCGGCGCAGCGCCGAACGTGGCGCGCGCCGCGCTTGCGTTGGGGCGACGCGTCATCGTCGCGCAAACGAATCCGCTGTGGGCGTGGCTCGCGCGCACGATGGCAACGCCCGCGCGCACCGCTGACATTGACGCCGCATTGGCGCGCCTCGGCGATGCGCCAAAAGATGACACCACCCTTCGCGCGTATGTCCACGCATTGTACACCACCCCGTGCGCCGCATGTGGCAAACCGACACCCGCCGATTATTTCATCCACGCGCGCGAAGGCAATGCGCGTTGCATCGCGCGGCATTACACCTGCGCGCATTGCGGCGCGACGCGCACCGATCCGGCAACAGATGCCGAACAGCAACGCGCCGAGCAAATCAACGCACGCGGGATGCACTATCATTTCGCGTTCGAGCGCGTCAACCCCGAAGCCGCCCCCCACGCCGAGCGCATCCGCAAACTGCTCGACCTCTACACGCCGCACACGCTTGCCGCGCTCGTTGCGATCACGCAAAAGATCGAAGCGCGGTTTCGCGGCACGCGCGAGTACGATACGCTCCTGCTGTTGTTGGCGCACGCGTTGGATCGCGGCTCCAATTTGCGCGCCGCGCCGGACGCGCCCGCGCAAATTGCCACGCACAAACAATTCGTCGAGTTGAACCTTTGGCGCGAGATTGAAACTGCCGCGCGCGCGCTTGCCGCTACCCAGCCCGCGCTCGAACTCGCCGCCGCACCGCTCGATGTGCTGGCAAGCCGCGAGCCGCGCGCGTTCATCGGGCGCGGTAGCGCCAAGACGTTAGCGCGCGATCTGCCGGCGCAGTGCGCCGCGCTCGTGCTGACCGCGCCCCCCACGCGCCGCATCGCCTTGTGGACACTCGCCTACTTTTGGGGCGCGTGGCTTTTGGGGCGCGCCGCCGTGCAATCGCTCGCGCCGTTTCTCGATCCCGGCAAAGACGCGACCTGGGAATGGGACTGGTACACCGAGGGCTTGAATGAATCGGCGCGCGCGCTCGCCGGCGTGTTGCGCCCGGACGGGCACGCCGTGTTCGCGTTTCAAGCGACGTGGCATCGCACGATCGAAGCGGTGTTGCTCGCGGCGGCAGGCGCGCAGTGGGCGCTCGAAACGTTCGCGTTTCAAACGCGCCGCGGTGACGTGCCGCACACCGAGTTCGACGACATTCGCGGCGAGTACCGCATCGCGTTCGTCCCCGCCGCGTCCGAGCCGGCAAGCGCGGTGATCAACATCGCGCAACTCGATCAACAATTGCGCGCCACCGCGCTCGATGCGGCAAAAACGATTTTCGCGCAACGCGGCGAGGCGTTGCCGTTTACGCGCGTGCATCACGCGGCGCTGACCCAGGTGGCGCGCGCCGGTCTGCTCGCGCAAGTGAGTGCCGCAAAATTGAAAACGCCGCCGAGCAAATTTTTGCACCAGGCGTTACGCAACGGCTTGCACGAGGGGTACGCGCACGATTTCGATCACGTCGCCGGCAAGGATGGTTTTTTGTGGTTGCGCGATGCGCCCGCGCCGACGACGTGGCTGGAGCGGGTGGATGCGGCGGTGCGCGATGCGCTGGCGCACGGCGCACTGCCGCGCACGGAATTGGAGGACGCGATCTATCGCGCATTTCCCGGCATGTTGACGCCGGAAGCCGGCGTGATCGAGCTGGGCGCGCGCAGTTATGCCGAGCCGCAGGATGTCGCCGCCGAACGCGCGCACGCGCTCGAGGTGTTGGCGCGACTGGGCGCACGGTTGGGTTACACGCCGGCGTTCGATTTTCGCTGGGTGGTTGCCGGCTGGCAAGTGGTGAGCGAAGCCAGCGTGCACTCGGCGGGCACGCTCGAACAATTCGATCTCGCCTGGATCGCGGAGGGCGAGCCGGCGCACGGGTTTGTGTGGCGCGCGGACGGACAATTTGCCGATCTTGCGCCGGTGCATCTCGCGCCGCTACGCGGCTCGGTGATCGTGCCGGAGGCACGCGTCGAATTTCTGCGCGAAAAATTGCGGCGTCTCCCGCGCCTCGCCGAAGCGTTTCACGAGGCGGGCTGGTCGTTCGTGCGCGCGCCGTTCGCGGAAAAATTATTGAGCGCGGAACAGATCGACCGGAGCGACGTGGCGTTGATGGTGGGCCTCGTGCCGCCCGTTGCCGAAGCGCGCGCGCAACTGGAATTGTTTTGAGCGCGCCGCGCCGCGCAGAAATGAAATGGATTGATGATGGTATCGGATTCTGATCTCTCCGCCAACCGCCCCGCGCCGAGCGCCCAAAAAATGGGCGATGATTTTTTGTTTGAGCACATCAACGACGCGATCTTGATCCACGATCTTGCCGGCAATTTATTGCGCGTCAACCCGGCGGCGTGCCAACGTTTGGGGTACACGCGCGCCGAACTGCTCCGCCTCAACCTCGCACAGCTGGATTCGCCGGCGAATGCTTTGCGCTACGCGGAGCGGATTCGGCAATTGCAAACCGACGGGCACCTCGTGCTCGAAAGCGAACATCGGCGCAAAGATGGCACGTGGCTACCGGTCGAAGTGAATGCGCGGTTGATTCAATGGGAGGGCGCGCCGGCGGTGCTGGGCGTCGTGCGCGACATTACGCGGCGCAAGCGTGCGGAAGAAAATTATCGCCACCTGTTTGAAAACGCGGTGGAAGGAATTTTTCAGAGCACGCCCGATGGGCGTTACCTTCGCGTCAACGCGGCGATGGCGCGCATCTACGGCTATGGCTCGGTGGAGGAAATGCTCGCCAGCGTCGGCGGCGACATTGAACACAAGGTTTACGCCGAACCCGGTTGGCGCGCCGAATTCATTCGCCTGATGGCAGAACGCGGCTGGATCCAAAATTTCCAAGCGCCGAACCGGCGCAAAGATGGCACACTCATCTGGACGAACACCAACGCGCGCGCGGTGCAGGACAGCGCCGGCGCGTGGTATTACGAAGGATTCGTCGAAGACGTGACCGAGCAACGGCGCACGCTCGAAGCGTTACGCAAAAGCGAGGAGCGGTTTGCGGCGCAGTACAAAGGCATTCCCCTGCCCACCTACACCTGGAAAAAGCTGGAGCAGGATTTTGTGCTCATCAATTACAACGACGCCGCGTACAAAATCACCAACGGTAAAATTACCCAGCTACTGCGGAGAACTGCCCAAGAACTGTACCCCGCTGAACCAACCATTCAAGCCGATCTGGCTAAATGTTTCTACGACCGAACCACCCTGCAACGCGAAATAAAGATGCAACTTTATTCCGCCGGCGCGCTTTCCGATCTGATCATGACGTACACTTTTATTCCGCCGGATCTCGTGATGGTGCATACCGAAGACATCACGCAGCGCAAGCAAGCCGAAACCGCATTACGCGACAGCGAAGCGCGGTATCGGATGTTGATGGAACAAGCCGCCGACGGGATTCTGCTGGTGGATTCAGACAGCCGCATCATCAATACCAATTCGATGGCGAGCACGCTCCTGGGTTATACCCGCGACGAATTGTTGCAGATGCGGATCGCCGATATTCTCGTGCCCGGCAGTTTGGAACATGCGCCCATTCCCTTCGAGGCATTGCGGCAGGGCAAGACGGTCGTCATCGAACGCATGATGCAACGCAAAAATGCGACCGTCGTGCCGGTCGAAGTTCGCACCAAAATGTTGCCCGATGGAACCTTTCAGGGCATCTTGCGCGACATTAGCGAACGCAAGCAATTGGAAAAAACGCTCCAAGGAATGTTGAACGTGCAACGCCAGTGGAATGTCGAACTCGAAAACAAGGTGCGCGCCAAAACCGCCGAACTCCAACAACTATCGGAAACCCGCGATCAGCTGTTGCGCCAGATCATCGTCGCGCAAGAAGAAGAGCATCGCCGGATCGCGCGCGAATTGCACGACGAGACGAGCCAAGCGCTCACCGCGTTGCTGGCAAACTTGGCGGTCGTGCACGGGTTGCCCGCGCCCAAAGTCAAAGCACAACTAGCCGAAGTCAAGGCATCCATCGTCGAAATCCTCAAAGGGGTCAACCAAATCGTGTTGGATTTGCGCCCCACGCTTTTGGACGATTACGGGTTGATGCCGGCGCTCAGTTGGTACGCCAACAAGCGGCTGGGTTCGAGCATGCGCGTCGAGATCATCGCCCCGGAACCCGAGTTGCGCTTGCCCTCAACCATCGAAACAACCTTGTTCCGCATCGGACAAGAAGCGCTCACCAACATTGCCAAACACGCCCAAGCCAGTTGTGTGCGGATGACGTTGGCGGGAACGCCAGATGGTAAACACATCACGCTTCAAGTTGAAGATGACGGGATCGGTTTTCGCGCCGACCTGCTCGGAAGGCAGGAGCAAACTGACCGTTCGCATTTCGGGTTGCTGGGAATGCAAGAGCGAGTGCAATTGATCGGCGGGCAATTGCGAATTGAAACCGCGCCAGACCAAGGCACCCGGATTTCGGCAAGCGTCTCGTTAAACAACCCCCTCATCGAGGAATAAATGATCATGACGGCAATTCGAGTTTTGCTCGTGGACGATCACGCGATTTTGCGCGCCGGTTTGCGTTCGTTACTCGCGGCGTATTCGGACATCAAGGTGGTGGGCGAAGCGGCGGACGGCGCGGACGCGCTCGCACGCGTCAACGAGCTCGCGCCGGATGTGGTCGTGATGGATATTGCCATGCCGGGCGTCAACGGTCTCGTGGCAACGCGCCAAATTTTGCAGGCGCATCCGAAAACCAAAATTTTGATCCTCACCCAGTACGACAACAAGGAATATGTGCTCCCGCTCATGAAAGTGGGCGCCGCCGGCTATGTGCTCAAACAATCGGTGGACACCGATCTGGTGGCAGGCATCCGCGCCGTCGCCCGCGGCGATTCGTTTTTACATCCCTCCGTCGCCAAAGTGGTGTTAGACGCGTACCTGCAAGAATCCAATTCCGCCGATGACGACCCGTACACGCAATTGACCGCGCGCGAACGCGAAGTCTTGATCTTGGTGGCGCAAGGACGTTCGACCCGCGAAATTGCCGGTTTGCTCCACATTAGCCCCAATACCGTAGATGTTCACCGCGCGCACATGATGCAAAAGCTCGACTTGCACAACGTCGCCGAAATCAGCGCGTATGCCGTGCGGCATGGACTGACGGCGCGCTAACACGTCCGCACCGGGACACACAAAAACCCCACTAAAAATAATGCCTTTCGCCAAGCGCCAATAAACCCGTTGGCAAACGATTATTACCGGCTGAGAGTATTCACACCATCCTGATTCTCCGGTAAAATGCTTGCGGGTTGATCGAAGCGGATCGATCCCGTTACGGATTGCAACTGGGTTTGCTTGTTTTGCATCAAGCCAATGAAGCGGCTTTTGCTGACGCAAAAGCCGCTTTTTTGTTTGTCCGACGCGACAGGCGGTTGAAACCTTGAACAAGATTCGCGTGTGGTTAGCGAGCAATTCTGAATCGTGCCCAGCCAGACCCAGATTGACCGGCGATTCTGCGCTCGAATGGATCGGGCAAAGCGATCTGAGCGGCGACGCCCTCACGCGCATCGAAGCGACGCAACCGCAAGTTCTGGTTCTCGGAACCGACTCGCACGACCGTCGTCTCAATCGGATCCTCAAACGCTTGACGAGTGCGCTCCCTGCCACACGCATCATTGTCTACAGCCAATCTCAAGACAAACGTTTCGTCATGCGGCTCTTGCGTCAGGGCGTGCATGGCTATTTGTCTAAGGTGGAACTCGATACCGAACTGACACACGCCATCCAAATCGTCATGCAGGGAAATGTATTTCTTTGCCCAAGCGCCAGCGGCGCGCTCGTACGGGAATACCGCAAACGCGCGCGCGCCCGCAAGCAGAATGTTTCGCTCAGCCCAAGCTTGAACCGAATCATTACAGGGAAAGCAGAATGAAAAAATCTCCTCGCACTCCAATCTTGTTCATGGCATTAATCGCCCTGGCATGTGTAACGGTCACATGCACCACACCCGCACCCACGCCGACCGCGCTACCCACCGCGACGGAACCATCGCGCATCACGCCGTTACCAGCGCCGACCGCAACTTCTGCCGTCGCCACCGGCGATGGTGAAACGATTATGCGGCGCGAATGTACGCTTTGCCATCCATTGAACCGGGTGGTGGAGGTCAAGAAAACAGCCGAGCAATGGAGTCAAACCATCAGCCGCATGGTGCGTTTAAGCAGCGCCGATCATTCGGCGTTGGTCGAATATTTGGCAAAGAGTTATGGTCCCTAGCCCTAACGAAAAACGGATTGATCACGGATGATCTCCAGAAAGGAGCAGGACTGGAAACAATGGCAGTTCGTTCGCTGAATGACGTATTGGACTCAAAGAGGAGGATTGTATGGCGTACAAGCCAAAAGTGACCCAAAAAACAGAGAACAAACCCGAAGCAACCCCTCAACCCCCCGCTTCGGAAATGACGCGCCGTAGTTTTCTTGTTGGCGCTGGCGCGGGTGTCGCCGGTCTGGTGGTAGGCGGCGCGGTGGGCTATGTCGTACCGAAACCGGAAGCTCCGCCCGTGCCCCCGCCGGAATTGTGGATCGGCCGCAACATTGCGAATCAAAGTTGCATGGGCTGTCGTTTGTGTGAAGTGGCATGCTCGCAAGCCAAAGAGCAAAAAATTCAACCCGCCATTGCGCGCGTCACCGTGCCGCAGTATTTTCCGGGAATTGAATTTCCGGTGCTGTGCTATCAGTGCGGCGCAGACGCGCAATGTATGGCGGCATGCCCGGTGGATGCGCTCACACTCGACACGAGCAAAAAGCTCAACACGATTAAAATTGACACGACGAAATGTTTACGCACGGCGAAAAACGGCGACTGCACATTATGCGCGGACAAGTGCCCGGGTAGCGCCGTGACGTTCCACCCCAAAACCAAGGAACCCTTGATTTGCGATTTGTGCGGCGGCGACCCAGCGTGCGTGAAAGCGTGCTATCAAGGCCCGCTCACCCTCAAGGGCGTCAAGATGGCGGCGGTCTTGCCCGCCGATATTGCCGCTTCGATTGTTGATCAGTACAAATTGCCCCCCGCCCCCAAAGCATCGCTCGATAATCAAGTGGCAGTTGAGCGAAACGATGATCTGTACGGCGATACGGTATAGGAGGTAAGCATGGCAACAAAAATTCCCGGTTATCACGGTCAACTGCTCGAAATTGATCTGTCGTCCAAGAGCGTGAAAAAAGTAGACCTCGACGAAAAACTGGCGCGCGAATATCTCGGCGGCCGCGCGATGGGCGGCAAGATGTTGATGGATGCGTACGGCGCGAACTGGGGCAAGATCGATCCGCTTGCGCCCGAAGCGCTCTTGCTCGTTCTCGCCGGACCCTATGTGGATTTCATCGGTTGCAAAGCGAACTTTGTATTCAAGTCGCCGCAAACGTTCGGCATCGTGGGCTCGCAAGGGAGCGGCGATTTTATCCACGAGCTACGCTTTTCCGGCTACGACGGCGTCATCTTCAAAGGCAAAGCGAGCGCGCCGGTATACGTGACGATCTTTGACGACAAGGTGGAAATCAAAGACGCGTCCAAAATGTGGGGCAAGGAAATTCCCGAAGTCCACAAAATGATCGTCGAATTGTACGGCAACCGGACTTCGCAGTACTACATCGGGCCCGCGGGCGATAACCTGGTGCGCTATGCCGCCGCGATCACCGAATGGTATCGCGCCGCCGGGCGCGGTGGGCCCGGCGCGGTGATGGGTTCCAAAAACCTGAAAGCCATCGTTTGTCGGGGCACGGGCGCGGCGCCCGCCGTCGCCGATCAAAAAAAGTTGAACGCGTTGATGGAATCGGCGCGCGTCAACTTGCCGGTCGTCCGCGCGAGTACGCGCGAGTACGGCACCGCCAGCGGCATCTTTACGACTGGCAACGTGCGTAGCTCCGAGCCGGTCAAGAACTGGCAATCTGAATGGCACAATCAGCAACAGATTCAGGGACAATTCTTCGCCGCCGATCAATGGGTGCGCCGCTACTGGTCCGACTATGGTTGCACTGTGGCGTGCTCCAAACTGGGACGCGTCAAGAGCGGCAAACGCGCCGGTTTCATCGGCGAATTGCCGGATTACGAAGCGGGCGCGCTCGAAGGCACCAACTTTGCCATTTACGACATCAACGAAATGTTGGTCGCCGCCAGCAAGCCAGACGATCTCGGGCTTGATCTCATCGCGGTGGGGAACGTGTGCGGCTGGGCATGCGAAGCGCAAGAAAAAGGCATTCTCACCGCCGCTGACCTGGGTGGCATCCAACTCAAGTGGGGCGAGACCGAGGGTTTCGTCAAATTGATGGAAGCCATCGCGTACCGCAAGGGCGGCGAGATCATCAAGCTACTGGGCGAAGGACTTGGACCCGCAACGAAAAAGATCGGCAAGGGGTCCGAGGCATTTGCGATGGTCACCAAAAACATGGAATGGGGCGCGCACGGCGCACGTTCGCTCAAGGACAAGATGGAAATTTCTTATCCGATCTCGGCGCATGGTGGCGACCATATGTCGAACCCAACCGTTGCCTATGCCGCCGATGGCAAGACCGTTGCCTACGCGCGTGAAGATTCGATCTTTCGCGATTCCAACGGGATTTGCAGTTTCCAAGGTCTCACGCGCGATCAAGAGATCGAATGGTTGCAGGCGATTACCGGTTTTGGCATCTCCAAAGAAAAATTGGAAGGGGAGATGATCATCAACTGGATGACGATGATGCGCGTCTCACTTCTCCTGTCCGGTTGGACGTACAAAGACGACGTGAATCCGCCGCGCAATTACGAACCTCTGCCGGACGGTCCCGACAAGGGCAAGTTCGTGGACAAGGTCATCGAAGAACGAAAGAAGCAGGAATTCTTCAAGGCGCACGATTGGGATGCCGTCGGCGTTCCCAGCACGGCATCGTTGAAGAAAGCCGGCTTGGAAGCATTCGAAAGTGTCATCGCTCCGCTGCGCGGCAAAGCATAGCCGCGGTCAATTGTAGGACAAGTAGGACGATAAGACAGTGAGTAGTGCGCAGTGAACAGTAGACAGCTGCCGGCTGAATGCTGTTCACTGCAAACTGTTCACTGATCACTGGAGTAGGCGCATGGGGATCGAACTCGCTCAAGTAGATACGATCATTGATAAACATCACGCGGATCAGCGTGCGTTGATTTCGTTATTGCTCGATATTCAAGATCAATTTTATTTTCTTCCGCAAGAAGCGCTCGAACGTGTGGCGGATAAGGTTGGCGTGCCCAGCGTGCAGGTTTACCAGGTGGCGCGCTTTTACAAAGCATTTTCGCTCAAGCCGCGCGGCAAACATTTGCTGACGGTGTGCGTCGGCACCGCGTGCCACGTGCGCGGCGGCGAGCGGTTGGTGGATCAACTCAGCCGCGTGCTCGCCGTCGCACCCGGCGAAACAACCGACGATAAACTGTTCACGCTCCAAACCGTCAACTGTCTGGGCTGTTGTGCCTTGGGTCCGGTGATGGTTGTGGACGGGACGTATTACGGCAAAATGTCTGCCACCAAAATAGATAAAGTGCTGAGCAAGTACCGCAACGGCGAGGAGGTCGCAGACGATGACTAGACTCAACACATTCGCGGAACTGGAACAATGGCGCACCCAAGCCGCGGCGGCGCGCGCCCAGAATGAAAAATGCGTGACCGTGTGCGGCGGCACAGGTTGTCGCGCCTACGGCAGTGAAAAAGTCTGGGAAGCGTTTCGCGCCGAAATCGCCAAGCAACAAGCCAACGTCAAACTGAATTATCAAGTCAAGGTGACCGGCTGTCACGGCTTTTGCGAAAAGGGTCCGCTGGTCGTAATTCGTCCCGCGCAAATTTTTTACACGCGCGTCCAAGTCAAGGACGTGCCCAAGATCGTTTCGGACACCTTGATCGGCGGCAAGGTGATCGAGCGTTTGCTCGCAACCGATCCGCAAACGAATGAGCACGTCGTCCACGAACACGACGTGCCGTTCTACAAACATCAATCGCGCTTACTGCTCAACATGAACGGCGAGATTGATCCGACGCGCATCGAAGAGTACGTCGCGTTGGGTGGTTATGGCGCGTTCGCCAAGGCGCTGAGCAACATGTCCGGCGAACAGGTCATCGCTCAAGTCAAAGCGTCCAAGTTGCGCGGACGCGGCGGCGCGGGATTTCCGACCGGCGTGAAATGGGAAACGTGCCGCAATCAACCGGGCGAGGTGAAATACGTCGTCTGCAACGCAGACGAAGGCGACCCCGGGGCGTACATGGATCGCTCGCTCATCGAAGGCAATCCGCATCGCCTCATCGAGGGCTTGGCGATTGGCGCGTATGCCATCGGCGCGCAAGAGGGTTACGTGTATATTCGCCACGAGTACCCGCTCGCGGTCAAGACACTCGAACTCGCAATCAAGCAAGCCGAAGAGTGCGGCTTGCTGGGCAAAAATATTCTGGGCACCAAATTTAATTTCACGCTCCACGTGCAGTTGGGCGCGGGCGCATTCGTGTGCGGCGAAGAAACCGCCCTGATGGCATCCATCGAAGGGCGCGTGGGCGAGCCAATGCCGCGTCCGCCTTTCCCGGCGGAAAAAGGTTTGTGGGGCAAGCCGACCAACATCAACAACGTCAAGAGTTGGTCGTCAATCCCGATCATCATCAGCCAGGGCGCGGATCAGTTCGCCAAACTCGGCACCGAAAACAGCAAAGGCACGACAATCTTTTCGCTCGTCGGCAAAATCAACAATACCGGCTTGGTCGAGGTGCCGATGGGCGTTACATTGCGGCATATGGTGTACGACATTGGCGGCGGCATCAGCCAAGGCAAAAAATTCAAAGCCCTGCAAACCGGCGGACCCTCCGGCGGTTGTATCCCGGAAAGTTTGTTGGACTTGCCACTCGATTACGAAAACCTCAACGCCGTCGGTTCGATGATGGGTTCGGGCGGGATGATCGTGATGGACGAAGAAACGTGCATGGTCAACATCGCCAAATATTTTCTGGACTTTACCAAGTTCGAATCGTGCGGCAAATGCACGGCATGTCGTGAAGGCGTGCGCCAAATGAACACGATTCTCGAACGCATCACCCAGGGCGAAGGCGAGGAAGGCGACATTGAATTGTTGGAAACGATGGGCGCGGCGATCCAAGACGGCGCGTTGTGCGCGCTTGGGCGCACCGCCCCCAACCCGGTGCTCAGCACGATTCGCTATTTCCGCGACGAGTACACAGCGCACATCCAGGAACAAAAATGTCCGGCGGGAGTGTGCAAAAGTTTGATCACGTTTTACATCATCGCCGAAAAATGCAACGGCTGTACGCTGTGCGCGCGCAACTGCACCGAAGCCGCCATCACCGGCGAGTTGCACCAACTCCATGTCATTGATGACGCCAAGTGCGCCCGCTGTGGTGTGTGCCGCGAAGTCTGCACGCACGATGCGGTCGGTGTGAGATAGGGAGCGGATCATGGTCAATTTGAAAATCAACGATAAAGAAATCATCGTCGCCGAAGGCACCCGCTTGCTCGACGCGATCAAAATGGCGGGAACTGATTTGCCGACGCTGTGCAATCATCCCGACTTGGAACCGTACGGCGGTTGTCGCTTGTGCTCGGTCGAAGTGAGTCGCAACGGCAAATCCTGGGTCACGACGGCGTGCAACACCCTAGTCGAAGAGGGGCTAACGGTTCAAACCGAATCGGATCGCGCTGTGTCCACGCGCGCCTTGATGGCGGATTTGATTCTCTCGCGCACGCCGAATGTGCCAGCCGTGCAACGCATCGCCAGTTCGCTCGGCGTAGACGAGCCGCGTTTCGCAACCACCAACCCCGAAGAGACTTGCGTCTTGTGCGGCTTGTGCATTCGCGCGTGCCACGACGTGGCGAAAAAAGAGGTGCTCGGTTTCGTCGAGCGCGGACCGGACCGCCAAGTCACGATGGCATTTGAGACGTACGATGCTCAAGCGTGCGATGACTGCAACCAATGCATCACGTACTGTCCGACCGGCGCGATCACGCGGCTAAAAGGTTTGCCGATTGGGCGCAAGTGGTACGCGCACGCGAAAAAATGGGCGCGCACGCGCCAAGCCGTGCAGTACGGTTTGCTTGCATTTTTCGCGTTGCTCTTTGTCACAACTTCGCAAGCATTGCAATTGCCGATCAACATTTCCAACTTGTTCTCGCGCCTCGATCCACTCCAAGCGATCATGGCGAACATCGCCGCGCGCGAACTGCTCCCGCTCTACTTGCCCGCGATGCTCACCCTCATCGCCACGATTCTGTTTGGACGCGTGTGGTGCGGCTGGGTGTGCCCGCTCGGTGCGATTCTGCAATTGTTCGGACCCGTCGGCACGCGCAAGATGCAATCGTGGTTCCGCATGATCAAGTACGGTCTGTTGATCGTGCTGTTCGTTATGGCGCTCTTTGGCTCGCTCGCGTTTATGTGGCTCGACCCGATCACGATTCTCGTGCGCGGCGTCGCCGATCCCATCGGCGTCATTCTCGGCATCATCGAAATGCCCGGGTTCAAAGTCGGCACGTTGTTTTCGATGGTGATGCTCGTGCTCGTGCTCGGTTTGAACTTGATCGAAAAGCGTTTTTGGTGTCGCTATCTCTGCCCGCTCGGCGCGCTCTTGGGTCTGGGAAGCAAGTTCGATTGGATTCGCCGGCGCGTCAACGAAATGAGCTGCGTTCAATGCGGCGACTGCGTCAAGACCTGTCCGATGGGCGCGATCAATCCGGAAACGATCCAGAACGATCCCGCCGAATGTGTCATGTGCTTGGACTGTGCCGATGCGCCGTGTCCCAAAACGGCGATCACGTACGGTCGCCAGCCGACGCCACGCTGGAATCACGAATTCGATCCGGGTCGCCGGGAATTTATCGGCGGCACGGCAACGGCGGCGGCGGGTGTCGTTTTGCTCAACTCGGGCCTGTTCCAAGACAAGGCGAACGATTTGATTCGACCGCCCGGCGTGATCAGCGAGAAAGCGTTCCTCGACAAATGCATTCGGTGCGATCAATGCGTGCAGGCATGCGCGACGCACGCGTTGCATCCGGTCACGTTCGGTTCGACCTGGGATGCGTTCTGGACGCCGGCAATCAATGGCGAACTCGGCTATTGCGATTACAATTGCAATCGGTGTGGTCAGGTTTGCCCAGCGGGCGCGATCCCGGCATTGCCGCTCGAAGCCAAGCGCAAGCAAGTAATGGGCGTCGCAGTGCTCGCCCCATCGCTGTGCGTCAACTGCATGGTGTGCGAAAAAGTGTGCCAGTTGAAAGCGATTGATCGCATCGAAATTCAAAAGGAAGGCAAACTCAAGCCGTTGCCGGTCGTGGACCCGAACAAGTGCAACGGGTGCGGTCAGTGCGAGTACAAGTGTCCCGCCCCGCCCGCGATCAAGGTATATGCGCCGGGCAAAGCGCCCAAGCGAACGTAAACCGAAAATCGAAAAACGTGAAACGTGAAATCCGTGATTTGCGCGTTTCACGTTTTTCAGATGAGGAGGAAAACCGGATGATCCGCAAAAAAATCCGCGCGCCGATTTTACTGATCGGTTGGCTCATCGCACTGGCGGCAACCGCGTGCGCCGCGCCCACACCCATCCCCATGCCCACGCCGGCACCCACACCGATTGATCCTCAGAGCGTAGACCTCAAACCGTTTTTGCGCGATTTGTTGGCAACCCTGCCGGCGAACGAGCACTTGCTCACAAGCCAAGACCTCGCGCAGATGAAACCGGTGATCGTGGACGTGCGCCAACCCGCAGAGTACGCGCAGGGCTTTATTGCCGGCGCAGTCAACATTCCAGTCCGCGAACTCGCCGCGAGCTTGACAACGCTCCCCGGCATGGACAAGGACATTGTCGTGGTCTGCGACACGGGGCACCGCTCGGCAATTGGCATGGCAGTTTTGCAAATGCTCGGTTACGGCAAAGCCAAAACGCTTCAAGGCGGCATGCACGCGTGGCGCGCCGCGCAACAGACAATCGTCACTGCGCCGGTTCCGCCCAAGCCCAACCATCCCGCGCCCAAGGTCAACGCGCACATCCAAGCCGCGCTCGATTATTATTTGGCGCACACGTTGCCGTACGATTGGGGCATCGTCAACACGACGGCTTTGACGGCGGATCAAAAGTTGTTGCCATCCTCGGCGGTGGACGCCATGCCGGAAACGTACGATCAAGGTCCGTCCTGGATCGTGAATGTGGACACGCCAGACGAATATGCAAAATCCACGGTCGCCAATTTTCGCGGCGTGTTCAATTTTCCTTTGCGTCAGTTGTTGGATCGCGTCAGCGAGATGCCCGCGCAATCCACCGTTGATTTCGGCTGAGGCGTTCCGACCGTGGTTCAGGTGAACCCGAAATTGACCCGCTTTGTCATTGTATCTTCAACTCAACATCGCGCGACGTTGGGAATGATGGGCATGCAATTGCTGGGCTATCGCTTTATCCGCGCGCTGGAAGGCGGGCTGGGAAATTGGACGCCGCCGCAACATTGAGGGAACAACCAAGCGGGTTCTGTGCGATGCAATTGCACAGAACCCGCTCATCATTCGTGCGCTTGGCTCAATTCGTCGAGACAAGCGTCCAAGTCCGATTCGCTGACCTGGCTCGAAACTTGCGCTCGCCCGATGGCGGTCAACAAAATCCACCGCGCCGCATCCCCAAAAACTTTCTTGTCGCGTTGAACGAGTTCCAGCAAAAGCGAGCGCGACACGGCAGGCAAGCGCGTGGGCAAACCGAAACGCGCCAGCAACGCCGTCTGCCGCTGTTCCACCGACGCGTCGGCAAGGTGAAGCCGGCAAGCCAGACGTGCCGCCACCGTCATCCCAATCGCGACGGCTTCGCCGTGCAGTAGCGCATAGTTCGTCGCCGTTTCCAACGCGTGCCCAACCGTGTGCCCGTAATTGAGCAAGATGCGATGCTGCCCCAGGTCCCGCTCGTCCGCATTGACGACCTGTGCTTTTAACGCCACACACCGCGCCATAATCGGCAACAACGTTCCGCGATCCAACTTGACGAGCAAGTCAACCTTGTCCTCCAATTGCTCGAAGAACGTTAGCCCGCTCACCCCACCCGGCATCAGCGAAGTTTCCAGCAGAGCGTACTTGACCACCTCTGCCCAAGCCGCACGTAACTCGCGCGGCGACTCTTCGTTCAAGAGCGCCGCATCCGACCACACCAGGCGCGGTTGATAAAAGGTGCCGATCAAATTGCGGGCGCGTGGATGATTCAACGCAGTCTTGCCGCCAATCGCGCCGTCAATCATGCACTCGAACGAAGTAGGAACTTTGACGAGCGGAATCCCGCGCATGTACGTAGACGCCACAAAGCCGCCCAGATCATCCACCGCACCGCCGCCCACCACCAACATAATATCATCGCGGCGCAAGCGCAGGGTGAGCAACCAATCGTAAATGCTCTGCGCCTCGTCCAAAGTTTTGCCGCGCTCGTCGGTTGCCGTTTGGCGGACGTGAACTTGCAAGCCCACTGCGGCTAACACCGGCTCAATGATCGCGCCCAGCCGCGCCCAGGTGTTGGCATCCGCCAGCGTTGCCACTTGGCGCGCGCGCGGCAACAAGCGCCGAATTTGTTCGCCCAGCGCCGGCAAGTTTTGCCACCCCACAATCACTTGGTAGGGCATCGTCCCCGCCGATACCACAACCGCCGGCGGTAGATCAAGATCGAGCGAATGGCGAACCGGCGCGGCATGTTGATCGGGCGTGGCAGACGGCGCACCAGTCCGTTCAAGCAACTCAACCGCACGGATCACTTCGGACACAACTTGATCGGGACTCAAGCGGTCGGTGTGGATCGTCCAGTCGGCGAGTGCGTAGGCGGACTGCCGGCTCTGCTTGAGTGAACGCACTTGTTCCAGCGGGTAAACCGCATCCAACATCGGACGAATCGCGCCGGGTTCGGCGCGCCGCACCTGTTGCTCGATGCGCGTGTGGAGGAGTTCGGGGCGACCCTCCAACGCAATCGTCCAGCCCTTGTCCTCCATCAAGCGGCGGTTTTCAGCGCGGATAAACGTGCCGCCGCCGGTCGCCATCACAAACGGCGGAACGCTGGAAATTTCGCGCAACGTTTCCGATTCGCGCGCGCGAAAACCGGCTTCCCCTTCGCTTTTGAAAATCGCGGGAATGGTCATGCCGCTCCGCTCGACAATGACGCGATCAAGGTCATAGACGGGCCAACCCAAACGCGCGCCAATCAGTTTGGCAATGGTGGATTTGCCCGAGCCGCTAAACCCAACGAGATAAACACCCTTGACGCTCATTTTTTCCTCGACCTCAAAATAGTAACGCCAACTAAACCTCGCAGGTCTAGTCGGCGTCGTCGCACAGAGTACCCGGATTATTCGAGCTTGCCTGAAACGAGCCGAGACGAGCTACTCGCGCAGTATAGCGAAAAATCCATTTTCCCGCAATTTGAAATTAGATGACATCGAACAGCGCCGCGCCCTTTTTCAGCACTTCGCGCGCGACCACCGTGCGATGAATTTCCGAAGTGCCGTCGTAAATCCGGTAGATGCGCGCATCGCGGTACAATCGC
>CAIKBD010000292.1 GCA_903825565.1 uncultured Anaerolineales bacterium | reverse complement strand
GACAGCAAGAACAGCACGCCGTAAATGGCGAACAACAAAACATAACCCAGCCCCGGCGTTTGCGGCGCGTGTACGGTGAAGAAATCGGCGATGGGCCCGCCGATGTACGCGCCGATTGCGCCGGCGCCCGCGCCGGCAAGATTTGAAATCCCCAGGTACCGCCCGGCTTCAGCGGCGGGCACGAGCTGGGTGCCGAGCGCCCAGTTTGCGGTGTAGAACATGCCAATCGCCGCGCCGATGATTGCGCTCCCGACATATACCAGCGTCAAGTCGGGCGCGAGAATCGTGACGAGCGTGCCCAGCGCGGCGAGCAAACCGGCGAGTGCGATGACGCGTTTGTGTCCGACTTTTTCCGAGACCACGCCGCTGACAATCGCAAACACAAACACCAAGCCGCCGACGACGTAGAGCATGGTGGATGCGGGACCGGCGGCTTTTTCTTGATCGTACCCAAAACGCGCTTGCAAAAAATAAATGGCGAACGATGACAGATTGAATGCGCCGACGAAAAACGCCAACCGATTGATCACCCACCACGTAAATGCCGGATGGGAGCCGATGGCGAGGCGCACGTTGAGCCACACGCCCAGCGCGACGGCAAGCCCCATCGCCAGCAAACCCGCGCCGCCGAGCAAGCCCAAGAGGATCGGAATGTCGCGGATGCCGGTTAAGGCGGCGGCGAACAGTTTGACGCTCTCGCCCAGCCCCAGGATGATGAGCGTGAACAGCGCGGTCATCGCGACGAGGCGCACGAGGGGCGACCAATCGAGCGGAGCCGGTTTTTCGCGCAGGGGTTGCTCGCGGACGAACATCGCCAGTGCCATGCAAAGCCCAAGTGTGATCGCCAAGGCGCTGAGCGCGCCCCACATATTTTTCGCCGCGATCAATCTGCCGGCGGTGAACGCGACGAGAACGACCGGCAGCGGCACTTCAAAGATCGCTTTGATCGCGGAGAGTTTAGCGCGCTGTTCGCTGGGCACGAGATCCGGAATCAGGGCTTGTTGCGCGCTGTGCGCCGCGTTCGTCGAAACTTGGAGCAGGAGGTACGCGCCAAACAGGACGGCAAACCCGGTCATGCCTTCCATCCCTGCGCAGAAACCGATGACCGAGATAAACACGAGATCGGCGACGGTGCCCGCGAAGATGAACGGACGCCGACGACCCAGCCACGAGGTATGCCGATCCGACAACATGCCCCAAAACGCCTGCGCGAGCAAAGCGACCATCAAGCCCCACAAACGGAGCGTGCCATAGTACGTCCCCTGTTGTTCCTTACCTACGAATTGCTGCACGAGGAGGGGAATGACGAGCGGCGCCATCGTGTTGGACAGCGCCGAGAGACCCAGGTAGTTGATGTTGATCGTGATATAGTCGTACCACTTCATTTTTCACTTGCCAGCCGTTGTATGAATTCCAACGTTGCCTGCGCCACGCGTTCCCACTCTTGATCGAGGATGATGCAGTGCGTAGATTTTTCGAACCAGAGCAAATGCTTATCCGTCGCCGCGCTCTCGTTCAAAATCACCGTGCCGCTACGCGGGTCAATCGTTTGATCGAGCCGACCTTGCACGAGCAGGAGCGGTTGCTGGATGCGCGCGAGCCGCTGGCGCACGACGTTTTGCAATTCGCCCAACTGGATGGTGGCGTGTAGCGGATTCACCGCGTATCCTTTCCAGCGATCATTCGCGGCGGAGGGCACGGGGTCGGGCTTGGCAAGGTACGGCACGAACAGACCGAACAAGCGCGCGGTGAACAGCCGGGTTTGCGGGATGAGGAGCGCGGGCGCGTACAAGGCGACGCCGGCGATTGCGGCATGTTCGCTTGCCAGATACAACGCCAGCAACGCACCCATGGATTCGCCGCACACAAACACGCGTTCGCATCGGGTTTGCAATTCCTGGTACGCCTGCGCGACGGCGTTCGTCCAATCCTGCCACTTGCACTTGTTCGCCTCGTCCGGTGTGGTGCCATGCCCGGGCAAGAGCGGCGCGCTCACCGTATAATTGCGTGCGCGCAAAAACTCGCCGAGCAAACGCACCTCGGCGGTGGTAGCGGTGAAACCGTGAATCAGCAAGACGCCGGTCGCGCCGCCCTGCCAGAAAAAAGAATCACCTTCGAGATGAGGATTGCGGAAAAGTGGATTTTGCATAAATGGTGCTCCTGTGCGACGGACGACGACTGACCGCCGACCGCCGCAAGGAGACGACCGACAGCAGACAACTGACCGCCGAGTGCCGCAAAAAACTAAAATGGTAAATTGGAAACGGGTACGTACTCTTCTTGAGATTCGCGTACACCTGAACCAATCAATGAATTACGAAACGCTTGGAGTTTGGCAAATAATTTTTCGCTGAATTGATATGCCTCGCGTAATTGTGTTGCCTCATCCAAAAATCGGCGGCGATGGATTTGATGTTGACACGCTACGGTTTCGACTAACGACCGAATCGCCATTCCAACAAACCGGGCTTGCTCGGCATCGCTTTGCGTCGTCGAACCTTCAGCGATGTTTAGTTGGATGCTTGTTGCCGCACGTACGATTTGACTCTTGAGATTGAAATCTTCCGAACGCGGTAACTTGTCGGCAATTGCGTAAATCAAATCAAGGTATTGCATCGCCAACTGCCAAACCTCAAGCCGTTCAAACTTGTACGCTACTTTTTCTCCTGGAATGTACGATCAATGGTGGTTTGCATTTGCGGCGGTCTGCCGTCTGCGGTCGTTACTCTATCGTCGGTATCGTCACATTGCCCAGCGGCATAATACCCACCCGCGCGTTCGCCGGCAAATCACGCAGCGCCGTTGTCAACGCCGCCTCCAACGACGCGACGCGCGGCAACAATAATTTCCGCGCGAGGGCGGGTGGCAATTCGGTGATCATCATCACGCGCGCCTGCGTCACGTCGCGCGCAATTTGGAACGCCTTGTGGTTGCCGAGCTGGAATGCGGCGGAACGAAAATGCTCGATCACCGCTTGGTGCGATGAAAATTGCGCGACATACTCCTCGTACTTTTGCCCCCCGCTTCCTTCGGGACACGCGGCAACCCAGATGATCGTGCCGCCCGGGTTTAGCACCGGGATTGAATGTCCCAACGCTTTTTGCGCCTGGTACACGTTCAAATCTTTGGGATGCCCGCCCGCGGAAATGATCAGCAGATCGAATTTCGCCGCGACCGGCACGCGGTACACGGCGAGCGCGAGCGGCATCCCGGCGCGCATCACCGCAACGGGATCGCCGGCAAACACGCCGACAATCTGCTTGTGTTCGTCAATTACCGAGTTGAGCGCGCACTGCACGCCGATCAGTTTGCCAATCGCTTCGCAATCCTGCCGTGCCGGATTATCGTCGTAGCGACCCTGGTACGCGTTCGGCTCCAGCATCAAGGCATGATTGTGCGCGATGGTTTCGCGCGCGGTCACGCCGACCGCCGCCGATTTCACACCACCGGAAAATCCCATGAACTGGTGCGGCTCAATGTCGCCGAGCGCGATCCGCAGATCGGCTTGGGCATACTCGCGGTTGCAGAGGACGCGTGTGCCGCGTTGGGTTTCGCCGAGAAAAATGTTGCGCGCGGCATCGTCGCAATCGTGGCTGACGACGCGATAGCGTGCCAGAATGTCCGGCGGCAAGAGATCGGAGAATTCGCGCGGAGCCATCGGCGTGTGCGTGCCGACGCCAATCAGCAATGTGATCGCCGTATCGGGAATGTGGACTTGCGCGAGTTTTTGCAACAGTGGCGGCAACAGGATCGCGAGCGGCACCGGGCGCGTCTTGTCGTTAATCGCAATTGCGACAGATTGCGCCCGCGCGAAATGCTCAAAGCGAAAGTCGCCGAGCGGGTGATCGAGCGCGGCGCGCACGGCGTGCGCCGGATCGGGCACGGGCGGAATCGGTGTGGGCGCGAGCCGTTCGACGTGGAGTGCGTCGGGTAGCGCGAACGTGAGTTGCGTTTTGCCGTACGGAATTTGATGTTGCGTCATGTTCCCAGCCCCGTGATTAAAATAATTCCCAGACTCGTCACCGCGAGCGCGGTGGCGATGGACAACGCGAGTACGAATGGTCGCCAACCAACCTTGCGTAAACTCGCAATCTGCGTGCTCAAGCCGATGCCAGCGAGCGCGCACAGAATTGCAAACTTGGATACATCGTCGGCAAATTTTAGCCACGCGGCGCTGAGCGTCAACGCGCCGGGATGTTCCACGCTTTGCGGCAACACGCCCGCGGCGATGCCGAGCGTTCGCCCAAACGCCAGGACGATGAACGCGATCACAAACCAGGGAATGATCGGTTGCATCTTGATTTGCTTGGTCGAATGATGCGTGGCGCGTGCGTACACCACGCCGATCAAAATCATCAGGGGACCTAAAAAGACGTTACGCGTCAGTTTCACGATGGTTGCAATATCGAGCGCGCGGTCGCTGAACGATGCGGCAGTGGCGACGACCTGGGACGTGTCGTTCACCGCTGTGCCACTCCACAAGCCGAACGTCGCCTCGGAGAGCGCGAGCGCATGTCCGATCACCGGATACACGATGACGGCGAGCAGACCGAACAGCGTGATCATCGCCACCGCAAAACTCACTTCTTCTTCTTTTGCCTCGATCAGTGGCGCAGTCGCCACGATTGCCGAGTTGCCGCAAATGGCGGTGCCAAAGCCGATCAGCGTGGTCAACCGGCGCGGGATTCGCAATGCGCGCCCGACGAGAAACGCGAGTCCGAGCACGAATGTGATGCAAAAAAAGATCAGGACGATTGCCGTTGCGCCGGTCGCGGCGACATCTTGCAAACTGAGGCGCAACCCGAGCAAAATGATCCCCAAGCGCAGAATACGGGTGAGCGCAAATTTCGCGCCAGCGTCAACGGACGCCGGCAAGCGTATTGTATTCCGAATCAACAAACCCAGCAACATGGCGATCAAGATTTCGCTGATCGCTTTGGTCAACATGGCGTTGGGAATGAGATCGTGCAGAACCCGGCTGAGACTGGCGACCATCAACACGACAACCAAGCCGCGCCACGCGCGCGAAAATTCCTGCGCGATTTTTTTCCATTCCGTGAAAAGCACAGTCATGGGATTCCTAAAAATAAAACGTAAAGCGTAAAACGTGGTTCACGGATTACGCTTTACGTTTATGTTTCACGCTTTACGCGCTTCGATACAACTTGGTCAGCACAAATTCATTGTGGCGCAAAATTTCGGCGGCGGTGAGGCGACCGTTGATCGTGCGCTCCAACATGAGCAGTGCGGCATCGGCGGCTTGGTCGAGGTTCATTTCCAAGCGCAACATGCCGGTCAAGTCCACGTCCACGTGCTCGGACATTGTGGCGACGGTGAGCGGGTTCGCGGACAATTTGATCACCGGGATCACCGGGTTGCCGATGACGTTGCCTTGCCCGGTCGTAAAATAGTGGACGACGGAGCCGGCGGCGGCGCAGAGCGTTACCATTTCTGCGGCGGCGCTGGACGAGTCCATAAAACTCAACCCAGGTTTGCGCGGCTCTACGGCGGGTTTCAAAAAGTCAATGATCGGGCAACGCCCGGCTTTTTGAATGTTGCCCAACGCCTTTTCTTCGATGGTCGTCAAGCCGCCGCGAATGTTGCCTTCGGTGGGTTGCGAACCGAGGAGCGAGACGCCCTGGCTTTCGACGAGGTTTTGATAATCGTCGAAAGCGGCTTTGAACTGCGCGGCAATTTCCGGCGTGGCGCATTGTTGCATGATGATGTCTTCGCCGCCGGTCACTTCGGTCGTTTCACCGAAAATCAACGTTGCGCCCGCATCGGCGAGGCGTTCGAACGTGCGCCCAACCGTCGGGTTCGAGGCGAGACCGGAAGTCGTGTCCGATTCGCCGCACTTGGTGCTCATCGTCAATTCCTTGACGGTGAACGGCGTGCGCGCGATCTCGGTTGCGTAATGCACAAACTCTTTCGCCTTGCGCGATGCGGCTTCAATCGTTTTGTGATCGCCGCTGCGTTCGATGGCGAACCCGGCGACGGGCTTGCCGGTCTTGGCGATTTCTTTGACGATGCGATCCGTCCAATTCGGCTCGATGCCGATCACGATTGCGGCGGCGCAGTTCGGATTGCGGCCTTGCCCGGCGAGCGTGCGGAAGGTGAGTTCCAAATCTTCGCCGAATTGCAGGCGGCCGTACGGATGCGGCAATGCCATGGTGCCGCGAATGTTGTGCGCGACGCCTTCCGCCGCGGCGTTCGAAAGATCATCCACCGGAATGATCAGCACATAGTTGCGTGCGCCAAAGCGCCCGTCGGGTCGGCGATAGCCGGTGAATTTGAGGTCTTGTGGCTTGATCATCATTTCCACCTTTTCGTTTTAAGATTGTGCGTGTGCACGTGCGAACCTTGCGGCGCGGCTTGCGTCGCGACGCCGATCACGCGGCCATATTCAACCACGTCTTTGCCGTTCGCAATGTTTTTCATTGCGACCTTGTGTCCGAGCGGCACGTCGTTGATCAACTTGACCGAGCCGGCGGGCTGACCTTCGAGCGTCACTGCGCCGATTTCGGTACCGGCTTGCAGGTCGGCGACCGCTACGCCCACGTCGTCAACGAGTTCATGCACTAGAATTCCGTGCTTCATACTTTTCCTCCTGAGAGTTGTATTTCAGTAAACAGTAATTCGGTTCAGCCGGATTACTGTTTACACATCACTGTCTTCCAACGCCACATTTGCCGTATGTGTTTTGAATTGTAACCACATGCCGCGCGCCATCGAACTGAGCGCGACAAGCATAAACCCCAGCGCAATGGGGCGCGTGAAAAAGATCAAGGGCGAACCTTGCGAGATCACGAGCGATTGGATCAACGACGTCTCGAACAGTTTTGCCAGCACCGCCGCGAGCACGAGCGGCGCAACCGGAAAACCAAACTTGCGCATCAAGTAACCGATCACGCCAAAGAGCACGACGATCCAGATATCGAGCATCTGGAACCGCAAACTGTACGCGCCGATGAAGGTGAACGCGACGATGAGCGGGCCCAGGATCGGGAACGGGATCAACGCCATCCGCGCCCAGAGACCGACGAGCGGCAGGTTCAAAATCAGCAACACCACGTTGCCGATGTACATACTCGCGATGATCGTCCACAGCAATTGCGGTTGCTCCGTCATCAGGCGGGGACCCGGTTGCAAGCCATACATCATAAAGCCGCCGAGCAGTACGGCGAGCGCGGGACCCGATGGAATGCCGAACGCGAACAGCGGCACAAAGCCACCGCTCGCCGTGGCATTGTTCGCGCCCTCGACCGCGGCAACGGCATCCATCGCGCCTTTGCCAAATCGTTCGGGGTGTTTGGACACGCGCTTTTCCAAATCATACGCCATGAACGACGTGACGGCGGGGCTACAACCTGGGATCAAGCCCATGAAAAAACCGAGTGCGCCGGCGCGCAGCATTGCCGCCCAAGTCGCTCTTAGATCGGCAAGCGATGGCAGCCATTCGATCTTCTTGTCGCTGAGAATTCCTTTCACGGACGATTCGACATTGAGGAGCACTTCGCTAACGGCGAACAAGCCCATGATGATCGGCACAAACTCTATGCCTGCCATCAACAGCGGTTGCCCAAACGTCATCCGCGCGACGCCGGTGAGCGGATCGAGTCCGATCATCGAAATGAGCAAGCCGAACGCGGCGGCGAGCACGCCCTTGACGAGCGCGCGTCCCGACAGCGAGATGATGAGCGACAAACCCAGGAATGCGAGCGCGAAATATTCCGGGGGTCCAAACGCCAGCGCCACTTGCGACAACAAGGGCGCGAAGAAGGTCAAGCCGAGGACACCCAGCGTCCCAGCGACGAACGACGAGATCGCCGAAATGCCGAGCGCGGGTCCGCCGCGTCCCTGCAAGTTGAGTTGGTAGCCGTCGAGTGCGGTCGGCACCGACGATGCTTCGCCGGGAATGTTGACGAGGATCGCCGTCGTCGAACCGCCGTACATCGCGCCGTAATAAATTGCCGCCATCATAATGATTGCCGGTGCGGGCGGCAACATGGTGGTGAGTGGCAAGAGCATTGCAATCGCGGCAGTGGGCCCCAAGCCGGGCAAAACGCCGACGAGGGTGCCGGCGATGCAACCGATCAGGGCAAAGAGCAAGTTAATCGGGCTGAGCGCACTGCCAAATCCTTGCAACAGCATATTCCAGGCATCCATGTTTTTGTGCGTCTCCGATTAAAAGGGGAATGGTCCCGCCGGGAAATCCATTTGCAACAGCCAGACGAAAAGCACGTAGATAAATCCGACTGTGCCCAAGCCCCAAGCGAACGCTACCCAGATTTTGTATTTGCCAAAGTAGGCGATGAATGTTGTAGTGAACAGGAACGTCGTCAACAGAAATCCGAGTCCCGGCATCAAGAGCGCATAGCTCGCCATAAACGCCAGCGCCAGCCCCCAGCGTTTCCAGCCAGCGGGATCGGGCCATTCGATGGGCTTGTCGGTGTACTGTGGAGCGCGAGCACGGAGAACTAGCCATGCGCCGCCGAGGATGAGCAAAATGCTCAGGATCACTGGCAAGGTGCGCGGGTGCAGCATCCCGCTCATGCTTGAAGCAATTTGCATAGAAGCGAGCAAAGCAATCACGCCGACGCCGCTCAGAAAAATGCCGGCGGCGGTATCGCCCGCGCGTAGGGTTTTGATCAAGGCGTAACCTCCTGACTAGCCCCGCGTCGCATCGTCGTCTAGACGAAACGACCAACATTTCGCCTAGACGACGAATGGATGAACGGTTATTTAATGTCCTTGACCAATTCCGAATACACGGTGGTCATTTTCTTAACGTGCTCTAAGCTTTCCTTTGCGCCCATCGCCAACGGGACAAAGCCCTCCTTTTTCATCGCCGCAACAACATCCTGGCTCTTGACGATTTCGAGGAAAGCGGTTTCGAGTTTCTTGACGACGTAATCGGGTGTGCCGGGTGGTGCGCCGACGCCGCGATCAATCGCTTCGATCATGTCCACGCCGCCTTCTTTGAGCGTGGGCGCATCGGGTAATGCGGGGAACCGTTCCGCGTCCGCCATACCCAAAATGCGAATCTGATCTTTGTACTTGACGAGATCATCCGAGTTCGCCATCACGGCGACGACGTGCCCGCCCAAAAAGCCGGTCATTTGCGGCGCCGCGCCGGTGAATGGAACGTAGTTGAACTTTACGCCGGCGAGTTTTTGCAAGCGAAGCGTGGCAACGTGATGCCCGGAAAAAGTGCCCGAACCGCCGATAGTGATTTCGCCGGGTTTGGCTTTGGCGGCGTCAATAAATTCCTTCAGCGTTTTGTACGGGCTGTTGCTCAACACGGCGAGACCCAAGGGCGTGCGTTGGAAAAAGACCACCGGCACGATTTGGTCTGTTTTGTAACCGCTCTCTTGTTGTAGCGGTTGCAAAACAATGTGCGGCAAATTGATGCCGGCGACATAGTAGCCGTCCGGTTTGGCGCGGACGAGTTCAGCCCAG
>CAIKBD010000291.1 GCA_903825565.1 uncultured Anaerolineales bacterium | reverse complement strand
TTGATGACGTTGGCTTGGTTGTGTCCTTTGCTGACCAACGCAATGAGTTGATCGCGTTCTGGAGGTTGGAGATGGATGGCTCGTTTTTGCATGCCACGAGCATACCCCAACCCCGCAAGATTTTCAAGTTACGACACTAGGGCGCAACTATTCGACGATTGACGAGTTCACGCCGCCCGTGGATGCCAAAGGAAATTATTCCATTGTTGCCGGTCAAGCGTTCGGTCCCAAAACATTTGTGTGGTCATACAAAGCGAATCCACCCAGCTCACTTTTCGCGGGCGCAATTTCCGGCGCGCAACGCTTGCCGAATGGCAACACGTTGATTGACGATGGCACGCACGGCACGTTCATCGAAGTCATAGCGAGCGGCGAAGTGGTTTGGAAGTACGTCAACCCGGTCGTCACGAATGGCGCGTTAGCCAAGAACGCCGGCATTCCCACCGACCCGGTGCGCGATGGCGAGTTGATGAATGCCGTGTTTCGCGTGTATCGTTACGCGCCCACCTACCCAGGTCTGGTTGGTAAAACCTTGACGCCCAGTGGCGTGTTGGAAAAGTAGAGCAAATCGCGATGCAAACAAAAAATATTTTCTGGTTGCTGATAATCGTACTCTTGAGCGCGTGTGCTTCAACCAATCAGCCGGCAAGCAAACCAGCGCCCGCCGAAAAACCCGCTCCTCCGCCATCCACCAATTCGGGACGAATGCTTGGCGGCGCGACGACGGTGCAACACACGACCGAAATGCGTTACTGGGACAAGACCAAAGCGTACAATGGCTATACCTTGTTCGGCGCGGCGGGCACAAGCTATCTGATTGATATGGAAGGCAACGTCGTCAACACGTGGAAGCTCGGCACGAATCCGCGCTTTCTCGACAATGGTAATTTGCTCGACGCCTCGACCGATGACCCCAGCGGTTTTGCCGGTCTGCGCGAACTCGATTGGAATGGCAACACGATTTGGGATTATCGCGAGACGCGCAAGGACTATCATCCGCATCACGATTTCACGCGCATCTGGAACAAACAGCTCAACGCGTTCACCACGCTCTACATCGCGAACCGCGACATTACGAACGAGCAATGCCTCGCCGCCGGATGCGATCCGAAAAACGCGCCGTACACCGGCGCGCAGATGGATGCGATTGTCGAAGTGGATATGCAAGGCAAGGTCGTGTGGGAATGGTTTTTCCTCGACCACACGATTCAGGATGTGGATCCGAGCAAGCCGAATTACGTCGGCTCAGGCAAAACGATTGCCGATTATCCCGGCAAGTTGAATCTCAATTTACCGGGTCGCCCCGTGCGCAAAGATTGGTTGCATTGCAACGCGCTCGACTATAATCCTGACCTGGATCAGATCGTCATCAACTCGGTGCAAGGCGAATTTTATGTGATTGATCACGGCAAAACATTTTTGCCGAATGATCCGGCAGGCAGTCTCAAACTCGCGGCAAGCGCGACGGGCGATTTTCTGTACCGGTTCGGCGATCCCGCGCGCTACAAACAAGGCGACCCGCCCTCGATCTTGCAAGATTGGACATCTTCGACGACCGGCAACAAACAGATCGGCGGCAGTCACGATATCCAATGGATCAAACCAGGATTGCCCGGCGCGGGACATTTCCTCGTGTTCAACAATGGGCAATATCTTTTCGAGCGCACACCGCAATCGTACATTTTTGAAATCAATGCGTACCTCAATGCGAGCAAGCAAGACACCGGGCAATATGTCAATCCACCGAGCGCCGGATATTATCGCTGGGTTTCGCCAGACGCGCAGAACACCCACAAGCAACCCAAACAAACGTCGAATCAAATTGTGTGGACGTACAGTTCCAAGGACAACACCTCATTTTTCAGTCACATCGGTTCGAGCGCGCAACGCTTGCCGAATGGTAACACGTTGATCGGCGCGTCCACGACCGGGCAAATGTTTGAAGTGACGATGGGCGGCGAACTGGTTTGGGAGTACATCAACCCGGTCACACGCGACGGCGCGTTCACCGTTTTGTCGGACAATTACCCGATGACCAATTCGATGTTTCGCGCGTATCGGTACGACGCAACTCACCCGGCGCTCACCGGCAAAACCTTGACCTCGAAAGGAGCAATCACGAGTTTGCCATTCACGCCACCGAGCAAACCCAAACCGTAAAATCGTGGAGACATGATGAAGAAAAGAATTGTGATCGGGTTGTTGTTTGTGATCCTGGGTTTGGCAAGCGCGTGCTCGAGCGCACCGACTATCGCACCCACTGCACCGCCGACTGTTTCACCGACCAAGACGACAACTGTCGTCCCAACGGCGCAATCAACCAAGTTTGTGCTTCGTAGTTCCGAAGTTGTTGAAGGCGGTGCGTTGCCGCGCGATTACACGTGTGATGGTTCGAGCGCGACTTTGCCACTCGAATGGAGCGGCGCGCCAAGTGAAACGACAAGTTTCGCGGTGGTGATGCATCACATTCCGCCGGAAATTACGCCGCACTGGTACTGGGTCGTCTACAACATCCCAGCGAACGTCACGAGTTTTTCGAAAAACATGCGCGGCATTGGTAAACTCGGCAACAATAGCGTGAACAAAAAACTCGAATTTTCGCCGCCGTGCTCCAAAGGCGCGGGCGAAAAAATCTATACGTACACGGTTTACGCGCTGTCGGCGGAGCCGCAATTTGCCGTGCCTGCCGCGCAAGTGAACCGCGATGCGTTGCTCGCCGCGATCAAAGACATCACGCTTGCGAGTGCCGAGTTGAATGTGACCTATGCGCGAAAATAGTCAGACACAAGCGACCACGCGCGAGGAAAAAATCTTGCGCGTGGTTTTTATTCCACATAGTTTTTGTCAAGCACAACGAGAAATCGCGCTTGACAAGATACGGCGACCTCAGCATAATGGCACGCGATGAATTGGATTCGCAAAATTTTCGAACTGGTCCGCACTGGCAAAACGTCTGACTCCGATACCGTGCATGGGCGTGTGATCTATTTGCTGATCCTGGTCGCGTTGCTTCACTTTATTTATCCGATTACCATCAGCGGTGCGACGTTCAATTTGATTGTCTACCAATTGCTGTACGCAGGAATGTTTATCGCCGGCATCCTGGTTGCCAGTGACAGCCGTCCTCACTTGCTCGCGGCATTGAGCACCGCGCTGATTTGGCTGGTGTGTTCAGTCGTTTACGCGCTGGATTCCACCGATCGATTAAAAACATTGGCGACTTATCTCGCGTTGCTCCCCTTTCAAGCGACGATTGTTTATCTCTTGTTGCGGTACATCTTTCGCAAGCGCGCGGTCAATCGCGATGTGTTGCTCGCGGCAATCACCGTGTTCATTTTGCTCGGCGCATTGTTTGTGCCGATCTATGGCACGCTGGAATTGCTTCAACCCGGTTCGTTTGCCGATAATGCGCGGATGGGTCAGCCGGTTTTTTGGCAACAGTTCATCTACTTTAGTTTGGTCACCTTGACGACGACGGGATATGGCGACATATTACCGGTGTCGCCGTGGGCGCGCGCCGTCGCTAATGTTGAAATGGTCATTGGTGTTTTATACATCGCCATCTTGATGGCGCGCTTGGTGGGATTATATTCGCAAGAAACCTGAGGAGGATAAAATGAACATTGCGATTCTGGGCGCAGGAAACATCGGCCGGACGATGGGCATCAAGTGGGCAAAGACAGGACACCGCGTGGTGTTTGGTACGCGTGATGCGAACAGCGCCAAAGCGCAAGCATTGCGCGCCAGTCTGCCGAATGCCGAAATCGAAACGGTGCCGCACGCGCTAAAGGATGCCGAGGTTGTTTTGATTTCACTGCCGTTCGCCGCGGTTGCCGAAACGGTCAAGACGAATGCGAACGCGCTCGCCGGCAAAATCATTATGGATGCGACGAACAGTTTCGGCGCGCCCGTCGTCAACAATCTCAAAACGATTTTAGATGCCGTGCCGACCGCGCGCGTTTATCGTGCGTTCAATTCGCTCGGCTGGGAAGTGTTTGAGCAAGCGAGTGCAAATTCCGTTGACCACTTTTATTGCGGCAAGGACGATGCGGCGCGCTCCATCGTCGAAAAACTGATTGCCGAAATCGGCGTGCGCCCGGTGTGGGTTGGCGGGCACGAAACGATTGGCATTGTGGATGCGCTGGGTTCGCTCTGGGTCACGCTGGTTTTCCAGCGCGGATACAAGCGGAATATCGCGCTCAGACTGAGTGAGGCGTAAAATTGGCACGAGGACAGGCGGCAAACCTGTCCTCGTTTTTTTATTGACCAGGATTTTTCCGCATCTTAACAACTTCTGAACAAGTTGCCCTTACAATCGGTGGCAGAAATCGCACGAAAGATTTTGGACGCGGACGAACGCGGATAAAGTTTTGTCCGCGTTCGTCCGCGCTCGTCCGCGTCCAATTCATCTTGAAAACGGGAGAAAATATGTTTGCACGCAAATGTCTGCCGATTGGATTTTTGATTTTATTGCTTGCGTTGATGAGCGCGTGTGCGACGCCCAGCGTGTCGGGACTGACCTCGGTGCCGACGAATCTGCCCGATGCGCCCAAGCCGACCGCCGCCGCGAAAGCCAAAGAGCCGAAACCGCCACCGACTGTAATCGCCCAAGCCACAACCATCGCGCCAACGCCGGTTGCGAAACCGCAAAATCAAAAACCGCAACCCACGCCCGCACCCGTGCACAATCCGGATTTTTTCGCCACCGAAATCCTGGGTCGCCCGACGAATACCTCGGTCACGGTAAATATCGTGCCCGCGAAAAATCTGGAAATCTATTTCGAGTACGGCACGGCATCCGGCAATTTCACGAATCAAACGGCACAGGTTACTGCGAACGCGAACGCACCGATTGAATCGCTGATGGACAAGCTCGCTCCGAACACACGCTATTTTTATCGCGCGCGTTATCGCCAACCGGGGGCGGCGCAATTCGCAACCGGCATCGAGCATTCGTTTGTTACGCAACGCACACCCGGCTCGTCGTTCACGTTTTCAGTTCAAGGCGACTCGCATCCCGAACGACAGGGCAAGCAATTCGATCCCGCGCTGTACACGCGCGCATTGCAAACTGCCGCAAGCGATCAGCCGGATTTTTATCTGCTCATCGGCGACGATTTCAGCGTGGACACGCTCAAGACGATCAACGTCAACACGGTCACCGAACGGTACACTCTGCAACGCGAATACCTGGGATTGATCGGGAGTACGTCGCCGCTGTTTCTCGTCAACGGCAATCACGAGCAAGCGGCAATGGCAAACCTGAATGGCTCGCCGAACAATGTCGCGGTGTGGGCGCAGGTCGCGCGCAACACATATTATCCGCAACCCGCGCCGGACAATTTTTACAGCGGCAACGCGCAGACAGTCGAGCACATTGGTTTGCTCCGCGATTATTACGCGTGGACGTGGGGCGATGCGTTGTTCGTCGTGATTGATCCGTACTGGCATTCATCCGTTGCGGTGGACAATGTGCTGGGCGGCGGAAGTAAGCGCGGCAACATGTGGGACATTACGCTCGGCGACGCGCAATACAAATGGTTCAAGCAAACGCTCGAACAGAGCAACGCGAAATATAAATTCGTGTTCACGCATCACGTGCTCGGCACCGGGCGCGGCGGCATCGAGTTGGCGAAACAGTTCGAGTGGGGCGATGCGGCGAATTTTGCCGTGCGTCGTCCGGGCTGGGAATTGCCGATTCATCAATTGATGGTGAAAAATGGCGTTACGATTTTCTTTCAGGGGCACGATCACATTTTCGCCAAGCAAGAACTCGATGGGGTGATTTATCAATCTCTGCCCGAACCGGCGAATCCGTTTTACTCGTGGGAGAATGAGGACGCGTACAAGACCGGGAATAAGTTTCCAAACAGCGGTTACGTGCGCGTGAATGTGTCACCCGCGCAAACCCAGGTCGAGTACGTGCGCGTGTATCTGCCGAAAGATGAAACGAATGGGCGCAAGACCGGCGAGGTGGCATTCTCATACACGGTCACACCGAAAAGCAAGTAGAGATTAGAGATTGGAGATTGGAAGTTGGAAATGGCAAAACATATTTTTGCGATCCTGGTTGTGATGTTTGTGTTGACCGCGTGCGCGACGCAAGCATCGTCGTCATCACCGACACCTGATTCGCCCGCAACACAAGCAAGCGCAACGGCGACGGTTGCGCCGGAAGCATCGGCAAACCCAAAGCCGCCAGCGCAACAACCAGGCGGCAGGAATCAAGGCACGCGCGCGCCGCAACCGCAAAACACACCGCAGGCAAAACCCTCGCCGCAAAATCCGCCGGCAAGGCAAACGCCGCAAAGCAACGGCGGAAGCGATGCGTCGCAAAGCTTGTCGCTCGATGTGCCCGCGCATCCGGTGGATGTGGTTCTGGGTCGCCCAACGCAACGCGCAATCACGGCGAGCGTGCTGGCGAATCAGGACAGCGAAGTGTACATCGAATTTGGCACGCAAGCCGGCGCGCATTTCAACAAGACGACGACGCGCGCGCTGACGAAAAATCAGCCCGTCGAAATATTGCTGGAGCCATTGCAATCCAACACCCAGTATTTTTATCAAGTGTTTTATCGCGCGGGCAATGCCGGCGCGTTCGCCGCGCTCGCGGAAAAAACGTTTTACACGCAACGTGTCCCCGGCGCGACGTTCACCTTCGACATCCAAGCCGACTCGCACCTCGATTCGAACAGCAGTCTCGATGTCTACGCGCGGACGCTAGCGAATATGGTTGCCGACAAGCCCGATTTCCTGATCGACCTTGGCGATACGTTTATGACGGACAAGTATCAGCCGTACACCGCCGCGCAAAAACAGTATCTCGCGCAACGCTATTTCTTCGGCACGCTCGCGCCCTCGCCGTTGTTTCTCGTCATCGGCAATCACGATGGCGAAACGTCCTTCGACTCGCGCTCAGGGCGCGGCAACGTAGCGAACGATATGCAAGTGTGGTCGGCAAAAATGCGGACACAATTTTTTCCGAATCCGACGCCGAACGATTTTTACAGCGGCAATGCGACGCCGGATAAAAATGTCGGCGCGTTACAAAATTATTACGGCTGGGAATGGGGCGACGCGCTTTTTGTCGTGCTCGATCCGTACTGGTCTACGCCGGCAACGCGCGGCAACACGTCCGACAATTGGAATCCGACACTCGGCGCGGCGCAGTACCAGTGGCTCAAAAAAACTTTGGAGACAAGTCGCGCGAAATGGAAATTTGTTTTCATCCATCAACTTGTCGGCGGGTTGGACAAGGATGGGCGCGGCGGGGTCGAGGTCGCCAAATTTTTCGAGTGGGGCGGCAAGAACGCGGATGGGAGTGATGGGTTCGCGGCAAAACGTCCGGGGTGGGCGATGCCGATTCATCAATTGCTTGTCGCCAACAAGGTCAATGCGGTCTTTCACGGACACGACCATCTTTTCGTCAAGCAAGAACTCGATGGCATTGTGTACCAAGAAGTGTCCCAACCGAGCGCGGCGCGTTTCGATCAGAGCAATAGCGCGAAACAGTACGGCTATGTGACGGGCGATGTGCTACCCAGCCCCGGTCATTTGCGTGTCACGGTGTCGCCATCCCAGGTGACGATTGATTATGTGCGCGCGTATTTGCCGCAAGACGAAAACGCGCAACGCAAAAATGGCAAGGTGGAGTATACGTACACGCTGACCGCGCGATGAATCTAGTCCGTGTGGCAACTCGGTGCACCGAGTTGCCACACGGCTGGACAAGACTTGATCACCGGCTTTGACCTAACGACCATTCGACATATAATCGGCGCATCACTGCAATAAATCGAGGACACACGCGAATGAGCAAGGTTTTGAAACGGATCGCACTGATTCTGGTGATCGCTGGCGCATTGGGGGCAGTCGTGGCGTGGCTCTATCCCCAGTGGCAACTCAGGCAACTCGCGGATAAGAATGCGGCGTTCCGCGCCAGCCATCAAGCCGAGCATGACGCCATTGACGCGAAATTCACGCACAAATATATGGATGCGGGCAACGTGCATTGGCATTATGTCGAAGCGGGCAACCCGAATGGCACTCCCGTGCTTTTGTTGCATGGTCTACCGGAAAGTTGGTACTCGTGGCATCGTGTTCTGCCGTTGCTCGATCCATCCTTCCATTACATCGTGCCGGACATGAAGGGCTATGGCCGTTCAACCTCCGCCGACTTGAACTATAACTGGCATCACGTTGCCGATCAAACTTTTGCGCTGATGGACGCGCTGGGCGCACAGAAATTTTTCGTCGTCGGGCATGATTGGGGCACGCTCATCTCCAGTGTGATGGTGTCCGATCATCCCGAACGCATCCTGGGTTACGTGCGGATGGAAGCCGATCTGAAATACACGCCCGGTCAAAATCTCGACAAACTCTACGAACAAAAACCGCAGTGGAAATTATTTCAAAACACGTCGGTTGCCACTCTGTTTCTCAGCGACGCGCCAAACGTGATTGACACGGTGTATCCGCCGAGAATGATGACCAAGCTCGACCCCACCGACCGCGATTATTTCGTCTTTGAGTTTTCGCGTCCCGGTGTGGCGGAAGCCATCGCAAATTATTTCAAATTGGAAAATTGGGACCTGGAA
>CAIKBD010000290.1 GCA_903825565.1 uncultured Anaerolineales bacterium | reverse complement strand
TTGCTGGGGTACAGCATTCCGAAAACGACGTTCGCGCCGGGCGAAACGGTGATCGTGACGACGTACACGCAATCGCTGTATCCCCCGCCGATGCCGGTGCGCTGGCGCGTCGAGTTGGTAGACCGCAACGGCAAGGTTGCCCAGCGGCTTGAGCGCGAGCCGTTCAACGCCAAGTACCCGTTGCAACGGTGGTCCCCCGGCAAGTACAAACGCGACAACTGGGTGTTGCCGCTGGAGCCGAAAATCGTGCCGGGCACGTATACGTTGCGGCTGGGCTTGTTTCAGCCGCAAGACGACGCGGTGATCGGCGTGTTGCCGGTGTATGCGACGAACCGTGTCGCGCCGCTGTCTGCCGCGCCACTGGGACAAATCACGATCACGACGCTGGCAAAGTGAGAGTGTTGACGGGACGAGCCAATGGCTCGTCCCGTTGCGTTGTGCCGCTCCCACTGAATCTTTGGCGTATCGTGCGGTTGTTGTCGCTGCGCCCTCCGTTCAATGTCAAACCAATTTTTTACGAAATGATGTGGTAGCCCCATTGACGCGCGTGTTGCACTGCCAGTAAAATGCGCGCAAATTCGTTCAACCTTGAGGAGGACAAGATGCACAATCATACTGATTCGAAAAATCCCGAGCTTGATTTTCTCGTTGGCGAGTGGGAACACGGCGCGATGAACCGCCGCGAGTTTTTCCAGCGCGCGGTGTTGTTGCTCGGCACGGTGAGCGCGGCGGAAGCGTTGCTGACCGCGTGTTCGCCCGCCGTCGTTCCAACCGCCACGCCGATTCCCGCGACGGCGACGAGCGCACCCAGCGCGACTGTTGCGCCATCCGCGACTGCCACACGCGTACCGGTAACCGCGACGAGCGCGCCCGCGGCGACGAATACGCCCGGCGTCACAGCGACGCGCCCGCCGGCATCGCCCGCGGGGCCCAGCGCCACGCCGCCGCCCACGCCCGTCGCAAGTATGATCCCAGGTTACATCGAAGCGGCGGTTGTGGATTCGTCCGAGGTGAACTATTCGAGCGGCGAGGTCAAGATGCGCGCGATTCTCGCCAAACCGAAAACTGGGGGACCGTTTCCCGGCGTGATCGTGATTCACGAGAATCGCGGCTTGACCGATCACATCATTGACGTGACGCGGCGCATTGCCAACCTGGGGTACGTCGCGCTGGGTGTGGACTTGCTCTCGCGCGCCGGCGGCACGCCGAAATTTGCGCCGCCCGCCGATCCGACCCAAGCGATCAACGCGCTCAAGCAAAGCGAGGTGGATGCGGATCTGCTCGCATCCATTGCCTACCTCAAAACGTTGTCGTTCGTCAAGCCGAAATTCGGCGTCGTCGGTTTTTGCTGGGGCGGGGCGAATTCCCTGCTGACGGCGATCAACAGCAAAGACATTAACGCGGCGATTGTGTTTTACGGACGCAATCCGGCGAACATTGACGATGTGCAGAAGATTGCCGGTGCGGTGATCGGCAATTACGGCGAAACAGATTCTTCCATCACGCCGGGCGTGCCCGCGCTTGAAGCGGCGATGAAGAAACACAGCAAGTCGTTCGAGTCCAAGATTTATCCCGGCGCGGGTCATGCGTTCTTCAACGATTCGGGTCCGCGTTTCAATGAAGCGGCGGCAAAAGATGCGTGGGCGCGCCTGATCGCGTTCTACAAAACGCATTTACAAGCATAAGCGCGTAAGGATTGAAGGCGAAGCGGTGTGTGGGGCTTCGCCTTTTTTGTTGGGCGAACCCCGTTGACAGGCGTGTGCGTTTTGGTATAATGGTCTAGACATCATACCACCACACCTATTGGATCAATGCCATGTATTCTCACATTCACACCGGGCGACTCTACGAGCAAATCGTCGAGCAAATCGAACAGCAGATCGTCAAGGGCGAACTCAGGGTCGGGGATCGGTTACCGGCGGAACGCGACCTCGCCGGGCAGTTTGGCGTCAGCCGCACGGCGGTGCGCGAGGCGGTGAAAGCGCTTCGACAAAAAGGGTTGGTCGAAATCGCGCCCGGGCGCGGCACGTTTATCGCCGACCGGACTGGGCGTGCGGTGCGCCACTCGCTCGACTTTATGCTCAAGGTCGGCGCAACCGACGGGGCGAAAGATTTGGCGGAGGTGCGCGCGATCCTCGAACCGGAAATCGCCGCGCTCGCGGCGGTGCGCGCGTCCAAGCCCGCCTGCGAAGCGATGCGGCGCGCGATTGAAACGATGGATGCGGCGTTGGACGATGCGGACGCGTACATCGAAGCCGATCTGGCGTTTCACCTCGCGCTCGCGCAAGCGACGCAAAATAATTTGATTGCGACGCTGATCGATCCGATTGTGGATTTACTGCGTGAAAATCGCGGGCGGATTTTCAACACACCGGGCGCTCCCCAGCGCGGGCAGGTGTACCACAAGCAAATTTTGCGCGCGGTTGAACATCGCAACGCGAACGCGGCGCGCAACGCGATGCGCGCACATCTCAAACAAGTACGCAAAGATAGTCAACAGTAAGGGTCTGGAAAAGAATAACTTCCCGGATGTCACCCTGAGCGAAGCGAAGGGTCTCGCGCGTAGCGATCCGAGATTCTTCGCTTTGCTCAGAATGACAACTTGGGTGACGCGACAGTGGTATACGGGAAGTTATTTTTTTACGAACCCTAAGGCAGTAAGACAGTGGGACAGTGGTTACTGTTTTACTGGCTCACTGTCCACTGAATCAAGGAGACACAAATGGCAAACCTGGGATTTATCGGACTCGGTGTGATGGGCAGTCGCATTGCCAAACGGTTGCTCGACGCGGGGCACACCATTACTGGTTACAATCGCACGCAAGCGAAAGCGCGATGGTTGCTCGACGCTGGGATGCAGTGGGGCGATTGTCCGCGCGCGGTGGCGCAAGCATCCGACATTGTTTTCTCGATGGTGACGAACACCGAAGCATTACGCGCCGTTGTGAACGGCAACGATGGCATTCTCGCCGGACTATTGCCCGGAAAAATTTTCGTGGACATGAGCACGGTCAGCCCGGCGGCGTCGCGCGAAATCGCAAACCAGGTCGCCGCGCTCGGCGCGCACATGCTCGATTGCCCGGTGTCGGGCAGTGTCATCACGCTCGAACAAGGCAACGTGTCGTTGATGGTTGCCGGCGACCAAGCCACATTCGAAAAAATCAAACCGGTTCTGCTCGCGATTGGTCCTAAAGTAAATTATGTTGGCGTGAACGGACTCGCGGTCACGATGAAAATCGCCGTGAACCTTTCGCTCGCCGTGCAAATGCTCGCGTTCAGTGAAGGCGTGCTCATCGCCGAAAAATCCGGCATCGCACGCCAGACGGCGGTCGAGGTGATGTTGAACAGCGTCATTGCGTCGCCGATGATCAAGTATCGCGGGCCCTTCGCACTCAAATTACCGGACGAAGCGTGGTTCGATGTGAACATGATGCAAAAAGACATGTTGCTCGCGCTCGAACTGGGTCGCCAACTCGATGTGCCTTTGCCGACGACGGCGACGACGAACGAAATGCTCACGACCGCGCGCGGCATGGGATTCGCGAAAGAAGATTTTGCGGTGATGTTTCGCGCGTTGGCGCAAATGAGTGGGGTGGAATAAAACGTAAAACGTAAAACGTAAAGCGTCATTACGTTTCACGTTTTACGTTTTGGAGTCAACGAATGACCGAACACATAGACCTCGAACAATCTCTGCACATGTACGAACAGATGGCAAAGATTCGCGCGTTCGAAGAAAAAGTGAATGAGCTTTACAAGAGCGCGAAAATGCCAGGTCTCGCGCATCTTTATTCCGGCGAAGAAGCGGTTGCCGTTGGCGTGTGCGAAGCGTTGAAGCGCGACGATTACATTACGAGCACGCATCGCGGACACGGGCATTGTCTCGCCAAAGGCGCGAAGGTGGACCGCATGTTTGCCGAACTGCTCGGCAAAGAAGCCGGCTATTGTCGCGGCAAGGGCGGCTCGATGCACATCGCCGACCCGGATTCCGGCAACCTGGGTGCGAACGCGATTGTCGGTGGAAGCATGGGCATTGCGACCGGCGCGGCGATGTCGGCAAAGATGCGCAAGAGCGGTCAGGTCGCCGTGTGCTTTTTTGGCGATGGCGCGTTGGGGCAAGGATTATTTTACGAGGTCGCGAACATGGCGGCGTTGTGGAAATTGCCGGTGATTTACGTGTGCGAAAATAATTTGTACGGCGAGTACACGCATCACACCGAAACCGCCGCGGGCGAATTTATCGCACGCGCACAAGCATTCGGCATTCACACCGAAATCGTAGACGGGCAAGATGTGCACGCCGTTTATGCGACGATGCAAAAATTAGTTGAACGCGCGCGACGCGGCGAGGGTCCGGCATTTTTGCAATGCAACACGTATCGTTATTACGGGCATCACGTCGGCGACATTAATCGCGCGTACTATCGCGCGAAAGATGAAGAAGCCGATTGGCGCGCGAATCGTGACCCACTCACGATTCTTGCGACGCGCCTCATTGCGCAAAAACTCACCGATGCGAGCGTGATTGCGCGCATTGACGCCGAGGTGAATGCCGAGGTCGAAACCGGCGTCGCGTTCGCGCTCGATGCGCCGTTCCCGGATGTGCGCGAGGTCAACGAAGATGTATACGCATGATTTTGAACCGCAAAGGCGCGAAGAACGCCAAGATAAAAATTTTTTCTTTGCGCTCTTGGCGTCTTTGCGGTTAAATTTTTTCGTTGGTGGAGAATCGAATGCATGACCGTGAACTCACTTTTGCCGAAGCCATCCGTGAGGCGCTCGCCGAAGAAATGCGCCGCGATGCGCGCGTGTTCATCATCGGCGAAGATGTCGCCGAAGCCGGGACGCCATTCAAGGTGTTGTCGGGTTTGGTCGAAGAATTTGGACGCGACCGCGTGATTGATACGCCGATTTCTGAACCTGGGTTTTCCGGCATCGGTGTCGGCGCGGCGATGACCGGGATGCGCCCGGTCGTGGACATTATGTTCGGCGATTTTCTCGGACTCGTGATGGATCAAATCGCAAACCAAGCCGCGAAAGTACATTACATGTCCGGCGGCAAACTCTCTGTGCCAATGGTGTTTCGCACGACGATGGGCGCGACGCGACGCTCCGCCGCGCAACACTCGCAAAGTTTGCACGCGTGGGTCAGCCACATCCCAGGATTAAAAGTTGCGATTCCTTCGACGCCGTACGATGCCAAGGGCTTGATGAAAACCGCAATTCGCGACAACAGCCCGGTTGTTTTTTTTGAAGACAAGATGATGTACAAACTCAAGGGCGTCGTGCCGAGTGATGATTACACGATTCCGTTTGGCGTCGCGGACGTCAAACGCGCGGGCAACGACATCACGCTCGTCGCCACAAGTTCGATGGTGCAGGTCGCGCTTGGCGCGGCGGACTTGCTCGCGAAAATCGGTGTGAGCGCTGAAGTGATTGACCCGCGCACAACCTTGCCGCTCGACACGTCAACGCTCATCGAGTCGGCAAAGAAAACGTCGCGCGCAATCGTGATTGACGAGGGTTACGAGCAGTACGGCGTTACCGCCGAAATCGCGTCGGTCATCGCCGATGGCGCGTTTTATTATCTCGATGCGCCGGTCAAACGCATGGGCGCGATGAATGTGCCGGTGCCATTCTCGCCGGTGCTCGAAGATGTGACCGTGCCGACGGAGCAAATGGTTTTTGAGATGGCGAAGAGGTTGTGCGGAAAATGAACCACGAATAACACGAATCTTCACGAATTTATTTTTTGTTTTTTATTCGTGTGTATTCGTGTTATTCGTGGTTAAGCAGGAGATGATGATGCCGGGAGAAAATTTTATCGGCACGTGGAAATTGATTTCGGCGGAATATCGGCGTGTGAGTGGCGCGGTGATTCCGTTGTACGGCGAAAATCCGGCGGGCATGTTGATGTACGATGCGGCGGGCAATATGTCGGTGCAAATTATGCAACGCTTGCGCCCGCAATTTGAAATCGCCGACCGATTGGGCGGGACACTGGAACAAATTCAATCTGCGTTTCAGGGTTATCAAGCGTACTTTGGCACGTACTCGATTGACGAGAACGCGCGCGTCGTCACGCATCACCTCGCCGGCGCGTTACTGCCGAACTGGGTCGGCGTGGACCAAAAACGTTTTTACGAATTGTCCGGCAATCGTTTGATTTTGCGAACGCCGACGTTGATGATTGGCGGGACTGAGGCGACTGGGTATTTGGTGTGGAAAAATTATGCTGGGAGTAGGAAAGAAAATGAAAATTGAAACCTTTAGACTCAAAACTCAAAATATTCTTTCTGCCCTGACCGAATATCAGAAGAAGATGGAATTACAATTGAAGGCTGTTCAAGAAGATGAGTACAATAGATTTGACAAATGGGCTGAACAACAGGCAGAACCCGAAGATGGGTTTGACAAGGAGTTGATCTGGGAGATTAATGGCGACTATTATCGTTGGACATACGATTTCATGTTTCCCCGGTCTCTTCGCTATTCATTTATGGTTTTACTGTTTCTGGTTCTGGAAAATCAACTGACCGGCTTATGTGATGAGATAGCAAAACGTCGAAGTTTGAGTGTTCGCCTCAAAGATCTCAAGGGCGATATTCTTGAACGGAGCAAGACGTATCTTCATAAAATAGCAAATGTGCCTACGATAGATCAATCACATTGGATTAAGATTGAAGATCTGTCCAAGGTGAGAAATTGCATCGTCCACGCACTTGGAAAAGTCGAATTGTCTGTTGACCGCAAGCGTTTAGCATATCTTGCTTCCGAAGGGTGGGGAATCTCCATCAGCGACGACAGTTCTCCTGAACCTGGGGTTCTTGTTCTTACCCCCGAGTACTGTGCTCACGCTGTGGACGACATGGATATTTTTTTCAGGGATCTTTTTGATTCCGCAGGCTTTGCGCGTGTGGATTTCAAGATGTTCTAATACGTTTTTCAAGGAGAAAGGAAATAATGGCAATCAAAACGTACGGCTCAATGCAAGTGGACTGGGAACAGCGGATTGATTTCGACCGCCTGCGCCGCGAGCGCGTGGCGCGCACGAAACAATTACTGCAAGCATCCGAGATGGGTTCGCTGTTGTGCTTTGATATGAACAACGTGCGCTATCTCACCGCAACGCACATCGGCACGTGGGCGCAGGACAAGATGAATCGTTTCACGCTCCTGCCGCAAAACGACGAGCCCATTCTTTGGGATTTTGGTTCGGCGGCGCGGCATCATCAACTCTACGCGCCCTGGCTCGGCGAGAAACGCTCGCGACCTGGGATTTCACTTTTGCGCGGCGCGATGTCGCCGGAGATGGGACGCGCGGAAGATGTCGCGCACAAAATCTGGGTCGAGTTGAAAGAGCGCGGACTCGATAAAGAACCGGTCGGCGTGGACATTGCCGAAGTGCCGATTTTGTTTGAACTCCAGAAAAAAGGATTAAAGATTGTTGACGGTCAGCAGTTAATGTCCGATGCGCGGCTCATCAAGACCCAGGATGAAATCGCGCTCATCACACACGCCGCCGCGCAAGTGGACGCCGCGTACGACGAACTCTATCGCGCGATGAAACCGGGGATGCGCGAGAACGAAGCGGTCGGTCTCGTCTCGAAAGTGTTATACGACCTGGGTTCCGAGTACGTCGAAGCGGTGAACGCGATTTCCGGCGAGCGATGCAATCCGCATCCGCACGTTTTCTCCGACCGCATGTTGCGCCCGGGCGACCCAGTGTATTACGACATTTTGCAATCGTACATGGGCTATCGCACGTGCTACTATCGCACGTTCGTCATCGGCTACGCATCGAAAGCGATGACCGACGCGTACAAACGTTGCCGCGACTATCTCGACGCCGCGATTGATTTGATTCGACCTGGACGCACGACTGGTGAGGTTGCATCGGTGTGGCCCAAAGCAACCGAGTTTGGATTTCCGAACGAAGAAGCCGCGTTCGCATTGCAGTACGGTCACGGCGTTGGTCTGGCGATTTGGGAAAAGCCGGTCATCAGTCGCCTCGTCTCGCTTGACCATCCCATCGAATTGAAACCTGGGATGGTGTTCGCGCTCGAAACGTACTGGCCCTCGTCCGATGGTTGGAGCGCGGCGCGCATCGAAGAAGAAATCGTCGTCACTGAAACCGGGCACGAAATCATCACGCGCTTTCCGGCAAACGATTTGATGGTCGCGGGTCATCACTATTACACGGCGACCGGTCCGCTTCCGACAACGCGCGTGCACGACCCCGAACCGAATGAGGATGTGAAAAAGATGGTGGCGGCGGTAAGAGGATAGAGTAGTCAGAAGTCAGTAGCCAGTAGTCAGAATCTCTGACTACTGATTTCTGGTTACTGACTACTGGGGGAAACTTGACGACCGAATTTATAATGCCCGCGCTTGAAATGGCGCAGGACACCGGAAAAATTTTGCGCTGGCTCAAACGCGAAGGCGATGCTGTGAACAAGGGCGAGCCGATTATGGAAATCGAGACCGACAAGGTCACGGTTGAAATCGAAGCGACCGCGAGCGGCGTGCTCACAAACATCACCGCGCGCGAAGGCGATGTGGTGCCGGTCGGCAAAACGATTGCGTTGATTGTTGGTAAGGTAGAGACGTTACATTTAACGTCTCTACACGCATCGCCGGTCGCGCGCAAAATTGCGGAGGAACACGGCGTTGACCTCGCGCGCGTGAAACCAACCGGCGGGCGAATCGAAAAAGCGGATGTGATGGCGTACCTGACCTCACCCTCATCCCCCCGTCCCCCTTCTCCCTCTCCTGAACTTGAGGAGAGGGAGAAGGGGGTGTCCGAAGGACGGGGGTTGAGGGTGAGGTCATCCCCCAAAGCGCGACGCCTTGCCAGCGAACGCGGCATTGACCTTGCCACTCTGCATGGCTCAGGTCCCGCCGGTGCCATCATCGCATCCGACATTCCGTCCGCACCAACGATCCAACTAACCAACCATCCAACCACCCAACCACCAACACTCCCCACTGACCACTCCACACTCCCCACGATCTGGCGCGTGATGGCAGAACGCATGACGACGAGTTGGACGACCGCGCCGCATTTCTACCTCGTGCGTGAGGTGAACGCGAGTCGCTTGGCGGCGTGGCGCGCCGGCGCGCAAAGACGCGCGGTGGAAAAAATCACCTACACGGATTTGCTCGTCAAGCTCGTTGCGGTTGCGTTGCGCGCGCACCCGCGCCTGAACGCGGCGTGGTGCGCGGATGGAATCGCGCTCAACGAGCAAGTCAACCTCGGCTTGGCGACGGCAACGGACGCGGGCTTGCTCGTGCCGGTGATTTTTCGGGCAGACACCTTGACCTTGAACGAAATCGCCGCGCGGCGGCGCGAGGTTGTGGCGCGCGCGCAAGCCGGCAAATTGCAATTGACGGATTTGCAAGGCGGCACGTTTACGCTGAGCAATCTGGGCATGTACGGCGTGGACGCGTTCAATGCCATCGTCAACCCGCCGCAGGCGGCAATTCTCGCGGTGGGGCGCATCGCCGAGCGCGTCGTCGCGTTGCAAGGCGCGCCCGCCGTGCAACCGATGCTGACGCTCACGCTTACGTGCGATCATCGCGTCGTGGACGGCGCGCGCGGGGCGCAATTTTTGGACACGCTGGCGCAGTGGATTGAAGAACCATTGGGACTGTTGGAATGATGCGAATGGGTCTTGATTTTTTAGGGCGAGTTGGTATAATCGCCTTAATTCCTCATTAGATTGCTTTCTGCCCTTGTCTTTTTCATTCTGCAAATTCATCAAGGGGTGATGATGGCGCATGGTCGGGTTTGCCGTCCCGTCTTGTCTATCGCGCGTGCAAATGCGCTCAAATTCGTTCGCGAAGTTGCGAAACTATCCGAAAAGGAGAAGAAGACGATGTCTAGCAAGTTGTCTCACCTGTTATTTCTCGGCGGGTTACTGATGTTGGTAATGCTTGCCGCGTGCGCGCCAGCGCCTACACCAGCGCCGACAGCGGCTCCCCCCACGGCGGCACCCAAGGCAACAGAAGCTCCCAAGCCCGCCGCGCCTACCACTGCCGCGGCTCCCGCTGGGGCAGCCAAACGCCTCTTGATTGGCTTTACCGCGTCGCAAACCGGCGCACAACAAGTCGCCTCACAAAAGCAGACCGAAGGTTTGCAATTGTGGCTGGACGATGTGAAAAAAGCCGGCGGCATCAAATTGAAAGACGGCACGCTCTATATGCCGGAAATGAAATTCTACGACGATGAAAGCAAGACCGACCGGGTGCAAGCGTTATATACGAAACTCATCAACGAAGACAAAGCCGACTTTTTGCTCAGCCCCTATAGTAGCGGTTTGGCGAAAGCCGCCGCGGTCGTTTCCGAACAGAATGACAAGGTGATGATCACGGCAGGCGCGGCGGACGATGCCACGATGGAGCAGGGTTTTAAGAAAACCTTCCAACTGTACACCCCCGCGAGCCGGTACCTGACCGGCGCAGTAGATATGTTCAAAAAATTCGTGCCCGACGGCAAAAAGATTGCCATCGTGTACGAAAAAGATTCCTTCTCGACTTCGGTCGCGCAAGCGTTGCAACCCTACGCCAAGAGCGCGGGTTACGAAGTGGTTGTCTACGAAGGGTACGACACAGGCACGACGGATTTTGCGCCGTTCATCAACAAGATCACCGCGACGAACCCCGACGCAATTATGGGCGGCGGTCATTTTGCGGACGGCACCACGTTTGCCAAACAACTCTTCGAGAAAAAAGTGCCGGTGAAATTCGTGTCCCTGCTCGTCGCGCCCCCCGAGCCGACGTTCAAGGATATTGGCGATGCCGCGGTCGCGATCATCGGGCCCAGCCAATGGGAGCCGCAGGTGACGTACAGCACCGAATCGGCTAAAGCCGCGGGTTTGCCGTACTATGGTCTCAGCGCCAAAGCGTTCACCGACGCGTACGTCGCCAAGTATAAATCGCAACCCTCGTATCACTCGGCGGGCGGTTACGCGCAAGGTTTGATTTTGCAAAAAGCGATTGAGGACGCAGACAGCATTGATCCCGCCAAAGTCGTCGCCGCGCTCGACAAGATGAAATTGATGACGTTCTACGGCGTCATTCAGTTCAGCACCGAAGCCAAGACGCATGGCAAGCAAGCCGCGCACGATATGGTGTATATGCAGTGGCAGAAAAACGCCGCGGGCGCACTCGTCACGCAAATCGTGTGGCCCCTCGAAGCCAAATCGGCGGATGCGATCCTGCGCAAATAGCCCATTAGTCAAATAGTCGAACGGTCGGGTAGTCGAATGAGTCAGACGACTACCCGACTGATTGACTGCTTGCCTATTCGACTAACTCCACAAAGAGGTGTGAATGAATCTCGAAGCCCTGATTGCTTCTTCGTTCGACGGCTTGATGCTCGGGTTTGTGTACGGGCTGATGGCGATGGGGCTGACGTTGATCTTTGGTGTGATGAAGGTGATCAACCTGGGGCATGGTCCCGTGATCGTGATCGGTATGTTCGCGGTATTGGTGATGAGCCAGGCGCTGGGGATCAACCCCTATCTCACGCTCCCTGTCGTTGCCGTGTTGGGCATTGCGTTTGGCGTGGTGATGTATTTTATCTCCCTGCACCGCGTCATCAACGCGCCGGAGTTGACGACGCTCCTGGCGACCTTTGCCGTCAACTTGATCATCACCGGTTTGATGACAGTGATCTTTAGCACCAGCCCGCGCGGTTTGGATGTGAGTCTCGGCGCGTTGCAGTTCGGCGCCGTGACGATCCTCGGCACGCGCGTCACGGCGGTCGTGATCGCCGTCATCGTCACCGCCGCGCTCTACTTTTTCCTCTACCGCACTCGGCAGGGCAAATCCATCCGCGCCGTCGCCAACAATCGCAATGCCGCCGAATTGATGGGGATTGACTCGACCTGGATGCTCGCGTTGAGTTTCGGCTTGGGCATTATGCTCGCGATGATCTCCGGCGCGTTGCTGGCGACCTTGTTTTCCTTCACCGTGCTTTCCGGCGGCGGTCTCGAAACCAAAAGTTTCGTCATCGTCGTGTTGGGCGGTTTGGGCAATCCAACCGGCGCGTTGTTCGGCGGCATCATCATTGGCTTGCTGGAAAGCATCACGACGATTTTCATTCCAGTCAGTTGGGTGCCGGTGTTGGAATTTGTCGTGTTCGTACTGATCCTGCTCGTTCGCCCGAACGGGATTTTTGGAGCGCGGTGATATGAAGACTTTGACAAATGCCCCCTTTTGGCTGTTGCTCGTCGTCATCGCCGTCGTCGCCGCGGCGCCGGTCGCGCTCAACAACGTGTCCCTGCGCGAGGACTTTTTCCTGATCCTGATGTTGATCATTCTCGCGTCGAGCACGAATATCATTATGGGCTATACCGGCTATGTCAGTTTTGGGCACATTGTGTTTTTTGGCACGGGCGGGTACATCGCTTTTTTCTTGATGCAAAGTTTGCAACTCCATTTTGTCCTCGCCGCACTCTGCGGCGGGATCGCCGCCAGCGTGATGGCGTTGCTGATTGGCGTGCCGGTGTTACGCTTGCGCGGCGCATACTTTGCGCTCGCCACGATTGGCATCAACGAGGCGATGCGTTCCTTCGTTACCAATTTCGAGCCATTCGGCGGTTCGATTGGCATGTTCTTTAACTTTTCCGTTTACGATGCCTACGGCGGCGCAAAGAACGCCGGGCAACTGGCATACTATGGCATCGTCGCCGTGGCTTTGCTCACCGTCGCCGCGAGTTTCCTGATCAAAAAATCCAAATTTGGCTTGGGCTTGATGGCGATCCGTGAAGACCAAGATGCGGCACAGGTGTTGGGGATTGATCCCGCGCGCTTAAAAGTGCTCACCTACACCATTTCGGCGTTTTTTCCGGCGCTCGCGGGCGCGATCTTTTTCTTCAAAAACGGCATCATCGAGCCGGGTCCCGCGTTTGAACTCCACCGCTCGATTGAAGCGTTGGTGATGGTTATGCTCGGCGGGTACGGCACCGTGACGGGTCCCATCGTCGGCGCGATTGTGTACGACCGCTTGCGCTCGACACTCATCACCGCGCCGCCGATCAACCTGGGCACGCTTACGATCAACTTGAGCAACTTTCATCTCGTCATTGCCGGCGTATTGCTGTTGGCGATTGTCTTGTTCGTGCCCGCCGGTTTGATCGGGTGGCTGCGCCAACGCTTTGCGCCTGTGCGGAGGTACCTCGAATGACCCCGATTCTGCAAATCGAACAGGTGAGCAAACGCTTTGGCGGTTTGCTGGCTCTGGATAAAGTCACCTTGAACGTCAACGCCGGCGAAATTTTCGGCATCATCGGCCCGAACGGCGCGGGCAAGACGACCTTGTTCAACGTGATCAACGGCGTCTACGCGCCGACGCTGGGGCGCATTACGTTTCGCGGCGAAAATGTGACGGGCTTGCAACCGTACGATCTCAGCAAGCGCGGCTTGGCGCGCACGTACCAAGTGGTGCGCCCGTTGGCGGAACTAACCGTGCATGAAAATGTGACGGTCGGCGCGTGCTTCGGGCGCGAAAATTTGCCGCTCGAAAAAGCGGAAACGGTTGCGGACGAGGTGCTCCAATTCGTCGGTCTGACGGCACGACGCGATATGCTCGCCGGCAAATTGAACGTGGCACAAAAAAAGCGGCTCGAAATGGCGCGCGCGTTGGCGGCACGCCCGATCATGCTTCTGCTCGATGAAGTGCTCGCCGGGTTGAACCCGCAAGAAGTCGCGGATATGCTCGGCGTCGTCCGCAAGATTCGGGAGAACGGCGTGACGATCATCATGATCGAGCACTTGATGCATGCGGTTATGAATTTGTCGGATCGCGTATTTGTGTTGGATTACGGCGCGCAAATCGCCGAGGGCACGCCGCAACAAGTGTCCAGTCACCCCAAAGTGATCGAGGCATATCTGGGCGATCCCAAAATCGCGCAACGATTTTTGGAGGGAACGGGATGAGCATCCTCACAGTCAAAGGCGTCGAAGCCGGGTACGGCGAAGTGCAAATTCTCTGGGGTTTGTCGCTGGCATTACAACCGGGCAAACTGACCACGTTGGTCGGTTCAAACGGCAGTGGCAAAACGACGCTATTGCGCGCCGTGACCGGCTTGGTGAAACCCTGGAAGGGTAGTGTCACGTTCGACGGCAAGGACGTGACGCATCTTTCGCCGCACGAAAAAGCGGAACTCGGCTTGGTGCTCGTGCCCGAAGCGCGACAATTGTTCACCGATATGAGCGTGCTCGAAAATTTGGAAATGGGCGCAACGCCCAAAGCCGCGCGCGCCGAATTCAAGCAAACGCTCGCTTGGGTCTATGAATTGTTGCCGCGCCTGAAAGAACGCCAGAGCCAGATTACCGGCACGCTCTCTGGCGGCGAGCAACAAATGGTGGCGATTGCGCGTGGGTTGATGGCGAAACCCAAAGTGTTAATGTTCGACGAACTATCGCTCGGCTTGTCACCGCTGTTGGTGATCAACTTGTTCGAAGTGCTTGCCAAGTTGAAATCGCAGGGCTTGACGATGTTACTCGTCGAGCAGAACGTGCAAATGGCGCTGGCAGTCAGCGATTACGCGTACGTGCTGAGCAACGGCAAGGTCGAAATCGAAGGCGAAGCGAAAAAAGTGCGCGAGATGGAAAGCGTGCGGAAAGCGTACTTGGGCGTCTAGCCGCGTCACCGCAAGCAATGCCAGTGAGCCGCGCCGATGCACGCTAGCATCCGCGCGGCTGTTTTTATTCCGCCGCGCGCCAACCGCGTGCGCACGGCTTTTCAAAAGTCGCTTGACATCACCCCTCACCCCGCTCGCGCGACATCCGTGCGGCGTCCCGCCGCGTTACGGACGCGCTAGCGCCTCTCCCCAATAGGGGCGAGGGA
>CAIKBD010000289.1 GCA_903825565.1 uncultured Anaerolineales bacterium | reverse complement strand
GGCGAGCGCGATCCCAGCGCAGACGATCACGAGCCAAAAGGTTGCCCACGCCAAATCGCGCGGCGTTTGGATCGCGTTGACCGTCGCGTAGAAAAAAGCGACGGCGAGCAAAACGCCAAACACTTTGGGCAAACTGGTCGCGGGCGCAATCGTCACCGAAAAACTGAGCGGGAGACACACGAGCAGTACCCCAAGCGGCAGATCGAACGCGGTGGCGCGCGTGAATTTGCCGGTGAGCCAGCGGCGCGCGCCCCAGGTTAGCGCGAGCCATGCCCACGCGAACCAAGGCACTTGATCGGTGATGACAAAGACGCCGTAAATGATCGTCAGCGCGCTGATCTCGGCGCGAACGATCCACCCGGCGCCACGGCGCGCCAGCGCGATCATGCCGCGATTCCTTCCTCGCGCCAAATCCAGGCGACGGCGTGCCACAGATCGTTGACGATCTCGTGCCCGTTGTGATTGTGTGCGGCGAGTTGCGCGCGCGCTTCGTGCCCGCGCCCGGTGAGCACGAGCACCGGGCGCGCGCCGATGGCGAGCGCGGCGGCAATGTCCGCAAACGCGTCGCCGACGACGAACGAACGTGCGAGATCAATGCCAAACCGTTCCGCCGCTTGGCGATACAATCCCGGTTGCGGTTTGCGACACGCGCACTTGTCGTCCGGGTGGTGCGGGCAAAAGTACACCGCGTCAATGCGTCCGCCCGTGCGTTCGATCTCCGCGATCATTTGCGCGTGAATATCGCGCACCGCCGCTTCGGTCGTCAAGCCGCGCGCGATTGCCGCTTGGTTCGTCGTGACGATGATGAGAAAATCGCTCGCGGCAAGTTTGCGGATCGCGGCAAGCGCGTGCGGCAAAAACTCGAACTCGTGCCAGGTCTTGACGTGATCGGGACGGTTGACGTTGATCACGCCGTCGCGGTCGAGAAAAATCGCGCGGCGTTTCATCGTTGCGTCACCGGGCGCACGCCCTCGAATAGCCGCAGCGCGGTTTGCAACAAGATTTGAATGTCGAGCCAGATCGTCCAGCGACGAATGTAATACAAGTCGAGGCGGATTTCGTCTTCGAGCGATTGCACCTCGCGCGCGCCGACAACCCAGGGTCCGGTGAAACCGGGCTTGACGGTGAGCAAGGTTGGCAACCATTCTTGATAAATCCCGGCGCGCGCTTGCGGAATTGGGCGAGGTCCTACCAAACTCATTTCGCCGCGCAAGATATTGATGAACTGGGGCAGTTTGTCGAGACCCAGGCGATAGAGTAAACGCGCGAGCGGATAGTCCACCGTGCGGCGCGCCGGGTCGGCGTAATGCGTGCGGAACTTCCAAGTCGTGAACGGTTTTTCGCGCGCGCCCAAAACATGGTACGGCTCAAAGACGGAACCGGGCGCGATACATTTCACGAAAACCATCGTCACGAGTAACAACGGGCTAAGCACGATCAGCGCGAGCAGACTCGCCGGATAATCCAACGCGTTTTTCAGGAGCGCGTCCACGCCGGTAATGCGATTCTTTTCGAGCGCGAGCAACGGCACGAAGCCGTCCTGGCTCAGTGTGACACCGGTCGCCATCAGTTCGTAGAACCCGGGCGACAATTTGATGTCGAGCGCGTCGAGCGCGGAGGCGCTACGCGTAATGATCTCCATAAAACTTTCCCACGCAATTGCGCCTTGCACGACAATCGCTTCGGTCGCGCCGGTTTCGCGCGCGATGGCGGCGAGCGCGGAGGGGCGTTCGAGCACGCGCAGTTCGCCGAGCACGCGCGAATCAATCGGCAAGTAATCGTCCGCAAAACCGATGACTTGGACGCCGGACTGGGTGGCGGGGGTGAGTTGGCGCGCAATCGCTTTGGCGTGCTCGTTCGCGCCGACGATGATGGCGCGCGTGAGCAAATAGCCGCGTCGCCGCGCGAGGTGCACGATGCGCCGAATCGCAAACCGCGTCGCGCTGACGAACGCAATCGAAATGATCCACGAGAGCACGAGCCAACTGCGCGAGACGCTCAAGTTCGGTTCGAGAAAACTGAGCACGATCAGCACGAGGATGCCGGCGGAGCACGCGGCGATCACTTTGCCGTACTCTTGCAAGCCGGTCAAGGTGTAGCGGCGATCATACAGGCGGTTGAACGCAAAGACGAGCAACCACACCGGCACGGCGACCGGGATCACGACGAGGTACCGCTCGGTGATCGGCGCGAGTTTCTCGATCAGCGGGAGCCAATCGAGATTGTAGCGCGCATCGAACGCGACGTTGAGCGCGGCGACAATCGCCAACGCGTCGCCGCTGAGCCACAGCGCGAGCAACACGAGAAATTCGTTACGTCGCATCGGCGCTCCCGGCAATTCGCAACCCGGCGTTGACGAGCACGCGCGCGCCCTCGCTTTCAAACCGAAAATCCATGCGCTTGAGGCCCTTGCTTTCCAACGCTTGGGTCACATCGAGTTGATGCGCCGCGTCGCAATAGATCATCAAAAAACCGCCGCCGCCCGCGCCCGTGACCTTGCCGCCGCGCGCGCCGTTTTGCAACGCGAGATCGTAGCACTCGTCAATCAGCGCATTTGACACGCCGCGCGCAAACCTTTTCTTGTTCTGCCATGCGCGATCCAGCAACGCGCCGAACTGGACCAGGTCGCCGCGTTCGAGGCACGCTTTCGCTTCGAATGCCATCTGCTTGACCGCGTGCAACGCTTCGACCACCTGGGTTTCGTTTTGCTCGGACGCTTGTTTTTGCGCGCGCAAAATAGACGATGCGGCGCGCGTCGCGCCGGTGAAGAACAGCATCAAGTTTGTTTCCAGTTGGCGGCGCGTGTCCGTCGCCAGTTTGAGCGGCTCAACCGTTACGCCGTCACGCGAGAATTGGATGAGGTTCAGTCCGCCGAACGCCGCCGCAAATTGATCTTGTTTGCCAATCGGCTCGCGCATTTTTTCGATCTCGATCTGGCACGCGAGTTCCGCAATCTGTTGCTTGGAGAGCATTAAACCGCGCGCCGTCGTGACTGCTTTGATGATCGCGACGGCAACCGTGCTGGACGATCCCAGCCCGGTGCCGGGCGGCACTTCGGAGGCAAGGAACATGGAAACGCCGCGCGTCAAGCCAAAGTGATGCAAGATCGCGCGCGGCAAACTGAGATCGCCGTCGAATAGCATCGGCGTGTCCGCGTCGTGGCGGTAAAACGTGCGATAGTCCGACGACGTGATCTGGATCGTTTCGTCGGCGATCACGTTGAGAAACACGTAAAAATATTTATCTATCGTTGTGCTGACGACTGCGCCACCGTGCTGCGCGTAATAAGCAGGCAAGTCGGTGCCGCCGCCGGCAAAACTGACGCGAACGGGCGCGCGAGTAATGAGCATTTCAAATTCCAGTTCCGCACTACGTAATACGCAATACGCACTACGCACTACGTAATACGCAATATCGTACTGCGTAGTGCGTATTACGTGGTGCGGAGCGTGCCGCGTGCCAACATTTCCCGCTCGGCGTCCGCGTAATAGTCGCGCACGTCCGGTTGTTCGCGCGCCCACGCGATGTACTCGTCTACGATGGCGTCGAGCGAGACGCGCGGCTCCCAACCGAGCGCGCGCAGTTTGCTGATGTCGGAAATGATGTGCCGCGTGTCGCCAAAGCGAAACTGCCCCGGAATTTCCGGCGCGAGATCTTTGTCGAGCCGCCGCGCGATTAGCCGCGCATACTCGGCGACGGTGGTGGCGCCGCCGCCGCCGACGTTGAAGGATTGGTAATTCGCGCGGGCGTCTTCCAGCACGAGCACGTTCGCGCGCGCCACGTCGTGCACTGAAACGTAATCGCGCAACTGCCCGCCGTCTTCGTAACAGATCGGCGCGCGGTTGAACAGCAGGCGCGTCGTGAAAATTCGCAGGACGCCGGAATACGCGTTGCGGAACGATTGGCGCGGACCCTGGGTGATCGAAAAACGCATCGCCGCGCTAGGAATGTTGTAGCGTTTGCCGAAATTGAGCGCGAGCATCTCCTGCGTGTATTTTGACATCGCGTACTGATTGTGCGGCATGACGCGCGCCTCGTCGGTCACGTGCGGTTGCATCGGTTGCTGGCAGATGGGACAGCGCGGTTCCCAGTCGCGCGCCATCAATTGCTCGACCGGGCGAAGCGGTGGAAACTGCACGCCGTCCGTCGCGCACGCGTACTTGCCCTCGCCATACGTCGCCTGCGAACTGGCGACGACGATTTTTTGGATCGGCAATTTTTTCTCGACGACGATTTCGTACAGCAACGCAGTGCCGACGGTATTGACGTGAAAAAATTTTGAAAAATCGGTCAGGTAATCTTGATACGCGGCAAAGTGGAACACGGCGTCCACGCCGTCCAGCGCGCGCTCCCACGCCGCGCGGTCGCGCACGTCGCCCAAAATAAATTCCGCGTCGCGCGGCACGTAATCGGGCGGCTTGCCTTCGATGTGCACGGGCGGCGTGAGGTTGTCGAGAATCCGCACCGCATACCCTTTTTGCAACAGCAGATCAACCGTGTGCGAGCCGATAAACCCCGCGCCGCCAGTAACCAAAATTTTCATTAGTGATTTTTCCCCGTGATGACGACCCACGCCGTCAACACCAGTATTTTCAGATCGAGCCACAGCGACCAGTGATCGATGTACTCAAAGTCGAGCCGCAACCAATCGCTCCACTCGGTTGGCTTGCCGCTAACTTGCCACAATGAAGTCATGCCCGGCTTGACCGAGACTTTGCGCTTTTGCCATTCTTCAAAATGCGCGTACTCGCTGACGAGCGGCGGGCGCGGACCCACTAAACTCATCTCACCGCACAGCACGCTCCACAATTGCGGCAACTCGTCGAGCGAGTATTTGCGGAGCCAGCGGCCCACCGGTGTGATGCGCGGATCGTCCTTGATCTTGAAAACCGGTCCGCCGTTCATTTCGTTCAGGTGCATCAAGTCGCGCTTGATTTGATCGGCGTTGACGACCATCGTGCGGAATTTATAGCCCGTGAACGGCTTGCCGTGATGCCCGACGACTTTCCACTCGTACAAAATCGGCTTGCCGTCCGTCAGCCAAATCGCCAGCGCAATGCCGAGCAACACCGGTGCGAGAAGCAACAGCAAGAGCGCCGAGACGCCCAGATCGAAAATTCGTTTTAAGAACAGTTGAAATGATTTCATACTTTACGTTGCTCGCGCGCGCCATTGGGTTTCGACGAATTGAGCGATGCGTTCTTGAAAACGCGCGACGCTAAATTGTTCCGCGTGTTGGCGCAACACGCGCGCATCAAACTGCGTCACATCCGTCGCCTGCACGGTTGCGGCGAGGGCTTGGGCGGTCGGTTCGTGGAAGAACGCGCCGGTGACGCCGGCGCGAACCGTTTCGAGCGCGCCCGCCGCCGCAAATGCAATGACGGGTCGCCCCGCCGCGTTCGCTTCGAGCGGCACCAGTCCGAAATCTTCGACGCCCGGAAAAATGATCGCGCGCGCGCGCGCGTACAATTCGCCCAGTTGCGCGAACGGCACGTGTCCCAGGAACTCGATGTTGGGCGCCGCCATTTTTTGCAACCGTGCCGCATCCGTGCCTGCGCCGACAATTTTGAGCGGCAGGCGCAACGCGTTGAACGCTTGCACCGCCAGCTCGATGCGCTTGTACGGCGCGAGCCGCGACACGATCAAATAATAGTCGCCCAGATCAGCGCGCGGCGTGAACGCTTCAACTTGGACGGGTGGTGGAATGACGACCGCCGCGCGCCGATAATTCTTGGCGATGCGCCGCGCCGTCACCTGCGAGTTGGCGACAAAGTGATCCACCCGTTGCGCCGCCGCGAAATCCCAGCCGCGCAAGTAATGCACAATCAGTTGGATGAACGCTTGCTTGACGTGCCCCATTTGCTCTTGCGCGACATACTCGGGCAAGCGCCACGCAAATCGCGCGGGCGTGTGACAGTAACACACGTGCGCGGTATCGTGCGCCGTGATCACGCCTTTGGCGAACGCCGAGGCACTGCTGATCACCAAGTCAAAGGGCGCGAGATCGAAACTCTCGAACGCCAATGGAAATAGCGGCAGTAAAAATTTGTAATTGCTTTTGCGAACCGGCAAGCGTTGCAAAAACGACGGGCGCACGTCCAGCGGGCGGAACTCGGCGAATGTCGTTTGCGGATCAAACACCGAGGTAAAGATCGGCGCAGCGGGATACAAGGCGTGCAACGCCAGCACGACGCGTTCTGCGCCGCCGGTATCCACCAGGTAATCGTGCACCAACGCGACGCGCGGCTTCATCGCGCCTCCGTTTGCCGCGCCAAAGTTTCGCCGAGGATGCGCTCCAGCTCGCGCATCCGCGTTGCCCAGGAATATTTTTGCGCGAGCGCGATCCGCGCGCGCTTGCGCGAAGCGTCCTCGCGCAGGGCGGCGGCGAATGCGGCGACGAATTCATCGGCCGTGCGGACAGGATAAAAGAAATCCCGAAATTCGGCAAGTGCGGGCAGATCGGTGGCGATGACCGGTTTGCCCGCCGCAAGGTATTCGAAAAACTTCATCGGCAAACTGCCGCGCGTGGACGCGTTGTGGTTGTTGGGAATGAGGCACACGTCGAACGCTTGCACATAGCGCGGCATCTCGGCATACGCGCGTTCGCCAAGCAGAATGATATTCGCTTGCGCGCGCAAACGCGACACGTCGGTGGCGGGATCGCCGCGCCCGACGGGCCCGATCAGCACGAACGGCACGTCGAATTTCTTTTGCGCGACCGCGCACAGCAAATCGAAATCCACCTTGTACGCGGAAATGTTGCCGATGTAGCCGGCGAGCGGATGCGGCAAATCTTTTACGTCGGCGGGAATTTCCAGCGCGGCGGCGGCGGCTTGCCCGAACAAATCGGCGTCCGCTACGTTCGGCAGATAGAACGTGTGCGGGTTGAGCGTGCGGCGATCTTCGTACAATGTGCGCGCGGAGGTGAACACGACATCCGCGCATTTGAGTAGCCGCGCCTCGCGTTCGCGGACCTGGGTTGCCGGCACGTTTGGGTTTGCCGCGTGCTCGTCAATGCAGTGGTAGATGACGAGCTTTTCGTTCAGTTTGCCGATCAAGCCGACGTGCGCCGGCAAAAAAATCCACAAAAGCGGCTGGGTGTTTTTGGGCAACGCCAAACGAATTTGTTGCGCGAGCAAGTGCGTGTTCAGTTCGCGGGCGCGCTCGCTGGCGTACAGCGGCACGACGAACGGCGACAACACTTGCAAGGTGTCGGTGATCCAACGCACGCCGCCGGCGATGCGTTGGAGGCGGCGCCAGATTTTGCCGACCTCGCGTGGCGCGGGCGTGCGTCCGCCAATCGTGTCCACGAACAACACGCGGTTGCGCTCCGCCAAACGCGTCGCCAGGTGATGGCAGTTGACGCGCGTGCTCCAATCCCACTCGGCGTTGGCGAGAATGATAATCGTTTCGTCGCGCAAAGAAAAATCGTTCATGGTTGAATATGGCTCAATGCGTTTTCAAATACGGCGAGCAGTTCTTCCGTCACGCTTGCCCAGGTGCGATTTTGGATCGTGTGCGGCGCGCGTTCGCCGAGCGCGCGCGTCGCGTCCGCGTTTGCCAACATCGCGCGCATGCCGTTTGCCAACGCGGGCGCATCAATGTCCACCAGCCAGCCGTTGATTCCAGGTTGCACCAATTCGTTGACGCCGCCGGATTTGGTCGCCAGCACGGCTTTGTGCGCCGCCATCGCTTCGAGCACGACGATCCCGAACGGCTCCAGCCGCGATGATAACACAAAAAACTCGCAACCCCAAAACAACGCCAGCGTCTTGGCACGATCCGCAAAGCCGAGCAGGTGCACGCGCGCGCGCAGATCGTGTTCGGTGATCAGCCGTTCGAGCGGCGCGCGTTCTTCACCGTCGCCGGCGATGAGCAGGTGCACGTGCGGAAATTCAGCGGCGATGGTTGCAAACGCGTGGATGAGCAGATCGAATCCTTTTTTGTGAACGAGCCGCCCAACCGCCAACACATACGGCGCGGGATGCGTGTACGCGCGCGGTGTGGAAAATTCTGCCGGATCAAAACCATCGGCGACGACGCCGACGAACGCGCGCGGCGAGACTCGCTTCAGAAATGGCGCGGCGTCGTGTTCGACATAGATCGAGCAAAAGATCGCGGCATCGGCGCGCGCGAACAAGCGCGGCAACATCCACCGTTGCAACCGCGAACGATGCGGGATGCCTTGAATGTCGTTGCCGCGCGCCGACGTAACCAATTTGAAACGCCACACGTAATGCAGGAGCAAAACGTAGAGCGCGTTGATGCTGAGGAAATTGAGATACACAATGTCCGGGGCGAACGCGCGCAGGATGCGCCACAGCCCGATTAGCGTGACCGTCGCGCGGAATGGTAACGACCACAGCGGGCGGCGTCCCCAGGGCAAGCGGTACACCCACACGCCGTCGAGCAATTCGCGCGCGGGCACCTTGCCCGGCGGGAGCGCGCTGATGATGATGACCGAGTGCCCCAGCCGTTTCAAGTGATGCGCGATGTTATGCACCGCCGTTTGCACACCGCCGACGGTGGGAAAATAATCGCTGGCGACAATCGCAATTTTCATCGAGTCACCTTGAGCGTTGCGTCGAGAATCCAATAATCACCCAGGTTCGTGCCGCGGGCGTCGGCCACGGGCAAGCGAGTGAGCGTCGGAAATTCGTACCAACCGATGGCGACCCGGTATTCGCCCGGCGGCAAATCTGCTGGCAGGGTCAGCGTGAGATCGTCGTGGACGATTTCGCCGGCGTCCCAGAGCGACGTTGGGTACGCGCCGCCGCGCGGTGGCGTGTCCGTTTGCGCGCGGATGTTGCCGGCGGCGTCGAGCACGTGGACAAAGAGGGTATAATCACGCGTCGGCTTGGCGGGGCTTGCCCAGTACACGGTGATGCGCGCGCCCGAGTCTTGTTGCGCGAGCATGAATGCGCGCAACGTGATCGTCTCGCCGAACCGAATGTTGGCTGGGCGCGCGCGCGCCAACTCGTCGGCAGGGGGCGTGGCAGGTGCGATCTTGATCGCGTCCAGAAAAAACTTGTCGGCAATCGGCTCGCTTGTGCGCGACAAAACCGGCACGCGTCCTTGCCCCGCCGCGTCCAGCTCCAATTGCAGCCGAACCAAACCTGGGTCGAGCGGCGCGTCCAGCGTTAGGAGCGTGCGTGTGATGCCATCTGCCCAACGCCCGCCATCGTTCGCGTCGAACAAGGCGCGGCGCGTCTGGGCGATCTCTCGCGCGTCGCGATCCAGCATGCGCGCGGTGAGTGTCACCGGTTCGCGGCGCGCTTCGAGCGTGCGCCAATGCAAAACGATTTCGAGCGGTTTGCCGGCGTGTGCGGTTTTCACGTCATAGCCCACCAGTTCGAGCCAGCCGGCGAAAATGCCAAACCGCGCGCCGACGCGTTGCGCCGGCAAGTTGACGACGCCGGTTTGGTGCACGCGCACCGCGTACCCGCCGTCGTTGAAAGATTGGATTTGGGGAAAACGCGTCCAGAGCATTTCGTACTGCGCGACCACATCGGGGTAACGCGTCGCCGCTTCAAAGAATCTGCCATACGCGCCGTAACTGAACACGAGATACTCGAACCCGTTTGCCACGTACCAGTCGGGCGAATGGATGGTTAGCGTTTCTGCGCCGCTCACAAAAAAATGGGTCGGATCGACGTATGGGCTGTACGCTTCGAGAGCGACGCGCGCGCCGGGCGGCAAGTTTTCTGCGAGCCACACGCGCGCCGTTTCGCGGCTGTCGGTTTTCGCGAGCGCCTGATCGAGTTCGATGGAATTTTGGAGGGGCACGAACGCGAGCGCACCGGCGGCAAGCGCGAGGGCGATGCGAGCGGCGCGGCGGTTGAAGGTTCCGAGCCGCTCGAAAATTTCAACGACCAGCACCGCGGCGAGCACGTCCAGATAGGGAATCACCAACATCACGGTGCGATCATTGCGGACGGCGAATTGGTTGATCAAAATGTAATAGAGGACTGGAAAACTCAGGAACACGATGCCGCGTTTGTCGCGCGCCATGATCCAGCGCGCGGCTTGCGCGAGCGCGAGTAGCACGAGGAGACTTTCGCTTGCCCACAAAAAATCGGCGTACCATTGGACGGTGTTGCCTTCCATTCCAACGTGGACGCTTTGCGCGGATGAAGCCATGCCCAAGCCGCGAAAAAAGCCGGGCAAATCAAGAATGGAAAACGGATTGGTCACGGCAAACGCACCAACACTCGCGATGCCGGCGAGATACAATTCCTTGCGGCTGATGATGCCGCGCCAACCGAAGTTGAGCCAATGCGCGGCGACCAGCGCCAGGGCGATCACGCCGGCATTGTATTTGCCGGCAATCGCCAAGCCGATCCCAATGCCCGCGCCGAGATAATTCCGCATGGTCGGCTCGACGCCGGCGCGATCAATCCACCAGGTTGCGAGCAATAAAAAGAAAACGGCAAACGTATCGAGCCGGATCAAGTGACTGTTGTATACATTTGCCGGCGAAACGGCGAATAAAAGTGCGGACAACAAACCAACGCTTCGGCGACGCCCGAGGCGCGCGCCGATGAGATAGACGAGCACGATAGAGGCGATGCCAAAACCGGCGGTTACGCTGCGCGACAACAGGAACTCGGAGGGCAAGGCGAGCTTGCCGACACCAACGGTCAATGACTCGGCGTACGCCAAGTCCGCCGGCGATTGAAACATTCCCAGGATGCGCCCGACGCCAAAGTAAATCAAAAATGCCAGGGCGTTGAGATAAAACGCCAAATGGGGATAGCCGAGCCAATGTGGATCAGGATCGCCGGTTTTGAGCATGTGCAACGGCACCGACATGTGCCACGCTTCGTCGGGCGCGTAGGTGTACGGCAAGCCAAAGTTGATATTCCACACGCGCAAGCCCGCGCCGAGCGCGACGATTGCCGCCAACGCCCAGTTGATTTGAGTGAGCCAACCTAGACGCGTGCTCATTCCCACTCACCCAGCGCGACCAGGTTGATGCACTCGCGCAATGGATCGTCCGTCACGCAAAATTGGTCCGCCGAAAACTGCGCCGCATCAAAAGGGCTTGCCGCTTGACTCGCCGGTGCGGGCGTGTGGCGGATGCGTTTCAAGCCGTCGTACACGGCGGACGGCAACAGAATTTGCGCGAGCATCTTGGGGTACGCGGTGAGCGGGTTTTGCTTCACGCGCCGCTTTTCGATTTCCAAAATCGCCGGTTGCGCCGTGATGCCGTAGAGACGCACGTGCGGAAAAATCGGTTCGAGCGCGCGCGCCAAATCACGCGCGGCGTACTCGCGCAGATGAAACCGGTTCCAGGGTTTTTGCAACGGTAACAATCGCATCGCGCGATTGGGCGTCGAGAGCAACACACGCGCGCGGGCGACGCGTTTGAGCGCGTGGAGGAACGCGCGCACGTTCGGGATGTGCTCGATCACTTCGAACGAAACTGCCGTATCGAAACTGGCGGACTGGAACGGCAAGTGTTGCGCGTCGCACACGACGAACGCCAAATTGGGTTGGGCATATTTTTTTTGCGCGTGCGTGACGGCATCGAGATCGCGATCCGCCGCGACGACGAGTCGCGCGACCGAGGCGAGCGCGGCGCATCCATAGCCCTCGCCGCAACCCAAATCCAAAACAAGTCGCTCCGCGCAAAAGCGCGCGGCGAAACGGTACAGCGCGACGTGCTTCAAATACACGAGGTAATCTTCGAGCGATTGAGTGGTGTGCGCGGGCAGTGCGCGCTCTTTGGTATTCGGTAACATTAACGCTTTGCCTCGATCAACACATTCCGTCCAACGGCGCGACGACGCCATTTATCGAACAGATAAAAACCCAGGACGGCGAAAAATAAAAAGTACGAAAACAGAATCATGCGCGGCGAACTGTACGCGCCGGTTAGCCAACGTCCATCCAACGTACCGTACCGCGTTTCGATAATGTGCGTCGCCAACGCGTAGACGACAACCGACCACGCGCTCAAGCCCCACACGACGAATTGACGCGTGCGGCTCGTCCAATCGGTAATCAGCAACAAGGCGATCACGACGAGCGACAGGTGCACCGGGTCCATATCCGGCGTCCACAAAATGCCGGCGGCAGTGGCAAGCGCAATCGTTTCGAAAATGTCCAGCCGGTTGCGCGCCCACAGCCAGTAGATCGTGCCGAGCGATGCGCCCAGTAGTAGCGTCAACCCGGTTGGGTTGTGCCATCCCAGGTTGTCGAGCAAGACCGCGGGCGCGATGTGATTCGGCGCGACCGTGCGTCCCGCGCGAAACTGGTACACCGAGAGCCAAGCCGGCATCCAGGGCAAATGCGCGAGCGCGACGACTGCGCCGAAAACAATGCCACGCTTGATAAAATCGCGCCAGCCGCGCGCGCCGTGCGCGAGGAGCGGCACGAGATAAAATACGCTCAACCATTTGAATGCGGCAATGAGCGCGGCGACGGGCACGATCAACGCGTGCGGCGTGACGCGCCACGTCCCGCGTGCGACGCGCAGGGCGAGCGCGGCATCGGGCGGCTGGTTCAACAAATGGAACAGCGTGAAGGTGAGCGTGAGCAAGATCGTTTTGTCTTGCGGCACAAACACGAGGTTGTAGACCGTCAGCGGACCGCACGCGTAGAAAATTTGGAATGGCACGCGCAAGCGCGATTGGCGCAACAGCGCGCCCAGCAACGCAATGTTGAGCGCATCGCACAACGCAAACAGCAATTGGATCGCGCGCGGATCGTTCCACACGGCAACAGTCGCCACATAGATCGCCAATTCGAGCGGCGCCATATCCGCACGAAATTCGCCGGACTGGTGCGTTGCCCACAACGCGTATGGGTTTGCGCCGGCCAGCGCGGTTTGGGCGGGCCAATAATAATTTCGCAGGTCGGCATAGTTGGTGAAGAAACCGATCTTGGATTCCAAGGGACCCGGAAAAATCACCAGCACGCGTAGGGCGAGACCCAACGCGATCAATACCCATGTCGTTCGCTTCAATCGAATGTTCGTCCTCTATTTTTTTCGCAACACGGCTTTGACGCCGCCCGCCGCGATTTCTTGCGCGAACGGCAGGAACACGAGCGGCGCGAGCGCGCTCAACCATCCGAACAGTAAAAACGTGCCGAGATCGAATTCGCGGCGCGCGCGCGTCAGCACGGCACATACATTGTGCAGGCGCGACGGTCGGCGCAGCGCCGCGAGCAGCCCGATCACCAAGCGCGTGCCCGGGTGTGTGAGAAAGGGCCGCACGCGCCAGTAATCGAAGGCAAACCCGGCGCGGCGTGCGAACTGGCGAAATTGGAAAATCGTCAGATGGTTCAACGTCGTGAAAACATCGTACAACTCGCGCGAGGTCAGAATGCCGCGCGGCTCTTTGATCGCCAGTAATTTTCGTTTGACCCATTCGCGCGGCAACAAGTGAAACCAGGGAATCGGAATGTAATCGTCAATGTGTCCCGATAGTGGCCCGTAAAACGGCGGAAAGACGACGAACACGATGCCGCTGGGTTTCAACACGCGCCAGCACTCGCGCAACAAGGCAAACGGATCGTCCACGTGTTCGATTACGCTGTCGAGCAAGATCGCGTCAAAGGCGTTTGCCGCGAACGGCGTGCGTATGCCGTCGGCGGCGAGCAAGCGCAGCGGCGCTTGGCGTTCGCGCGCCGCCGCCGCGCCGAGTTGCAACGCCGACACATCCACGTCGAGCGAGGTCACGCGCATGCCCGCCAGCGCATACGCAATGCCCTTGCCGCCGCGCCCCGCGCCGATCTCCAACACGCGCGCCGTCCGCACATCGAAAAAACGAGCGAGAAACGGTAGCGCGCGTTGCGCTTCCTGAACCTGGTAATGAATGTACGCGGCGTACGAATCGAGCCGCGCATCAACGGAATCCGTGTATTTGGATTCGATGATTGATTCGATACTCATCTCAATTTCCGATTGGGATTTTGGATTTGCGCCGCAAACGATCTTGCGGGAGCGCATTCGGAAATTTCAGAGCGCACACTCTTGATACACGCGCTCCATTCCTTCGACCATCGCTTCGATGCTGAACCGCGCCGCGATCTTGGCGCGCGCGGCGATCCCCAGCGCGCGGGCGCGTGTCGGATCGTTCAACACGTCCAGCGTTTCGCGCAACAGCGCGGCATTGTCGCCGCGCGGAATCAGGATGCCATCGCGCGCAGTGGCTTGATCGATCAACGTTGCGTTCGCGCCCACGTCGGAAACGATCACCGGCTTGGCGCACGCCATCGCTTCGGCAATCGTCAGATCGTAACCGTCGGTGCGTAGCGTGGGATCAACAAACACATCGCACAGGTTAAAATAGCGCGCGCACGCGGCGAGCGATTGCGTGCCGACAAACCGCACGCGCTCCGCCACGCCGAGTGTGCGCGCCAATTGTTCGAGCGCGGCGCGGTAATTGCCGTCGCCGACGACGATTAATGTCGCGCGCATTTTTTCGAGCAGACGCGGCAGGATGGCGATGGCGTTTTGCACGCCCTTGTCTTTTTGCAAGCGTGCGAGCGCCAAAATGATCTTGTCCTGCGGATCGATCTGCAAATCCGTGCGCCAAGTCTGGAGACTGGGATCGTTTATGGGCGCGAACAGATGCGTGTCAATGCCGTTGTACACTTTGCGAATCTGCGCGTCGCCGAGCCGATAATAGCGCTTGTACTTTTCCACGTCCGCGTCGCTGGTGGCGATCACGATGGTGGACGCGCGGATGAACCACACGTCGCGCGCGGCATAATGCCACAGCATTTGCGCGCTGACCGCGCCGAACCGCGCGATGCCGACCGGGTTGGTCAATGCGAAATCGGTGTGCCAGCTCGTTGTCAGTACGTCAAAGTGCGTGCCGTGCAACGACGTGACGAGCGGCAGACCCAGGTCGCGGGGCAAGCGTTGTTTCTGCGCGCCATATGCGCCGACGCTGTGACTGTGCAAAACATCGAACCGCGTGCGCGCGTGCAAATCCGCGCATGCGCGCGCGGACGATGCCCAGAACGCCGGCGAGTACCGCCCAACGGTCGTGCCTTTGAGAAAATGAATGTCCACGCCGTCAACCGTTGCGCGCTCGATGCCGTCGGTGCGCGCGCTCGTGATGACGGTGACGTGGTGTCCGCGCCGGACGAGTCCCGCGCTGAGCGTTTGCACATGGTCTTGCATTCCGCCTGCCGCGTGCGCCGGCATAATGCGGGAGAACATACAGATTCGCATTTTTACTTTTTTCGCGCGATCAATAAATTGTCCAGCGTGTCGCCGCGCTGCTGGTACAGCCGATCCAGAAATTGCGCGCCGAGTTGGAGCGCGGCGCAAAACAACACGACGATCCCTTTCCAAACGACGAACGCCGGTTTGCCGTGCACGTAATAAATCATCGAACTGAGCCGTTGCCCCATCGTCGCCCACAAGCCGGTCGTCGGCGCGAGGTGTTCCACGTGCAAACCGGCTTGCTCCGCCAAATAGCGCAAGCCGTGCGGGGTGTAACGAAAATAATCGTGCGGTTCTTCGTGCAAGCCCCAGGTCATCGGCGCGGTCAAGATCAAACAGCCGCCGGGTGCGAGCGTGCGCGCGGCTTCGCGCAACAACTGGCTGGGTTCGGGCACGTGCTCCAAAACTTCGTTGCATAGAACCGTGTCGAACGCGGCGGAGGCAAAAGGCAAACGCAGTGCGCTGGCGTACACGTCCACCACCGCGCTGGCGGACAAGGTGCCCGGCATTTCGATGCCGACGTAACGCGTCACACGATCTTGGAAAATGTCATGGTAGGGCTTGATGCCGCACCCGATGTCGAGCAACGCGCCGCGCGCGTGCTCGCGCGCGAACCGCATCGCGCGCAGGAGTGTGCGGTGCGAAATGCCGAGCGGGTCGAGCCGCGAACCGTACCATCGTCCGCGGGGCAAGGGAACGCGTTCGGTCATGCCTCGTCCTTTTTCCAAAACCACAACCGCGCCAGCGGCTTGAGGAGCAGGCGCAGCAACATGTGCGCTTCTGCTATTTGCAACGCGAGTGCGATGCCCAAATAGCTCAGCCCGCAGAGTCCGGCAATCGCCAGCGCGATCAACCAATCGCCGAGTGTTTGCTCGCCCACGCGCAAGCCAACGCTGAGGAGCCAGTCTGCTAGAACGATCACCGCCGACAGCCCGGCGCATTTTAGCGCGAAACCGAAAATCGGCAGAATTTTGAAATGCGGTACGCGACGTTCAAACAGAATCATCAATGCCAGCGCAGAGCCGAGCGCGGTGAGTGCGACCGACAGCGCGATCCCCGCGTGTCCGAAAATTGGGATCAAGATCAAATTCAAACTCAGGTGCACCGCCACTGCGCCGATGCCGACGAACAACGGCAGTTTGCCGGCGGACAAGGCGTAGAACGCGCGTTGCAACACATAGATCGCGCCGACGCCGACCAGCCCAACGGCATACGCCGCCAACGCCCAAGCCGTCATTTGGATCGCGCCCGCGTCGAAGCGTCCGCGCCCCAAAATCACGCCGACGATGGGAATCGGAAACAGGATCAGCAAAAACATCAACGGCATCAAAATAAAAATCAGCAAGCGGAGCGATGCCGCCACCGTGCGCGCGGTGTTTTCGAGATCGTTCGTCGCCGCGAGCCGGCTCAGACTGGGAAAGACGGCGATCCCGAGCGACGTGCCCAGCATGTAAAACGTGCCGAGCAATGTGTCGGCGTACTGCAATGCGCCGATGCTACCCGCCGGCAACGCCGACGCCATAGACTTGTCAATCAAGATGTTGATCTGCGCGACGAACGCCAGCGCGGCAATCGGCAGGAACGCCTTGCCGATCTCGCGGAACGCCGGGTGGCGTAGCTCGAGCGCGAACGCATACTGGGCGCGTTCGGCGCGCAACTCGAAAAATTGCACGAGCGTTTGCAGGACGACGCCGACGAGATAACCGAGTGCGAGCGAATAAATGCCGATAGCGGGCGACAGCGCCAGCACCGTGCCGATGATTCCCAGGTTCAGCACGAGAAAGATCAGCGCGGGTCCCACAAAGCGATCCACCGAGTTGAGGATTGCGGTCAGCATGTTCAGCAACGCGCTGAGAAACAACGTTGGCATTACGATGACGAGCAGCGCCGCCGCCAGGGTTTGCGTCGGCGCGGACATTTTCGGCGCGAACGCGCCGATGATCGGCGTTGCCAGTAACATTCCCAGGATTGTCAGCGTGATCGAAACGATCAAGACCAAGTTGGTGAGCATACTTGCCACGCGCCAAAATTCGGCGCGTTGGTTCGCCGTCAAATAGCGCGCGAACGCTGGCATCGCCGCGGCGACAATTGCGCTCCCCGCGATCACATTGTCAATGATCGCCGGCACGGTGTAGGCGAGGAAATACGCGTCCAGTTCCGCCGACAAACCAAAGCGCGCGCTGACGATCATCTCGCGGAGCAAGCCGCTGATGCGCCCCAGCACAAAGCCCGCCGCCGTAATCGTGGCGAACGACAAGACGCGCCCCATCGTGTGCGTCGCCTTGTGACTTTCGCCGAGTGTGTCTTGGTTGCCCAGTTCGGGCGCGAGTGAATTGGAATCCATAAATTGGCTTGGCGTTACTCGTCAGTGGGCGGCGCATTGCCGCCGGAAAAAATCAGCCCGATCAATAAACCGAGCAACATACCGTTTTGCTCCGTGACCAAACCCACCACCGTTAAACTGCTGCACAGCAACGCGACGATTGCCGCGCCGACGCCGATCACCCACGCTGGCGTTTCGGCGCGGCGCGCGCTACGCCACGCGCGCGCAAGTGCAAGCGCCAGAAACGTCATCAGCCCGACAAAACCGATCACACCCGTTTCGACGAGCACAGCGACGTACGCGCTTTCCGCCGTCGGCGTGTTGAACACGAATGTGCCTGCCATCAAACTGGGCAACGGCTCGACGAGAAGCGCGGTGTTGTTCAGCCCCCAGCCGAACCACGCGCGCGCCGGCACATAGCCGAGCAAGTGCGCCCAGATCGCCGCACGGCCCGACGTGGTGACGATCCCCGTCTCGCGTTGAATCAAAAAGATCACGCGCGTTGCAATCGCGTCGTAAAATGGCGCGGCAAGCGCGAGCGCGACGACGCCGACGAGCACACCCAGCGCGAGCGTGCGCGGCGACCAGCGCGGGAGAGACAACACGCCGAGCGCGAGCAAGCCGCCCGTCAACGCGATCAGCCCCGACCCTTTGAGCGTTTGGAGCAACGCGCCGCCGAACAGGATCGCACATGCGGCGAGTGTAAGGAATGTTGCAATTCGAATTTTGGATTTTGCCGGTTGGGTTTGCCCCACCAGCAAACCGATCACGAGCGCCAAAAGCGCCGCCATATAGATCGCGAAATCAATCCCGTTGATAAAAGTGCCAAACGGCAAAACGCGATCAAACGCGATCCAGTTGAACGCCACTTGCTCGATGCGTTCGCGCAACAAGTTCGGTTGAAAGAACAACTCGCTGAACGGCGACCGCAACGCGGCGAGTACGCGCGGCAAGCCGAGTGCGGTTTCCGCCAAACCCAGCCACGCTTCGATCACGCCCGCGCCGATCAGCACGATCACGATCTGGCGCGCCAAGCGCGGCGTGCGCACGACAATGCCGATCACAAACGCGCTCGCAAAAATCGGCAACCAATCGTAAATGCCTTTGAGCGCGAGGTAGCGGTTGGGCGCGGTGATCGCCGCGCTGGTTGCCGCGCCGAGAAAAATTGCGGCGGCGATGGACGCGGTGCGCCAATCGCCGTCGCGCAGGCGCGCGCGCCAATTCTGGGTGACGAGCACGCGCAACGCCGCCGCGAACACAAAGAGCAATGCCCCGCGCAAATTGAACGTGCCGGCAAAAGCGAAATACAATTGCGCCGGCGTCAACGCGGCGAGCGCGAGCGCGACGAGCGACAAGGGCAAGCACCATGCCGCGACGACAAAGCACAACGCCACGAGCATCGTGGCGACCCATTGTTCCGATCCCAGCGCGGCGAATCCGCCGAACGCCAGCGCGGCGGCGGCGCACGCCAGCACGATAACCCGCGCACGGGCTTGGTCGGTTACGGGGTGGAGCGTTGCGTCGTTCATCGCTCGCCCAGTTTTTGCAACGCGCGTTGGATTGATTGCGCGTCGTCTGCGTGCGGCTCGAATTTCAAAGCCAGCGATAACGTTTGCCGCGCTTGCTCCGCGCGATTTTGCCGCGTGTAAAACTCGCCCAGTAAAAACAAGAGATCGGGATTGTTCGGATTTTTTGCCAAGCCCGCGGCGAACCATTGTTCCGCCGCCGCTACCTCGCCGTGCCGCTCCGCGATCTGCGCGAGCGTCACGTACGCGTCGAGGTACCACGGCGAATCGCCGATGACCTGGGTCAGGAGCGCGACGGCGCGCGCTTCGGCGTCGGCGCGCAACCATAGCTTGGCGATGCCGGTGCGCGGGCGCGCGTCAAGCGGCGCGACGCGGATCGCGCGTTCGAAAAAATCTTGCGCGTTGGCGGCGTCGCCTTGCGCGGCGAACACTTCGCCCTGGCGCGAAAGAATGGTCGCGAGTTTTTCCGGATCGCGCGTTAGTTCCGCCGCGCGCGTCAACGCGCGTAGCGCTTCGGCGTCGCCGGTGCGTTGCCACGCGAGCGCATCGCCGAGCGCGTAATGCGCGTCGCCATTATCCGGCGCAATCCCAATCGCCATCCGCGCGAATTGTTCCGCCGTTTGCCACGCGTGCTGATCGGCGGCGCGGTGCGCTTGGTTGATAAAGTACGTGAACGCGCCCGCCGCGCGCCAGTGTTCGAACGCGGCGGTGGCATTGCCGGCTTGCCACTCGGCATTGCCCCAAATGAATTGCGCGTTGAAATCGTCTTGCCAGGATGCGCCGGTCGCGCGCAGTTCTTCCGCCGCGCGCGGCGCTTGGTTGCGCGCCAGTGCGATGCGCGCGCGCGCGAGCGCAATGTGCGGATCGTCGGACAGGGCGCGCGCGTGTTCGAGTTGCGTCTCGGCAGTTTGCAATGCCGCGCGCGAACCTGGGTCGTGCGCGCCGAGCGCGCGCGCGATGTGACTGTGGGCTTGGTTGAGCCACCACGCGCCGAGCGCGCGCGGCAAAGTTAGCGCGGTGAGAATCACCGCGCCGACAAGGACGAGCAAGCCAAGACGGTTTCGTTGCGCGCGCAAAGTAAAATTCATTTGGCTCGGCGGTATGTCAGCAGTTCGAGCGCAAACGCGCCGGCGATGCCCACGAGCAACCCGAACGCCGCGCCGAGCAATACGGTCGGCGCGAGTTTCGGTGCGACCGGCGCGGTGGGCGGCGCGGCGAGGATCACGCGCGGACGATACGCGCTGTCCGCGAGAATTTCGGTGCGTTGCTGGTCGCGCTCAAAATCGAGATAGATGGATTCCGCCAAATCGCGCGTCCGCATCAATTCCATGAACTGCAATTCCTGACTGCGACTCATCGGCGGCACGTCTTGCAAGTGTGCGGGATCATACTCGATGCGATTGTCTTGCGCGAACTTGATCAACGCTTGTTCGGCGGCGGCAAATTTTTGCTGTGCGAGCCGGGCTTCATCCCCGGTGGGGCGCAAAACCTGGGTGACGGTTTGCGCGCCAATCTGGGCGTAGGCATTGGCGGCATCGGCAACTTGCTTGGCGTTGCCGCCGCGCGCGGTGATGTGTAGCAAGGAGCGGTCGCCGCTGTCGGAGGTGATGGCGAAACCGGCTTGGGGCTTGACGGCGGCGAGCACGTCCGCGCCGCCGAGCACGGCGATATAGTACGTCGGCGTGTACGCCGGCGGCAAGCGGCGCGGTTCGCTCACCATAAAATAGTACGGCGGCAATTGGTTCGCCAGCGAGATCGAAACGGTCGTGGGCGCGAGCGCAAGCGTCGCGGTGGCTTCGTACGTCGGCGGGATGGCGAACGTGGCGAGCGCGGCGGCAAGCATCGCCACGCCCGGCATTGCGACGAGGATTACCCAGCGGCGCACGATCACGTCGAGGATCGTGCGTAGATCAAATTCGGTGGTCATTGCAAATTCTTGTCACCTGATTTACGGGCACACTTGAAAACCGACGGCGGGTCCGCCACTGGCATCGGGTTTGAGTAGTTCAAATTCCTGATTGTTGCCGGGATCAATGGCAAAGACGCGGGCGATAAACGGCAAGCAGTCGCCGGGTCCCCCCACTTTCCAATTGTCGGATGAAGCGAGTTCGATCACGCCATTCGGCAAGTTGCTGGTGATCGGCGTGGTGTCGCCAAACGAGTTGCGTTTGTCCGGCTCAAAGATGCGAATGCGCCAGCGATAGGTTTGCGGCGAGCCGGTATTGTTCCAGAACATGACGTGAAAGCGGACGCCGGCGTTGCGTTTTGGCGCGGCGGGATCAACGCGAATCGCAGTGGCGTAGACTCCCGGCGGCGCACTCAGGATCGTCGGGGAGGGCGCGGGGCGTGTGGCGGGGCGCGTGGTCGGCGTCAGAGCAGGGAGCGATGGCGCGGCAGGCACGATGGGCGATGGGATTGTGGTGGGTGCGCCAATCGGCGGGGCAATCACCAGGGTCGGCGGCACAACCGGCGGTTGCGGGCTGGGCAGTTGTGCGACCGCCGGCGTGACGGTGACCGCCAATAAAACTGGATCACTCGACGCGCCGCTCGCGCTATACGCGCGCACGCTCAAGGTATGCGCGCCGGCAGCGGCGACCCACTTTTGAATCAAGGTGAAGGACGTTTGTTTAGGAATGGGCGGCGCGTCGGTTTGCACCGTTGCGCCATCTACCAGCAGTTCGACGCGCGCGATGCCGGCAGAATCGGTGGCGATGGACTGCACCATCACTTCATCGCCTTCTTTGAACGTGGTGCCCGGCGCGGGCGATTGAATCACGACTTGGGGTTTTGCGGCGGGCGCAAGCCCCAGTGTGCTGAGATCGCACGCGAGCCCGCCCAGACTGATCAAGCCGAGCCAGAGCCACACCGCTTTGAAAAATCGCGCAGGCATAAATCATCTCTCCTTCCGAAAAATCAAACATTCGTTTGCAAAGGGAATATAGCATACATCATCGTCACGAGCAAATGATTGCACTTGCGTTTCTTGCGCGAATCGGCAATGAGGATATAATGGGCGCGTCAACGTAGCGGTGCGCTACGCACAAGTGGGTGGAGCTGCCCAAGTTGCGCGACGAGAATTGCCGTCGCGGACTTGGGCTTTTTTCGCGCCATTAAAAAAAAACATACTTGTTAGGAGATGGAAGCAGTGGACCCTCGAACCAATTTGCAGTTTGATCCGGCGCACGATGTATATCATTACGAAGCGCTTGCGCTCGACGCGATCTTTGCGCCCAAAAATGTCGCCGTGATCGGCGCGACGGAAAACCCAGGTAGTGTGGGCAGGACGGTATTGTGGAATTTGATCAGCAACCCATTTGGCGGCACGGTGTTTCCGGTCAACCCGAAACGCCCCGGCGTGTTGGGCATCAAAGCGTACCCGACGATCAAGGACGTGCCGGCGAAAATCGATCTCGCCGTCATCGTAACGCCGCCGCCCTCCATTCCCGGCATCATCAAGGATTGCGTGGATTTGGAAATTCCCGGCGCGATCATCATTTCCGCCGGCTTTAAGGAAATCGGGCCCCAGGGCGCAGAGTTGGAGCGGCAGGTTTTGGAAAACGCGCAACGCGGGGGAATGCGGATCATTGGACCCAACTGCCTCGGGGTGATGAGTTCGGTGAGCGGTCTCAACGCGACATTCGCCGCGGGCATGGCGCGGCAAGGTAATGTCGGGTTCATCAGCCAATCGGGCGCCTTGTGTACCGCCGTGCTCGATTGGAGTTTCAAGGAAAACGTCGGCTTCAGTCATTTCGTTTCGGTCGGCTCGATGCTCGACGTGGACTGGGGCGATTTGATCTACTACCTCGGCGACGATCCGCACACGAACAGCATCGTGATCTATATGGAGACGATTGGCAACGCGCGCTCGTTTCTCTCCGCCGCGCGCGAAGTGGCGCTCGTCAAACCGATCATCGTGATCAAACCGGGGCGCACGGAAGGCGCGGCAAAAGCGGCGGCGTCACATACCGGCTCGCTCACCGGCTCCGACGAAGTGCTCGAAGCGGCGTTCAAACGGAGCGGCGTGTTGCGCGTCAACAGCATCGGCGATTTGTTTGCGATGGCAGAAGTGTTGGCAAAGCAACCGCGCCCCAAGGGTCCCCGCCTGACGATTGTGACGAATGCCGGCGGGCCCGGCGTGCTGGCGACCGATGCGCTGATCACGGCGGGCGGCGAACTCACGCCGATTTCGGACGAAGCGATGAAAGCGTTCAACGAAATCTTGCCGCCGGTGTGGAGTCACAACAATCCCGTAGACATCATCGGGGATGCGACGCCGGAGCGGTACGCCAAGGCATTGGAAACGGCGGCAAAGGATCCGAACAGCGATGGCATGTTGGTCATCCACACGCCGCAAGCAATGACCGATCCCACTGCAATTGCCGATCAACTCAAACCCTATGCGACGAGCACCGGCAAACCGATCCTGGCGAGTTGGATGGGCGGCACCGAAGTTGCCGCGGGCATTTCGATTTTGAATCACGCGAACATTCCCAGTTTCGAATACCCGGACGACGCGACGCGCATGTTCGGCTACATGTGGCAGTACGCGCAAAATTTGAAGAGTTTGTACGAGACGCCAGTGTTGCCGAGCAACGTGGCTGAAAACGGGTACTCGTCGTGCATGGATTGCGAAGCGACGATTCAACGCGTCCGCGAAGCCGGGCGCACGATCCTCACCGAGTTTGAATCCAAAGCCCTGCTTGCGTCGTACGGCATTCCCGTTGTCGAAACGCGCATCGCGCAAACCGAAGCGGAAGCGGTTGAATACGCCGGGATCATCAGTTATCCCGTCGTGCTCAAGTTGTACTCCGAAACGATTACGCACAAGACCGATGTGGGCGGCGTGCGGTTGAATTTGGCGGACGCCGAAGAAGTGCGTGCGGCGTTCAACGGGATCAAACGGTCGGTCACGGAAAAAGTTGGCGCGCAACATTTCCAAGGTGTCACCGTGCAACCGATGGTCAAACTCGACGGGTACGAACTGATCCTGGGCGCGAGCGTGGATCCACAATTTGGCCCCGTGCTCTTGTTCGGTAGCGGCGGGCAACTCGTCGAAGTGTTCAAGGATCGCGCGCTGGGCTTGCCACCGCTCAACACGACGCTGGCACGCCGCATGATCGAGCAGACGACGATCTACAAAGCGTTGAAAGGCGTGCGTGGGCGCGCGCCGGTTGATCTCGATGTGCTCGCGCAAATTATGGTGCAGTTCAGCCAACTCGTCGCCGAGCAAAAATGGATCAAGGAAATTGACATCAATCCCTTGCTGGCAACGCCCGAACGGATGCTTGCGCTCGACGCGCGCATCGTCGTGTACGACAAGGACATGGCTGTCGCAAAATTGCCGCGCTTGGCGATTCGCCCGTACCCCACGCGGTACGTGCAAGCGTGGACGACTAAAACCGGCTTGGCAGTCACATTCCGTCCCATCCGCCCGGAAGACGAACCATTGATGGTCAAGTTCCACGAAACGCTTTCGGATCGCAGTGTCTATTTGCGGTACATGCATCCCATGTTGCTGGGCGCGCGTGTGGCGCACGAGCGTTTGTCGCGCATCTGTTTCGTGGATTACGATCACGAGTATGCGCTCGTTGCCGAAGCGCACGATGCCAAAACCGGCGAGCGGTGCATTGCCGTCGCGGGACGGTTGAGCCGGTTGCATGGTACGGATGACGCGCGCTTGAGTGTGCTCGTCAACGATGCATTTCAGGGGCATGGGCTGGGCACCGAGTTTGTCCGTCGTTTGCTGGCGATGGGGCGCGCCGAAAAACTGACGCGCGTCGTCGCGCGGATTTCAAAAGACAATCAAGCAATGCAAAAACTTTGCACGCGCTTGGGCTTTCGGATCACACCGCAAGCGGATGTGCCCATCGTCTTGGCAGAAATTGATTTATAGAGTAAACTAGATGTAGACAAGCAAACCCGTCTTTGAAAAAAGACGGGTTGCTCATTCCCAATGAGGAGGAAATAATGGAATACACTTTTCTCGGTCGCACCGGCTTGAAGGTCAGCCGCTTGTGTCTCGGCACGATGAATTTTGGGCCCTTTGCCGGTGAGGCGGCAAGTTTCGCCATTATGGATCGTGCGCTCGAACTTGGCGTTAACTTTTTCGATACGGCGAATGTCTATGGACGAAAAAAAGGCGAGGGCATCACGGAGCAAATCATCGGCAAGTGGTTTGCCCAGGGCGGCGGTCGGCGCGAGCAAACGGTGATCGCTACCAAAGTGTATGGCGGCACCGGCGATGGTCCCAACGACAGCAAACTTTCCGCGTTGCATATCCGCCGCGCGTGCGATGACAGTTTGCGCCGACTGCAAACCGATCACATTGACCTGTACCAGATGCACCACATTGATCGCAATACGCCCTGGGAAGAAATTTGGCAAGCGATGGAGGTGCTGGTGCAACAGGGCAAGGTGCTCTACGTCGGTTCGAGCAATTTTGCCGGCTGGCATATCGCGCAAGCCAACGAGAACGCCAAGCGGCGCAATTTTATGGGGCTGGTCTCCGAGCAGTCGCTGTACAATCTCGTGGCGCGCACCGTTGAACTTGAAGTGATCCCTGCGTGCAAAGCGTACGGGCTGGGACTGATTCCCTGGAGTCCGCTGGGCGGCGGCATTCTCGGCGGCGCGTTAAAGCAAGCGACGGAGGGGCGGCGCGCAGAAGAGCCACGCCTTAAAGCAATCGAAAAGCATCGCGCGCAGTTGGAGCAGTACGAGGCGTGGTGCGCCGAACTGGGTGAACAGCCGGCAGATGTGGCGCTGGCGTGGTTGTTGAAAAATCCGGTGGTGACTGCGCCGATCATCGGACCGCGCACGCTCGCGCAACTTGCCGGCGCGTTGCGCGCGCTCGAAATCCAGTTGACCGAGAACGCGCTAAAACGTCTCGACGAAATTTTCCCAGGTCCGGGCGGGCAAGCGCCGGAAGCGTATGCGTGGTAAGCGTCTGCGAGAAATAAATCGGGCAACCGGCGCGCAGATGGATTCGACATTGAAACAAACGGGAGCGGCGCAAAACCGCTCCTATTTCTTGCCAACCGAAACACTGCGGCGGGTGGGCTTTGACACCCAGTTGCGCCTGTTGTAAAATCTTGGACGATGAGGCAACGATGAGCGCGGTGAAAATTTTCGGCGCAACGGCAACGTGGCTAGCGGCGATCCTGGGCGCAGTGGGTGTCGCTTAGGGTTCGTAAAAAAATAACTTCCCGCATACCACTGTCGCGTCACCCAAGTTGTCATTCTGAGCGAAGCGAAGAATCTCGGATCGCTACGCGCGAGACCCTTCGCTTCGCTCAGGGTGACATCCGGGAAGTTATTCTTT
>CAIKBD010000288.1 GCA_903825565.1 uncultured Anaerolineales bacterium | reverse complement strand
CCTAGTGCATAATCAACAAAGCTGTTTTGCATTATGCAGTAATTGACAGCACAAAATAGCTTGCTAATGCAAAACCAGATTGCTAAAGATGCACTAGGCATCCATTTCGACCGCGCGCCGAGCGCGGTCGTTTTTTTCGGCGCAACCCCGGTGATCACCGGGGTTGATCCCGGCACTGCCGGGTTTTGCGCTGGGGCAGACCCCCGTAGATAGCGGGGGCATTGCCCCAGCGTTTTGTTTTTTGCCGGCAATTTCCCCTGGTGCCTTTGCCGGGTAAAACCCGGCGCATGCCCGCTCGCGCCGGGTAACGCGTCCCGGTGATTGCGTGGGTGTTCACCGGGCGCGCGACGCAAGTTTGCCGGGCATTGTATCCCCAGACGAGCACGGGGATGCGCCCCACGTTGTGCGGCAAAAACCGGTGTGCGCTCCCCGCGTTTTTGCCGGCGCAATCCCCGCTTCCTGGGTGCGCACCGGGGAATTGCGCCCCATTGATCTCACAGGCGAAACACTGGGACAAGACCCGTTCAAAAATACGCGCGGATCTTTTACAATGGCAGCAGAAAGTTCAGAACGCCAACCCGCGCAAGCAAACCCAGACGCGGTTGAGGAGGCGAACGATGCTCGAAAAATTCGCGTTCGTGTGGATTAGAACTTTGGCTTTATTGCTCGTCACGGTGATCGGCACAACGAATACGCCCACCTTGGTTGATCATAGCCGCGTGGCGGTGCCGCCGGTGCCGACGTTGAGCGTGCCGACCGCCTCGGTGTCGCATCGGATCGCGTTTGCCTCGGATCGGGATCGCGCGTTTTATTTCGACATTTATTCGATGAATGAAGACGGCTCGGATGTGAAACGCTTGACGGATAACGTTGCAGAAGATAAAACGCCGGCGTGGTCGCCGGATGGCAAACGCATTGCGTTCACCTCGGATCGCGACGGCAACAATGAAATTTATGTGATGAACGCGGACGGGACGGGCGTGACGCGGCTGACGAACGATGCCGCGTTCGATTGGGAACCGGCGTGGTCGCCCGATGGTCAGCGCATTGCTTTCACTTCCAACCGCGATGGCAACTGGGATATTTACACGATGAACGCGGACGGCTCGCACGTGACGCGCGTGACCAACACGGCGGCGTATGACTGGCAACCGGCGTGGTCGCCCAATGGTCAGCAACTTGCGTTCACTTCGGATCGCAGTGGCACTTGGCAAATCTATACGTTGAGTTTGAACGACGGCTACATCAAACGCTTGACGCAATCCGCCGGCGACAATCGCGATCCGGCGTGGTCGCCCGATGGACAACGGATCGCGTTTGTCTCCACCCGCGACCGGGCGTGGGAAATTTATGTGATGCGTGCAGACGGGACCGGCGTTGTGCGCTTGACCAAGAGCCGTGCGATCAACCAAACGCCCAGTTGGACGCCGGACGGCGCGCACATCGTCTACGAATCGAACGCGGAAATTATGGTGGTCAAAGCCGACGGCTCGAGCGCGAAAAATTTGACGAACGATCCCGCCACCGATTTTCATCCGGCGTGCGCGTGCCTGTTGCGCTAACTGACTGCAAATCCAGTTATGATAATTTGATCTAACAAAGTTGAATCGAAAGTCGAGGTGACAGATGGCTCTGACAAGACGTGGTTTTCTCAAAGCGTGCGGCGCGAGTGTCGCCGCCCTCGGGGTGGGCGCCAAGTTTGCGCCGCCCGCGCTGGAACCGGGAACGCGGAGCGTGCCCAAGTCTCCGCAAAAAACGAATGGTGTGCTGATTGATACGACCAAATGCGTTGGGTGCAAGCAGTGTCAAATCGCGTGCCAGAAATCCAAGAACCTGCCGGCGGATCCCAAACAGGTTACGCTCTGCGCAGTGTCGCCGAGTGTCGTCGAACTGCGAAACATTTCGGCAGACCCCGCCAAGCCGGAGATCAAGCCGATCAAGCGGCAGTGCATGAACTGCGTCGAACCGTCATGCGTGTCGGCGTGCACCGTCGGCGCGTTGCAAAAAACGCCCGAAGGTCCCGTGATCTACGACAGCAATCGGTGCATCGGTTGCCGCTATTGCATGTATGCGTGCCCCTTTGGGGTGCCGACGTTCGAATGGGAAAAACAATTTTCGCTGATCAGCAAATGCGATCAATGCGCCGAGCGCACGCAAGCCGGCAAATTGCCCGCGTGCGTCGAAGCGTGCCCCGCCAAAGCGTTGACCTACGGCGACCGCAAGGAATTGCTGACGATTGCGAATCAGCGGATTTACGACGGCAAGGGCAAGTACGTCGAACATATTTACGGCGAAAACGAAATCGGCGGCACGACGATGCTCTACTTGGCGAGCGTGCCGTTCGAAAAGTTGGGATTCCCGACATTGCCGAACGAAGCGCCCGCTGAAATCAATGCGACGATTATGCACTCGACGCCGACCGTCGCGCTGGGCATGGCAATGGCGTTGAGCGGAATGTACTGGTTGATCCGACGCCGCGACGAGCTGGAAGCACAGCCGGCGTACAACCATAACGAAGAGGGAGGTCATTAACATGGTCCCACAAGAATTGATTGACGGCTGGCTCGTGACTTTGATGATGGGCGCGCGGATCGTCTTTCCGATCTTGCTCGTCATGACGCTCGGTTACTGGTTGCAACGCAAACTACAACGCGCAGACGGCTCGTCGGTGTTGACGCCCAATCGCCGGGTGATGCCGCTGTGGTATCGCCGCATTATGGGCGAGCTCAACGCCTTGCCCGCGTGGTTGCCGACGATTGGTGTGCTGACGGCGGTCGGTGTCACCGCGATGATCTTTCGGCTCTGGGTCGGGTTGGGCGCGTCCACCAACTTGAACCAAGCGTACCCCTGGGGCTTGTGGATCGGCTTCGACCTCTTTATGGTCGCGTTCTCCGGCGGCGCGTTCACGCTCGCTACGCTGGTCTACGTGTTGCAGATGCATCGCTTTCACGCCGCGATTCGCCCGACGGTGCTCACCGGCTTGCTCGGCTACACCTCCGTGCTCGTCATCCTGTTGATGGACCTGGGCCGCTGGGATCGCTTTTACCACTTTGTCATCTTCCCCAACATCAACTCGGCGTTGTTCGAAGTTTCGTGGTGCATCTTGCTCTACACGACGGTGCTCATCACCGAGTTTAGCCCGGTGATTATGCAACGCTTTGGCTGGCATCGCGCGATGAAGATTATGCAAAAGATCACGATCCCCATCGTGATCACCGGCGCAACGCTCTCGACCTTGCACCAGTCGTCGCTCGGCACGTTGTTCGTCATCATGACCGAACGCTTGCACCCGTTATGGTACACGCCGTTGATTCCCGCGCTGTTCTTCGTTACGTCGCTTGCCGCCGGCTTGGCGATGGTGGTCGCCGGCGCAACCGTGAGTTACTGGGTATTCAAGCGCAGTTTGCCGCAACGCCTGGTCGGCGATCTCGCTTCGTTCCTGCCGTGGATCCTGGGCATTTACCTCGTGCTCAAATTCGGCGAGTTGCTCGGCACGGGCGAAATCGGACTGGTGTGGTCGAGCGGATATTACAGCGTGTTGTTTATCACCGAAATCTTGTTGACTGCCGTAATTCCGATTGCATGGTTCATGTCGAAAACGGCGCGCGCTAGCCGCATGTTATCTCTGGTTGGCGCGGGGATTGTGTTGAGCGGCATCTTCCTCAATCGCTTTAACGCCGCGTGGTTCGCGCTCAAACCGGTGGAAGGGTACACCTACTTCCCCAGCATCCCGGAAATCTTGATCCAGATGGGCGTAATCTGCGGGATCATCTTCGTCTACACGTTGGTCGGACATTACCTGCCCTTGTTCGAGGGCACGACCAAACGCGGCGAGGAAGAGGAAAAGCGTTTGGCAGAGCCAGCGCCAGCGCCCGAAGCGATTCAACCGGGCAAAGCGTATCACACCTCGTAAACGTTTGACCGTTCGACGCGCGGAGCAGAGGCGCCGGGTTTTCCCCGTTCGGAAAATCCAGCGTCTCTGCTTTTGCATTTACGGTCAGGCGTTTGTATAATGGCAGGGCGTAACTCAGCTTACGCAGGTAAGTGGGACAAATTAATAAATTTGTCCCACTATGGGTGGTGCCGATGCTGGAACTGGGCGCATTTCTGCAAGCGAATATCATTCCGATCTATTTCATTTACGGTCTCGCGCATTTTATCACCGGCTTTGCCGTCGCGCTCGAAAGCGGACGCGCGAGCCAACTGCGCTTGTCCAGCGCGTTGCCCTTTCTTGCCGCGTTCGGCATCACGCACGGCATCAACGAGTGGATCGAAATGTTCTCGCTGATCGCCGATCAAATTCCGACGGTGGCGCAAGAGCCGCAATGGGCGGAAATGGCAAAGGTCGGCTGGAAAGCGTTATCGTTCGTCTTTTTGTTTTTCTTCGGCACGCGTTTGCTCGCGCAACTAGTCGTCAAGCACAAGCGCTGGCTCGATTGGTTGCCGGTGCTCGCCGTCGTCATTTACTTTCTCGTCTCGATGTTCATCTACCTGATCACCCGCCGCGCCGACGGTTTGCCGTTACGGATCGAATTGAGCGAAGTGTGGACGAATTATTTTCTCGGCGTGCCTGCCGCGCTCTTTTCGGCGGCGGCGATGCTGGCGCAACGCCGCGCGTTTCTGCGCGAAGGGATGCCCCAGTTCGGGCGGGACCTGGTGGGCGCGGCGCTCGCGCTCGCGTGGTACGCTTTGCTCGATCAGATGATTGACGCGACCGCGCCGATTTTTCCGACGAATTTCTTGAACCGTGAAAATTTCCTCGCGCTGTCCGGCGTGCCGATTCAAGTCTTTCGCATTTTGGCGATCACCGCGCTGGCATTTTTCGTGATCCGGATGTTGCGCGTGTTCGAGGTGGAGTACGTGCGCCGCCTCGACGCCGCCAACCGCGCGCGCTTTGACGCGCAGGAGGAAGCCAAGCGCGAACTGTCCGTCATGTTTGAAACCTGCCGCTTGCTCGGCACGTCGCTCGACGTGACGCAAATCCTCAACGACTTTTTGACCCAGGTGGTGACTTTGCTCGATCCGATGATCGGCGCGACGATCTACCTCTTCGATCCCAGCCAACGCGCGTTGACGATTCGCGCGCGGCGCGTGCGGCTGGGGATGGAGTTGACGGCGGCGCAACAAACGTGTTCGCAAAACGCCGGGCGGCGCGCGTTCGACGCGAGTGAGCTGGCGTATGAAACGGATTTGCCGTCGAACACGTCGTTCATCGCCGTGCCGCTCAGCGCGCAAAATAAAACGATTGGCGCGCTCTGCCTCGCGCACCGCGCCGCGTTTTCCAACTATGCCGTGATCCAAACGCTCGCGCGGCAACTGGGCATCGCGTTGGAAAACGCGCGGCTGTACGAGCAAGTGCAGGAAAAGGAAAAACTGCGCGGTGAACTGCTCGAACGCACGGTGGCGGCGCAGGAGGAAGAGCGCAAACGCATCGCGCGCGAATTGCACGACGAGACCGGGCAATGGCTCACCGCGCTCGGCGTGGGCGTGGGCGGCGTCGAGCAAACGGTGGCGCAAGACCCGGAGCGCGCGCAATATCAAATCGCGGAACTGAAAAACATGACGATGGGCGCGATTGAAAACTTGCGCCAGTTCGTTTCCGATTTGCGCCCGACGGTGCTCGACGATATGGGCTTGGTGCCGGCATTGCGTTGGTTCGCGCACCAGTACGCCGAACGCGCGAAACTCGCCGTGACGTTTGAAGCGGTCGGCGCGAAACGCCGCTTGCCGTCCCAGGTCGAAACGGTGCTGTTTCGCATCGGGCAGGAAGGACTGAACAACGTGGGGCGGCACGCGCGCGCCACGCACGCCGCGGTGCGCTTGGAATTTTTCGAGACGCGCGTGGTGCTGACGGTGCGCGACGATGGGCGCGGCTTTGCGGTCAACGAAATCCTGGAAACCCATTCCGCGCGCAAGGCGTGGGGCTTGCTCGGCATTCAAGAACGCGTCAATTTGGTCGGCGGCAAATTCAGCGTCGAGTCGGAGCCGGGCAAGGGCACGCAACTCGTCGTCGAAATTCCGACGCTGGAAACCTGAAACCTGGAACCTGAAACCTGAAATGGATGGGGAGGAATACGCGTGGCAAACATTCGACTGTTGATGGCGGACGATCACGAAATCGTGCGCGCGGGTTTGCGGATGCTGTTGCAATCTCAGCCCGATATTGAAATCGTGGCGGAAGTGGACAATGGGCGCGCGGCGATTGTTCAAGCGCGCGAATTGCAACCCGACATCGTGTTGATGGACATTTCGATGCCGGACGTGGACGGCTTTGAGGCGACGCGGCAGATCAAACGCGCGTTACCCAAGACGGCGGTGCTCGCGTTGACGATGCACGAGAGCGACGAATATTTTTTCAAGATGCTGGAAGCCGGCGCGTCCGGCTATGTGCCGAAAAAAGCCGCGCCGACCGATCTCGTCGCCGCGATTCGCACCGTGTGTGGCGGCGGCGTGTTCCTGTACCCCTCGCTCGCCAAATCGCTCGTGCGCGATTTTATGGGCCGCGCGCAGGAGACGACCGGCGCGCGCGAAACGCTCGACGGGCTGACCGAACGCGAGCAAGAGGTGCTCAAACTGATCGCGGACGGTTCGACGAATCAAGAAATTGCGGACAAGCTGACGATTAGCGTCAAGACGGTCGAGCGGCATCGCGCGAACATTATGGCGAAACTGAATTTGCACAGCCGCACCGAGTTGGTAAAGTATGCGATCCGCAAAGGGTTGATCGAGGTGGAGCAGTAGGTGGCGGGGAGTGGGGAGTGGGGAGTGGGCAGTGGGCAGTGGGATAGTGGGATAATGGGACAGTGGGACAGTGGGATAGTGGGATAGTGGGATAGTGGGACAGTGGGACAGTGGGATAGTGGGACAGTGGGACAGTGGGCAGTGAACAGTGAACAGTGAGGCGAAGGAGCGATGCAATGACGCACGATGAACTCTTGAATTTGCTCGAACCGCTCGGCGAGAACAAGACGAACTTTGCATACTTGCGCGAACAACTCGCGACGCCGCTCGGCGTCCTGCCGTTTGTCGGCGCGGGGCTGTCAGTCCCGTTCGGTTATCCCGGCTGGAGCGCGTTTTTGCTCGCGCTGGCGCGCCAAGCCGGCGTTGAGCCGGCGATCCGCGCCCTGCTCGACGCCGGCGATTATGAGCAAGCCGGCGAAGCGGTGCTCGACGCGAGCGGACAGCGCGCGTTCCTCGACGCGCTGGAGACGACGTTCGGCGACGCGCCGCTTGCCGGCAAACACTTGACCGGCGCGGCCGCCGTTTTGCCGCGCCTCGCGCACGGTCCGGTGATTACGACGAATTTCGATCACGTCCTCGAACGCGCGTTTGCGCAAGCCGGCGCGGAATTCGAACGCGTGGTGTGGGGCGCGAAAGCGTCGAGCGCGCACGCCGCGTTGACGCAGGACAAGCATTTCCTGCTGAAACTGCACGGCGACGCGAACGAGTTGGACGACCGCGTCCTCACGCGCGCGGATTACGCCAAGCATTACAACGCGCCCGATGCGCGCCTGCCGCAAGTTTTGCGCCGATTGTTTAGCGCGCGCCCGGTGCTGTTCCTCGGTTGCAGTCTCGCGCAAGACCGCTGGGTGCAACTGCTCGGCGATGCCGCGCGCGATAATCCCGCGCTCCGGCATTTCGCGCTCGTCGAACGCCCGGCGGTAGACGCCGCGTATTTCGCGCGCCGCCGTTTCCTCTCCGCGCACGGCATCACGCCGATCTGGTTTCCGCCCGGGCGTTTCGATCTGATCGAAGCGATCCTCGAACTGTTCGCGCCGCCCGCGCCATCGCGCACACTCGCGCGCACCAATCGCCAACTCACCGGCGCGGAGGACGGACTGCTCGCGCATGCGACCGGCTTTTTCGGGCGCACGACCGAAGTCGCGGCGGTGGTGCAATTTTTGCGCGGCACGGAGGCGATGGCGACGGTGACGCCCGCGCGTGAAATCTATTCCGTCAAAGGCGCGCCGGGCATCGGCAAGAGCGAGGTGTGCAAAGAAGCGCTCTGCCAATATCTGCGCGAACAGCCCGGCGCGCGCGTGTATTACGTGGAACTGGTGGACGCGCGCGACCGGGCGGGCTTGTTCGCGCGGCTCGCCGACGCGTACGGGATGCCGGAGGCGACGCCGGCGCAAGTGTATGCCGCGCTTGCCGCGCAACCCTGCCTGCTTTACCTCGACAATCTCGAAGACGTGCTGGGCGACGACGACGCGCGCGCCGCGCTCGCGGAAATCGTCGCTATGCCGAGCGTGCGCGCGCTGGCATCCTCGCGCGAGCATCTCGCGCAATTGGGGCGCGACCTGCCACTGCGCGAACTCGATCTCGATTCGGCGGTACACTTGTTTGTGCGCCAGTGGAACGCGAGCGCGCCCGACCGTCCGCTTGCAGGAGAGATGGAATGGGTGCGCGAGTTTGTAGACCAAGAGTTGGACTGCCACGCGCTCTCCATCGTGCTCGTTGCGGCGCAAGCATACGCCTCGGCATCGGTGCGCGAACTGCGCGAACGCTGGAAGCAAGCGGCGATGCGCTTGGCGCGCTTGCCGCGCGGCAAGGACAAACTCACCGTGTTGGAAATTTCGCTCGAACGCTCGCTGGCGGTGGTGCAAGCCGAGTGCGCCGAGGCGGTGACGCTGTGGGGGTTGGGCGCGCTCTTTCCCGAAGGGATGTCGCCTGCCGCGTTTGAAGCCGTAACGGCGGCGTTTGCCGACAAGTATGCGGCGCGCCAAACGTTGTTGCGGTTGAGCATCGTGCGTTTTCCGGATGCAGAAGAAGTGCAGAAAGTTGCGGCGGGCTTGCGCGTAGCCAGAGAGACTATACGGATGCTAACACCCCTACGCCAATTCATCTTAGAAAAAGCCAAACGGGAGCAAGCCGGGCTAGATGCCGACGATTTGTTCAAGACCGCGCTGGCGTACTTTGCCGGACTCGCGACGGCGGCAGAGCAAACCGAACGGGGCGACGACCGCAAAGCGCGCGGCGTTGCGCTGGATAACTTTCTGCCGGAATTTCCAAACCTGCGCGAAGCGATGGTGCTGGCGGCGCAACGCGGAACGGAATGGGCAGAGCCGCTGGGACAATTGAGCCGCGTATTATCAAACTCGTACCAATTTCGCGCGCTGGCAAGCAGAGAAATTTTGCGCGCGCTCTTGCCGCTGGAGCAAAACGCGGATCGTAAAACCGACACCGCGCACACACTTGAATATCTCGGCGATTTGGAGCAACGCCTCGGCGCAATTGACGCCGCGCGCGCGCATTACGCCCAAGCCATTGACCTCTACACGGCGGAGCGCGCCAACCTCGGGCGCGCCAACGCGCTTATCAGTCTCGGCGATTTGG
>CAIKBD010000287.1 GCA_903825565.1 uncultured Anaerolineales bacterium | reverse complement strand
GCGGCGGCGGCGAATCGCGCGCTTGTCGCCGCGCTCAACGACGGGCGGCTCATCGTCAACTACAGCGGGCACGGCGCGCCGACGGTGTGGAGTTTTGATCGGCAGACCGGCGATTCGCTGTTGACGGTGGATGCCGTGAACAATCTGGCGAACGGCGGCAAATTGCCGGTGCTGTTGGAGATGACGTGCTACACCGGCTCGTTTCATTTTCCCGGTTTGGCGACATTGGCGGAGGCGAGCGTGCGCGCGGCGGGCAAGGGCGCGGTGGCGAGTTGGGCGGCGAGTGGCTTGGGCGTCAACGCCGGGCACCGTTATCTCGACCTGGGTTTCTTCGACGCGGTGATGCAACGTGGCGTGCGCCAGGTGGGGAGCGCGGCGGTGATCGGCAAGCTCAATCTCTGGGCAACTGGCGCGGCGAATTACGATCTGATTGACACGTTCAACTTGCTGGGCGATCCGGCGTCGCGCCTGCCATTTCCGATCTTGAGCACAAACACCAACGCCAACTATCTGCCGTTCATCGCGCGCTGATCGCGGCGTAGGACAATCTTGCAAAATTGTCCCACGTTTCTAGCATTGCCCGAATTACCAATCTGCTGGAGGCGACCTTGCGTGCGGGTAGCGACGTCGGACAATTTTGCACAATCGTCCCACAAGAATTTTTTTTACAGGGAGGCACGCAATTTCTAGCATCGCCCAGTTCAACGATTTGATGGAGGCGACCTTGCGCGCCGGCAAAACGTTGCGTGTGACCATTGCCACCGCCAGCATGACGCCGACGCTCGCGCCCGGCGATCACATCCTTGTGCGCGGCGCACGCGCGGACGAATTGCGCGTGGGCGACATTGCCTTGTTGCGCGCCGGCGAGATGTATGTCGCGCATCGTTTGCTCGCGCGGCGCGGCGCGCAGTGGATCGCGAAAGGCGATCACGTCGCGCGCGCCGATCCCAGTTGGGCGCCGGCGCAAGTGTGCGGCGTCGTCGTGGCGCGGCAAACCGGCGCCCGGACTGCGCCGCGCTCGTGCCGAATGGCGATGCTCAATCGCTGGCTCGCGCGCCTCTCGCAGATCGAAATTTGGACGGGGCGGATTCACTCGCGCCGGTTGCGCCACGCCGCGGCGAAATTGGCGCGCGGCGGATTGCGTCTCGCCGCACTGGGTGCGCGCCGCTGGGCGCGCGAGGTGAGCGCGTGAGAAAAATTTTGCGCGGGTTGGGGGTGTTGCTGATCGTCGCCGGGTTCGCCAGCGCGCGGGCGCACGCCGCCGTGACGGTCGCCTCGTTCCGGGCACACGCGTCCGGCGCGCAAGTGCGCCTAACCTGGACGACTGCGAGTGAACTCGGCAACCTGGGTTTCAACATTCTGCGTAGCCCGGCGAACGGCGCAAGTTACGTGCGCCTCAACGCCGCCCTGATTCCCAGCCAATGCCTGGGTTGCGTCGGCGGCGCGAGTTACGCGTACGTGGATGCGAACGCGGCGGGGCAAACGTTCTGGTACAAATTGCAAAGCGTCGCCAGCGACGGCAGAACGGAATTGTTCGGACCCGTGACGGTGGGCAACACCGCGCCGACCGCCGCCGTGACACCGACGCCATCGCCGACCGCGACGCGTGCGCCAACGGCGGTGAGTTCCCCGACGAGCGGGGCGTTGCCGCCGGTGAACGCGCCGCTTGTCGCGCCGCCGCCGCGCGCGCCTGTACCTGGGTCTGCGCCGGCAAGTGCCGCGCCGGCGCGCGTGCTGGTGACGCCAACCGGGACGATTGCGGCGACGATCACGCGCGCGCCGGTGAATGTTACGCTGATCCCCAACCCCGACGCCACGCCGGCGCGCGCAACCGGCGTTGCGCTGGCGATCAAACTGCCCACGCCGGAAATGGTTTCGCCGGAAAACGCCGCGGTGTTCGATGAGCCGGACACCGCGCGCTCTGCCGTGCGCCTCGTGATCCTGGTGGCGGCGTTTGGTGTGAGCGTTGCCGCGCTCGGGCTGGGCATCGCCGCGATTTATTTTTTCGCGCGCGCCGCCGGGCGCGAATGACAAATTTCCCCGCGCGTCTGTTCTTCCTCCTCACGATTTTTTTCGCCGCGCAGTGTACCGCCTCGCCCGCATCCGCATCCCGCTACAAATTGTTCGTTGTCGCCGATGGTTTGTACCGCGTCACCGCGTCTGACTTGCGGCGCGCCGGCGCGCGCATCGCCGAGATCGATCCGGCGACGGTGCGCTTGTTTCGCGGCGACCGCGAGATCGCGCTGCATGTGCTCGGTGTGCGCGGCGATTTCCGTTTCGAATTTTTTGGGCAAGCGAGCGATTCGCCGTACTCGGCGTTCACCGTGTACTGGCTAGAGTGGGGCGGGCAAGCCGGCAAACGCATGCGCGAAATTCCGGCGTTGCCGGCGACCGACTCGCCACGTACGTCCGCGCGCGCAACGGTGCGCGCGGACGAGTCTGCGCTCTACATTCCGCAACCCGGCGACGCACGCGCATCCTGGTTCTGGCACGCGTTGATCGCGCCGGCGACGACGACGCTCGCAATCACTTTGCCGTTCGCGCTCGCCGAACCCGCCGAACTGCGCGTGGATGTGGTCGGCAATTCCCAGGATGCCGCGAATCCCGATCATCGTTTGCGCGTTTTTTTCAACGAGACTTGGCTCGCGGACGAAACCTGGGACGGGCAAGGCGCGCGCGTGCTCGCCGCGCAAATTCCGGCGGAGGCGATCCGCGCGGGCGCGAACACGGTGCGGCTTGGCGCGCCGGGCGACACGGGCGCGCAAGCCGATGCGCTTTTGGTGCGCGCGGTGGAGGCGACGTACACGCGCCGCTTGATCGCGCACGACGAAATGCTTGACCTTGCCGGCGAACGCGCGACGTATCGCGTCGAGGGTTTTGCGCGCGCGCCCGATCTGTTTGATCTCACCGCGCCGGACGATCCAGCGCGCATTGTGGGCGCGCCGTTCGCGGACGGCGGCATTGGGTTTCACGCGGACGCCGCGCGCCGGTGGCTGATCGCCGGCGAACGCGCGCGGTTGCCGGTCGTGCGGATCACGCCGATGCCGGCGACGAACGTGCGCGAACGCCGTGCGGATTATGTGATCGTCGCGCCGCCGGACTTGCTCGCGGCGGCGCAACCGCTCGTTCGTTGGCGCGAGCAACACGGCTTGCGGGTGAGCGTGGCGACGCCGGCTGAAATTTACGACGCGTTCGGTTTCGGCGCGGAATCGCCGCATGCGATCCGGGCGTTTCTCGAAACGCTTGCGCCGCGCTTTGCGCTCTTGCTCGGCAAGGCGAGTTACGATTACCGCGATGTGTTGCGCGCGCCGAACCGGAATGGCGTGCCGACGTTTTTGGTGACGACGCCGCACTTGGCGCAAGCCGCGAGCGATGCGTGGTTCGTCGCCGAGACGCCGACCGCGCTGGGGCGCATTCCGGCGCAAACACCGGCGCAGGTCGCGCGCGTCGTCGAAAAAATTATCGCATACGAATCCGCGCCGCGCGGCGATTGGCAAACGCGCGCGCTGTGGATCGCCGACGCTGCGGAACCTGGGTTTAGCGCGCTGGCGAATGAGCTTGCCGCGCTGTTGCCGAACTTTGCGGCGGCGAAAATCGATCTCGCGCCGTATGCCGGCGACGTGAACGCGGCGCGCGTGCAAGTGCTCGCGCAGTGGAATGTGGGCGCGCGGATCGTGACGTACATCGGGCACGGCTCGCTGACGACGTGGGCGGCGGGCACGCTGTTCGACGCGACGCACGCGCGCCAATTGCGAAACGGCGACCGCTTGCCGGTGCTTGTCGCGCCGACGTGTCTCGCCGGATTTTTTTACCACCCGACCCAGGATTCGCTGGCGGAGGAATTGTTGTTCGCGCGCGACGGCGGCATCGTCGCCGGTTTGGTGCCCACCGGGTTGTCGGTGCCGCACGCGCAAGCGGCGTTACTGCGCGCGTTCTTCGCCGAACTGTTTGGCGCGCCGACGTGGGGCGAGGCGGTGGCGCGCGCCCAGCGCAATATGCCGGCGGACTCGCCGGAGTTGCGCGAGGTCAGTGCGACGTTCGTGTGGCTGGGCGATCCGGCGTTGCGGTTCGGCGAGTGAGCGCGCACCGGCGCGCGCGTTGGAGCGGTGAATCTTTCTGGTTGATCGGTAACAATCTTCCAGTTTCGAATCTACACTGTTTTTTCTGTTTCATCCGCGTGATTCGCGGATGAATTTTTTTGGGGTGAAGGAGTTGCCAATCGGCGGCGAGTTATAGCGGCAGGCGAATCGTCAGCACGGTGCCGGCGTTGACGCGGCTTGTCGCGGCGACGGTGCCGCCGTGCGCCTGGACGATTTCGTGCACGAGCGCCAAACCCAACCCCGCGCCGCCCTGGCTGCGCGCACGCGCCGGGTCCACGCGATAAAAGCGTTCGAAAATGTGCGGCAGGGCTTGCGCCGGAATGCCGATGCCGGTGTCGCTGACGCGCACGATGAGTTCGTTCGGTGTGGCGTGCGCCGCCAACGTGATCGTCCCGCCGCGCGGCGTGTACTTGATCGCATTGTCCACGAGGTTGCGAAATAAAATGTGCATCTGCTCCGGGCTGGCGTGGAGTATGGGTAATTGCGCCGGCAGTTCGAGCTGTACCGCTAACCCGGCTTGCTCGGTCACGGCGCGCATTTCATCGGCGACCTCACGCAGGAGGCGCGCGAGGTCGAGCGCCGCGCGTGGCGCAACGCGTGCCTCGTTTTCGACGGACGCAAGCGCGAGCAGGTGATCCACCAGGCGTTGCAAATAGCCGACCTCCCGCTCCATCTGACCCAGGTACCGCGCCGTCAACTCGGCGTTGCCTTGCGCGCGCGTTTGCAACATTTCGATCCGCAAGCGCAAACTGGTGAGCGGCGAACGCAATTCGTGCGCGGCATTGTCCACGAACGCGCGCTGTTGCGCGATCATCGCTTGCACGCGTTCCGCCATCCGATTGAATGCGATGCCGAGCCGCTGAATTTCGTCGGGACCCGCCGGCGTCACGCGTTCGTCGAGGCGACCCGCCGCAATCTGTTCGCTCGTGCGCGTGAGGTTTTGCACCGGCACGGCGATTTGCCGGGCGATCAGTGTGCTCGCGGCAACGGCGAGCGCCAACACGATGCCGCCGATGAGCAATGCGCTGACCCAGGTTTCGCGCGCCTCGGCGTACAGCGGCTCGGCGGGCACCGACAATTGAACGAACCCCAGTGCGCGGTCGTGGTCGCCCACGACTGGCGCGGCGACAAACAGCCGTTCCTCTTTGCGCCACTCGTCCCAGCGAATGATCGCTTGCGGGGAGCCGCTTTGCGCGGCGGCAAACTCGCTTTGGTTTTCCACGGCGCGCGCCGGCACGCGCGTGTCGGAACTAGCCAGCACGGCAAACCGCGTGTCCACGAGCGTCGCGCGCCCGTTGATGCCCTGCGCGTACGACGCCAACAACGCGTTCAAGGTTCGTCCGCTCGAACGCTCGTGTTCGCTTTCCTCGACCGGCTCGCGCAACGCGTTGGCGACGAGTTGCGCTTGCAAGACCAAACTGCGCCGACTCCGTTCGATGCCTTGCGCGGTAAAGCGCACACTGCTCCACGCGATCACGCCGCCCAGTCCCAGAACGATCAGCGTGACGAATGTCAATTGCAAGCGCGCAGATAAACGGCGCGGGATCACGCGTGCCTCCGCGCGGTCGGGTCGGCGAACCGATAGCCATGCCCGCGTGCCGTTTCGATGTACACCGGCGCGGCGGCGTCCGCCTCGAGCTTTTCGCGCAACCAGCGAATGTGCACGTCGAGCGTGCGCGGGTTGCCGACCCAGGTTTCGCCCCACACCCGGTCGAGGAGTTCTTGCCGTGACAACGCCTGACCCAGGTTCGCCATCAAAACGCCGAGCAGATCAAATTCGCGCGGCGAGAGTTCGATCAACTTGCCGGCACGCCACACCTGGCGCGCCGCGCGATCCAGCGTGATCGCGCCGACGGTCACTTGATCGGCGCGCGGCGGTGTTTCGCCGCGATCCAATTCGCGGCGGCGCAACACGGCGCGCACGCGCGCGAGTAACTCGCGGAAACTGAACGGCTTGACGATGTAATCGTCCGCGCCCAGTTCCAACCCCATCACCCGATCCAGTTCTTGCCCGCGCGCGGTGAGCATCAAAATCGGCGCGGCGGATTCCGCGCGGAGCGTGCGGCACAGGGTAAAACCGTCCGTGTCCGGCAACATCACGTCGAGCAGGATCACGTCGGGCACACGGCTTCGCGCGAACGTGAGACCTTGCGCGCCGGTTGGTGCGTGCAGAACGGTCATGCCCTCGCTTTGCAAGCCAAAGATCAGCGGCTCGGCAATCGCCTCGTCGTCTTCGATCAGCACAAGCGTAATCGGTTCAGTCATCGGTGTGAGTATATCCCGGCTGGCGCGCGAGGGCAAGTGGCGTGTGGTTCACGCCGGCGCGCGCGTCAGCGTGAACATGCGATAGAACGTCAGGAAAAAGACGGTTGCGCCGGTCGTGGCATACAGCGGCAGGATCGCCCAGTGCGTCGTGTCGGTGCCGGCGAGCAAGCCGTGGAGCGTGATGAACGCGAACGCGATGAAACTGGCAAAGTGCAACGCGCGCCACATTCCGTAACCGATCCATTTGCGAAAATAGAAACTGAATGTGAGGGGGATCGCCAAATAAAAGGCGAGTTGTCCCAAGCCGACCCAGACCGGGTGATAGTTGACGCTGGCGAACGGGATGATGATTTGCAAAAGGGTATAGTGGATGTACTGATCGCCGAGCAGAATCAAGGCGTGGAACAGCGCAAACGCGAGCGCCAGCAGACTTGTGAATTGATGCAGATCGACGGCGGCGAGTCCGCCGATCCATCCGCGCGCCATTTTGCTGGAGACGAGCAAGCCGAATACGACCGAGAGCCACAACAGCAAATAGGCGACGATGCCGGACGCGCGCGCCAGTTCCCAGTAGGCTTTGGGTTCGGGACCCAGGATCGAGTTGACCAAGCCCGGCGCAAGAAAGGGCAGGGCGAACACTGCGGCGAGCGCGCCGCACGCGACGGCGAGCAGTAAGCCCAGCGCGGCGATCAGCGAAAGGAGCGGTTGCTCCGGATTCAGTTCTGCGGGTTGTGTGAGAATTGTCATTGGGTAACTCCAACCAGGTTTGAGTTTGGCGCGCGCCACAAGAAATTTTCAAATTCCGGTGTATGCGCCGTGCGTCCGTTTTCCAAAACGAGCAGACCGGCGTACCGCCGCGCGCGCAACCAGGCGCTACCGGCGCGACTGCCGAGAATGAACGCGACTTTGGCGGCGACTTCGGCTTGCGGCGTGGTTGGCGCGATCACGGTCGCGCTCAACACATCCGTTTCCGCCGGCGCGCCGGTGCGCGGATCAATGATGTGATGTTGCGCTTTGCCGTTGCGTTCCCACCGCCGGTAATCGCGGCCCGAAGTGGCGACGCCGCCGCGCTCGATCATTAGCAACGCGAGATCGTTTGCCGGTTGCAACGGATCGAGAACCGCGATGGGCCACGGCTCGCCGTTTGCGCGTGCGCCGGTGATGGCGAGATCGCCGCCGGCGTCCACCATCACCGGCGCGATTGCGACGAGGCGGTGCGCGGCTTGTTCCGCCGCCCAGCCCTTTGCCACGCCGCCCAGATCGAGATGCACGCCGCGCGGAACGCGGAGCGTGTGCGTCGCCGCGTTCCATTCGATCGCGCGCCAATCGGCGACCACTGCCGGCGTTCGCGTCGGCGAAACCGGCGCGCCGCCGATCTGTTCAAAACTGCGATCATAGCCGGCGGCTTGCAACGCGTCGAGCAAAGTCGGCGTGATCAAACCGTCGCTTGCGCGGGCGGCGTCCAGCGCAGTTTGGATCGCTTGCCCCAGTGTTGCGCTCACGCGCACGGGTTCGCCGCTCGCGCGGTTGAGCGCGCTCAGTTCGCTCTCAGCGCGAAAGCGGCTCAACCGCGCTTCCCATTCCGCGAACCAGGTTGGCGTTTGCGCCAACGCGTCGGCGGCGCGCGCATCGTCCGTATCCAGCGTGATGAGGATCGCGCTACCCATCGCGCGAAATTCGATCTGTTGCATCGAGTGTTAGCGCGACGAGCGCGTGCGCCCGACGGGGCGCGGGGCTTGCACCGGTGCAGTCACTTGGCGCGGCGCAGGCGCGATCCCTTGCGGCGCGGTCGTCGGGCTGGGGAGTTGCAAATTTTGTTGCAACGCCGGACTGGCGGGCTGGCTCACCGGCGCGATTTGTTGCGCGGCAACCCAGGTATCGCGCGCCTGTCCCAGCGCGAGGATGCCCCAGCCGCCAATCGTCGCGGCAAGCGATCCTGCCATAATCAACAATTTGATTCCGGTCGCGCCTTTCGACGCGGATGGATTGCGTTTGAGATTCGGTTGGTTAGTCATCGTCATCTCCTTCGTGTTCGGTGTGATTTTCTTTCGGGCGAACATTGCGCGAGTTGGCAATCGGCTGAAGCGGGTTTGCCAAAATGCGACCGTTGTTCGCGTCTAGGTAAAGCGTGCCTTGATCGAGCGAAACTTCGTATGCGAGCGCGCCTTGAAAATCGACCAACTCGGGCGCGCGAACGAGTTTCGCTTTTGGCGCGATCTTGAACGCGGTTTGCGCGGCTTGCTCCGCCGAAAAGCGCGGCGTTGCCGGATTCGGCGCGGTTGGTTGCGGCAAAGCCGGTGCGTTCGCAACCGGTGTGCTCGGTTGCGTGCCTGCGCTCGGCGCGGCAACCGGTAGCGGCGCGGTGTTTGCCAGGACGAACGCTTTGACGCCGACGGTCAGCATGACGCCGAGCATCAGCACGATTACGAACGCGGTTAGCGCGCTCGCTAAAATCAAAGCCCATCGTTGTGACATCGTTTCCTCCGTGCGATTTATTTGCAAGCACTTTACCACGATTGGCGATCCGTGTGGTTAATTTGGCATAATCGTCACGTTAAGGTTTGGTTAAGCCGCTGGCGATTGTCGCCGCCAAGCAACAATGCTATAATCCGCGCGCGCGATATTTTTACGAGGAGGTTTGACAATGACGCTGAATCAAACGCTTCAGCAATTGAATACTCAGTTCGCCGATGCGGACGAGAAAATGCCGGCGCTGTTCGTCGGGCATGGCAATCCGATGAATGCGCTCGAAGATAACGAATTTAGCCGCGCATGGATCGCGACGGGGCAAGCCCTGCCCAAGCCCAATGCGGTTCTGTGCGTATCGGCGCATTGGGAAACAGTCGGCACCCAGGTCACGGCGATGGCGCAACCCCGAACGATTCACGACTTTGGCGGCTTTCCGCGCGAATTGTTCGAGTATCACTATCCTGCGCCCGGTTCGCCGGCGTTGGCGCGGTTGACGCAGGCGACGGTGATGCAAACCGCCGTGCAGTTCGATCACCGGTGGGGTCTCGATCATGGCGCGTGGTCGGTCTTGTGCCGTTTGTTTCCACATGCCGATGTGCCGGTGATCCAATTGTCGTTGGATCGCCGGCAAACGCCGGCGGAGCATTATGCGTTGGGCAAGGAATTGCGAACGTTGCGTCACAAGGGCGTCCTGATCGTGGGGAGCGGCAACCTCGTACACAACTTGGGCATGATCACGTGGCAGGATAACGCGTACGACTGGGCAATCGAATTTGACGCGGCGATCACGCGCGCGATTCAAACGGGCGATCACGCCGCGATCATGCATTATGCCAAACTGGGGCACGTCGCGCGTCTGGCGCTGCCGACGAACGAACATTTCTTGCCGTTGCTATATGTGCTTGCCACGCAAGCGGCGAACGAACCGGCGCGCTTTTTTGCCGACCGTGTGACGTACGGCTCACTCTCGATGCGTTCCGTGTGGATTGGGTAGCGCGCGGGGTAAACGCAAACGAAAACGGCTTGCACTCGTGAAGAGTGCAAGCCGTTTTCGTTTGCGTGCGCCGGATCGTTTGAGATCAAGCGAGCAACCGATAGTCGCCGCTCACCCGGCGACTGCGATCCACGAACAATTTGCCATTCGCATTGCGTCCGACGAATGCGCGATCCAATGCGCGCGTCGCCGGCGCAGAAATCACCTTGCCATCGCGCGTAAACCGACTGCCGTGACACGGACACACGAATTCGTCCGCATCCAAGCGCGGCGTGCAACCCAGGTGTGTGCAGATGGCGATGATGGCGTAAAAGCCACGCTCATCACGTCCCAGGTACGCGCGCGCGTTTTCGATGTGCGTCAGCGAGCCAACCGCGTACTCGTCCGGCGATCCGATCTCAACTGGACCCGGCGCGGGCGTCACGACATTTGGCGTGAGGAAACGCGCAAGCATCGCCGCGAGCGCGCCGCTCGCCACGAGGAATGAGCCGAAACCCAGGTTGGTTAAGAAATCGCGTCGAGTTAGTTTCATAGTTGGGTGGTTGGATAGTTGGATCGTTGGATGACCGAAAAACTATCCAACCATCCAACTAACAAACTATCGCACTATTTTATGGCACTCGTGGCAATAGTCCGATGTTTGGTCTTGCCCATTTTGCGTACATTTGCTCCCTTGCACGAGCGGCACGTTGTACATTTTGCCGGACACTTTATCCATCTGCACGAATTTGTTCGGCGCGATTTGCTTGATGCTCCACAACAATTCGCCGCGCGCGGTCGCCATCACTTGATCGCCCACTTTGAGAAAATCGCTGTGCCCATTGATGCGTGCCTGGCGTAGCGCCAATTCGTTCGCGTCCTTGATCGTGGCAACTTGCGGTTTCGATGTTCGCGTGCCGTGACACGTTTGGCATTGAATGTACTGCGCCTCTTTTTTCGATCCGTAAATGTGTCCGTCGCCCATCGCCTCTTGCGCGGTGTGACAGTCCACGCAATTGAGTTCGATTTCGCATTTTGTGAAATCGCCAATCGGCTGATAGTACTCGATGAGGCGGCGACCTTCGGGCGGCATTTGCTCCGAGATCGGGCGCGCGAGCGGCGGCAGGTCATCGCGCAAATCGAACTGCATCGTTCGCAAATCATAGTTGCCGCGATTGTGGCAGTGATTGCATTGCAAAAACGGAATCGCGGTCGTGAGTTGATGCGTGACGCCGTGACCTGGATTCGATTTTGCAATCGTCGCGTCCTTGCCGCGATACAAACCATCGTCCGCGTAAACGTAATGGCACGCCGCGCAACCCGCACTGCGATACGAATACATCTGCGGTTTCGCTGGCGTCGTCCACAGATGACAACCGCCGTTCAAACACGCAACCATCTTGGCGTCAACCGTTCCCGAAACCGGGTTCGTCGGAAACATTTCGAGCGCGCGCAATGCCTTATCCGGCAGAACCTGGGTCGCATCGCTCACCGCGCGATTGCCGAACAATGCCGTCGGCGATTTTTGCGCGCCGAATGAAAATCGTACGTGCGCGATGCCGCCCGCGTACGTCGCTTGCACGCTTTTCAAAACGCGGTCAACGTGATTCTGTTCCGGATCGGCGTAACCACCATGACAATTTGGTTGCCCGCACGATTGCGTCGCAACGTCGAGCACAGACGGATTGCGTCCGCCGCGCATCGTCGCGTGCGCGCGATTCGGGTCGAGCGCGAGCGGTTCGCCGCCGTGACATACGATGCAACCGAACGTCTCTGCCGGATGCGATGCGGAAATATCTTCGATGCCAACGTGACACGTGACGCACAATTCCGGCTTGCCCGTTTGCGTCGGCACGAGTGTACGAATTTCGATTTGCACCGGCGTCACATCGTTTTGCGAATTGTAACGCGCGATCCACTCGCGCCACGGTTGATGCGATTCGTTCCAAAGTGTTGCGAGGACGGCAAGCAGTAAGCCAAGTCCAGCGATGAAGAGCCAGAACGATTTATTCACTACCAAGACCTGTGCACAAAATTTGTTGGGACGCAGACCAACGCAGACGAACGCAGAAATTATTAATCCGCGCTTGTCTGCGTTCATCCGCGTCCAAAATTCCCTTATTCATGTTGTTCATCGCACGGCCTCGACCACACTCAACACAATTAGCACGAGCGCGATCACCGCGAGAATGACTTGCGGCTTCCAACGTTCACGCGCAAACCAAATCGCGCGCCCAGGTCCACGCCGATCCAGGAATGGCAATGCGATGATAAGCGCGAGCACAAACATCGGCGCGATGATGCCAGCCCAGAGCGGCGGAATCACGCGCAACAAATTTTGCACCCAGAGAAAAATCCAGGGCGCGCGCACATCGGTAACACCGGCGTCGAGATTTGCGACAACGCCAATCGGCGCGGGAAAAATTAGCGTGAGGAAAACGAGCGCGGCAGAAATCAGTGCGGACAAAATAAATTCGCGGAAAAATAATTCGTCGCGTGAGATAAATTCGCGCGTTTCATTTTCGTCCAACAGCGGGCGCGAGATGCCGCCGTCTTTGCGTAATCGCCACAAATGATAGACGACGCCGAAAACTCCGGCGACGGTCAAGCCGAAAATGTGCCAGCCGTAAAATCGCAACAGCGCATTCGCGCCAATCTGCACATCACCCACAATCGCACGATAAATCGTTTCGCCGAACGCCGGAATTTCGCGCAATAAATTCGTGCCGACGAGAAACGCCCAGTACGCGCCATCGTCCCAGCGCAACACATAGCCGGTGAAATCCCAGACGAGCGTGATGACGAGGAGCGCGACGCCAATGAGCCAATTGAATTCGCGCGGCGGACGATAGCCGCCGGTGAACACGACGCGCGCGAGATGCAAGGTCACGGCGACGACCATCCACTGCGCGCCCCAGTAATGCAAGCCGCGCATCAGTGCGCCGAAACTCACGACATCTTGAATGAGGAGGATCGAGTTGTGCGCGTCGCTGGGAGTGGGCACGTAATAAAATGTGAGCGCGACGCCGGTGAGGAGCGTGATGAGCGAGGCGAGCACGGCGATACCGCCGAGTCCGAACGTGTATGTGAGGCGCGCTCCACTTGCGGGAATTTTTTCCGGGTGGAGCGCGTAGATGATACTTTTTTCTTTACGCCACAGAGACATTGTTTCAGGTTTCAGGTTTCAAGTTTCAGGTTTAACCTGCAACATTAAACCTGAAACTCGAAACTCGTTAGCATCCACCCGCTGGGTCGGCGCCGCGCTTGAGCCAATCGAGCAAGCGTTGAAGCAAATCGTCCGGGATATTTTTTTCGCTGTGCGCCGGATTTTGTTCGGCGAATTGACGCATCACCGCGCGCTGTCGCTCGAACGGATAATTTTCGCCGGCGAGTTTCGGCGCGCGCGGACCACCTTGCGCGAACGCGCCGTGACATTGGTCGCACCCTTTTTCAACCCAGACCTGGATTCCCAGGATTTGTCCACTCGGCAAAACCGGTTTCGGCGCGGGCGTTGCCTTCGCTTCCGTGCCAATCGCGTGCAACCACAAATAAATCGAGTACGCTTGTGCGTCCGGCAAATCGGTGGCATTCATCGCCGGCTTGGGCGGCATCGCGTTGCGAATTTTTGAGAGGAACGCATCGAACGGCAAGGTCGTGTTCGCCAACGGCTTGCCAATGCCGCCGAGCGCGTTCGCGCCGTGGCACGCGACGCATTGTTTTTCGCGATACACACGCGCGCCTTCGCCCACATCGCCGGTCAAGGTCGTGTTCGCGGCGACCGATTGAATCGTCGGACGCGGCGGCGCGGCAACGCGCGGATCGGCACACGCGGAGAGGGTGAGAACGAAAATTATGAGAAGGAGAATTTTTTTCACAGAATGACTCCGATACATTTCAGATTTTAGATTACAGATTTCAGATTATGGAAAACAATCTGCAATCTGTAATTTGAAATCTGAAATTTAGCGCGTGACCAACGGAAGGAAATGCGACGCTTGCCCGGCGTAGACGAACACAAAGCGCAAAACAAATCCGCCGATGAGCACAAAGATCGCCGAGACCGCACTCAACGCGAGACTGTATCGCGCCGCGCCTTGTTTTAAAATGAACGGGAACAATTCGTATGCTTCTATGATCAACGGCAGAACAATGCCGAGCAAAATCACGCCGACCCAGAACCACAAGGTGTACTCGCCGCCGAGAATCAATTCGATGGACGACGCGGAACTCCAGGTCGAGAGCGCGTGGTGAAGCAGGAACGGCACGAGCATAAAAATTTCGAGCACGATAAAAACCAGGTCGGTCGAAACGAGCAAGCGGCGTTCTTCTTCATAGCCGTGTTCGTGGCGCGTGCCGAGCAACGCGGTCACGAGTAACACGGTCGCCGTGCCGGACGACATCGCCGAAAAGAGAAACAATTGCGCGACCATCGGCGTGTTCCAAAATGGACGCGAGGGAATCGCGCCGAGCAAAATGCCGGTGTAAATGCCAACGCCGAGCGAAAGCGGAAAACCAATCGCGGCGAGAATCGCGCGCCAACGGCGAATCGTGTTTTGTGAGAGCGGCGTCCAGTGTGAAAAATCCTTAAGGTGGGCACGATTCGGGACGCGCAATAAATTATCGAGCGGCGCGGGAAGCCACAGCGCGGCGTAGGCGAGCGTCACAAAGATAAAGCCGGTCAGCAACCACGAGCCGATAGACATTGGCGAAGTGAATTGCACGGTGAGAAACAAATTGTAAAACGCGAACGGTCGTCCCAGGTCGAACACGAGGATGCCGACGCCAATCGTGACGGGCCACGGCGCGATGAGCGCACCGATGCGCGCCACGCGTCGAAAATGCGGTCCGCCGATGTACGTGGCGAAACTCGAAATCGCGAACGCGCCCGCGCTCAAGCCCGCGAGAAAAAGATAGTTGACGATGAGCAGATTCCACTCGATTGCTTCCATAAAAACCTCGTTACTGCGTGTTACGTGTTGCGTATTGCGTATTACGTATCTTCGATTTGGTAGGGTTCCGATTCTTCGCGGATGGTGCGCATGCGTTCTGCGGGAAGGATGGTCAAGAGCAAGCGGATAATTTGCGCGAGCAATTCCATTTGTTGTGCCGCGCGTTGCTCACCCAGTATGTGTCGCGCCTTATAATACCAGTCGCGGCTTTCGCGCGCTGAGCCAAGTGAGTATTCGTAGAATCGCGCGCGGTCTTTGCCTGAACTTTTGCTGTACCCTTCTGCGAAATTTGCGCTGATTGATCCGAGTGCGCGATAAAGTTGCCCAGCCAAATCATTGGTGCGTGGGTCGCGAATCAACAAGGAGACATCTTCCCAAGCCGATTCGCCGACAAACATTGCCAACCGATACACACGCATTTTCCACAACACATCGCCGGTGATCGTCTGCGGCACACTCTTTTCCCACTCTTCGTAGTTCACGATGCTTCCTACGCAATACGCACTACGCATTACGCAATACTCGCTACGAAATATAAAATATCTTCGGTCCCGTGCCCGCTTCTTCGTACACCACATAGTGATCGCGCGTCGCGAGCAACTTGGACACTTCGCTCGTCGGGTCGTTGAGATCGCCAAAGTGACGCGAGCCGCCAACGCACGTTTCGACACACGCGGGCGGTTGCCCGGCATCGAGGCGATGCACGCAGAACGTGCACTTGTCTATGTAGCCTTCGGTGTGAACAAAGCGCGCATCGTACGGACACGCTTGCATACAATAGCGACAGCCGATGCACTTGTCGTACTCGACGAGCACAATGCCATCCTCGCGCCGATACGTTGCGCCGGTCGGACACACGCGCTCGCACGGCGGATTGTCGCAGTGCATACAATTCCCAGGTTCGAATTTCATTCCCAGGGTCGGGAACGTGCCCGTTGGTCCGATGCGTCCAATCCAATTGCGATGCTTGTCGTGCGGCACGGCGTTTTCGACCTTGCACGCGACCATACACGCTTTGCAATCAATGCACCGCTTGACCTCAATCACAAATCCCCAGCGTCGTTTATTTTCAGCCATACTCGCCTCTATGCCTTGTATACCTTGACGAACGTTTGCGACAACGCCTGCCCGCCGCTCGCTGGGTCGGTGTACGTGAGATGAATTTCGGAATCGCTTGCGCCTTGCGCGTACGACACGCGATTGCCTTTCGACAAGTGACCAAAACCCGGCGTCGTGTACGTGCAGTCGGGACGAATCGCTTCGGTGACGTACGCCTTGATTTTGATTTTGCCCGCCGCGCTTTCGACGTACACCCAATCGCCATTTTTGATGCCGCGTTCGGCGGCTGGCTTGGTGTGAATCCACACGACATTTTCCGGGAACAACTCGTGGAGTAATTTATTATTCTGCGTGCCGAACTGGGTGTGTTGCGCGACCTTGCCGGTCAACAAATAAAATTGATCGGCAGGCGGCGCGGGCGGCTCTTGCCAAACTGGGACGGGCGCGAAATTATTTTTCGCGAGCGAATCGGAATACAATTCGATCTTGCCGCTCGGCGTGTTGAATTTCAATTCCGCGTGCGCTTCGGATTTTGTCGGCGGACGATAATGCCCTTTCGCTTTCAACTCTTCGAGCGAGATGCCGAGTGGTTTCAATTGCTGACGAATGTAATCTTCTTCGTCCTTGTATTGAAAATAATCTTGCAGACCCAGGCGCGTGCCGAGTTCCTTGAAAATCCACAACGCCGATTTGCTTTCGCCGAGCGCGGGCACGACGGGCTGACGAATGAACACGCCATCGCCGACCAGCGCGAGCGGGTCGTAGCGTTCGAGGTACGTCGCTTCGGGCAGAACGACATCGCTGAACCAAGCCGTGTCATTCATGGTCGTGTCCACCGTCACGATGAAATCGAGCTTGCTGAACGCTTGCAGAGTTTTCTTGCGTTCGGGCAGAGATGCAACCGGATTTTGGCGATGCACGAACCAGCCGCGCGCGGGGTACGGTTTGCCTTCGAGAATCGCATCGCGCATTTCTTGGTACACGCCGATTTCGAGCGGGACGAGCGGATATTTCCACGGCACGCCATCGAGACGCAACGCGGACGCGCGCGGGTACGGTGGTTGCGGAATCGCACCCAGTCCACCGCCTTCTTCGCCAGCACCGGCAGAAAATCCGCCGGGCTGATTCCAGTTGCCGGAAATCGCGTTGATGATGCCCATCGTGCGCTCGGCTTGGAATTGATTGACGAAATTCGACGTGCGCCAGCCGGGATGAATGAATGCGTGCGGTGATGCCAACGCAAACTCGCGCGCGATGCGCCGAATCGTCGCCGCCGGAATTTCGCATTTGCTCGCCGCCCATTCCGGTGTGTACGGTTTCACGGCTTTCGCAACATCGTCAAACCCTTTGGTATGTTCCTTGACAAATTCCTTGTCGTACAAACCTTCGGTGATGAGCACGTGCAACATCGCGAGATAAAACGCAAGGTCGGTGCCGGGTTTGATCGGCAACCACTCGGTCGCTTTCGAGGCGGTCTTGGTGAACCGGGGATCGAGCAGAACGACGCGCACGCCACGATCAATCGCCGCGATCAAATCCTGGGTCTCGGAATTGGAAATCGCTTCGGCGAGATTGCGCCCGGAATAAATAATATATTTCACGCCGCTGTAATCGCGTCCAGGTTCTTGCATTCCAAACGTCAACAGGTTGGCGATGATCATTCCGTTAAAACAGAGCGAGCGTTGCGTGCCATAGTTCGGCGAGCCGTACGCGCGCAACAAATTCTCGAATTGCACCTGGGACAAGTTGTGCGTCGAACTGAACACCATCGCTTCCGCACCAAAATTTTGCTTGATCGCTTGCAATTTGCCGGCGACGTAATCGAGCGCTTCTTTCCAGGTCACGCGCTTCCAGATGCCACTGCCCCGGTCGCCGCCGCGCACCATCGGAAATTGCAAACGATCGGGGTCATACAACGACGCGATGCCGGCTTGACCGCGCGGACACAACATTCCGTTCGAGTGCGGATGATTCGCGTTGCCGTCGAGTTTATAGACCTTGCCATTGACGACCTTGGCACGCAATCCACAGCGCCACACGCACTGCTCGCACAGCGTGTACACTTCGCGGTCAAACTTGGTTGGCGGCGTATGTGAATTTTGCGCGCGCACCGGTTTCGCATTCGAGTTTTGCGTGAACGGAATCGCGCCTACAGCGAGCGTGCCAACTGCCGCCGCGCTCATCGCCAAAAATTGCCGGCGCGAAACATCCCAATGAAATGTATCGCCTACTTGAATTTCGTGATCGCCCATCAACGAACTCCGATTTCAGATTTTAGATTTCAGATTGCAGATTGACCAAAATAATCTGCAATCTGAAATCTGCAATCGTAAATTATGCCGCCTTGTCCTTGCGCAACTGACCAAACTTTTCCAAGAAATAGAACAGTGTCACCGCCATCAACACGAACAGCAGAATGCTCAACCACAAATTCACATCGAGCACGGTGGGGAGAATCGTGCTTCCCAGATTGATGATCGCGCTGATGGGCGGATAGATCGTCGGATACGCCGCGCCAAAAATCAACGCGCCGGTCAAGAAACCGAGCATGCCGGGAATCAAGTAATCGAGATTGCCTTGGCCGCTACCAGCGGCGCAGGTGCCCGGTCAGAAGCCGGCGCCGGACATGCCGACGCCGAAAATCAGCCCGCCGATGAGATTGCCGACGATGTATGTCGCCGGGATATTCGGCAGAGCGACAATGCCCAGGGTGTTGAGCGCAAAGATGCCGACCATCGCCACCGCGAGCGTCGTCATCATAAATTTCAATACGGCAAGATCGGTGAAACGAAACACGTTGACGATTTTGTTGTACTTGGTCAGCCCGGCTTTTTGCAGGGCGAAACCAAAGCCAATGCCCATCACGAGCGAAAAGATCATTTCGAACATTCTAGTATTTCCTCCAGTACATCAACATCGCGACCGGAATGCCGGACATGAACATCGCCGCGATAAAGATGAATGCCGAGGGCGCCAGGAACAAACCGCCGCCGATGGCGAGACCGCTTGTGCAACCGCCCGCGATGCCTGCGCCAAATTCCAGGATGATGCCGCCGACGAACAAGACGAGCCAGCGTTTCCAGGTCGCCTTGCCAAAGACGCGTTTCCATTGATCATCGGACACGGCTTGCATTTTGAAATCGCCGGACAATTTCGCCGAGATGAACGCACCGACCATGATGCCGAGCAAGATCATCACTGCCGTCGTGATTCCGGGCGGCATCACAAATTGAAAATACGTGTTCTTGGTCAATTCGGGGTACACGACTTGGGCAATTAGCCCACCGATGTTTTCAAACGCGCCGGATGCGCCGGGAATGATACCGGTCACCGCAATGCTGACGACATAGACGAGTCCCAGCAATGTGCCGGCGAGATACGGCGACCATTCTTTTTGTTGCAAAAGTTTCATCATTGATTTCACCTCAATCGTATTACGTATTGCGTATTGCGCGTTACGTAATACGCAATATGTCCTACGCCTTCATTTCTTTCGCCAGTGTCAACAGTGACGCAAGTGCCTTTTGATCGCCTTCACCTAGTTCAGCCAGCGCGCTCAAATCAAGATGGCTCAACGCTTTCAGGACGCGCGGACCATTCTCGCGATCCGAAAGCAGTTGCGTCACCGCGCGCACTGTTCCAGGATCGCTCGATGCGAGAAGCGGCGCAAGCGATCCCAGTTCGGGACGCGACGCGTCATTTGCCGATGTGACGACCGGCGTGGCGAGCAATTGGCGAAATGCGGCGATGCTACGCGGCAAGGGTTTCTCGTAATAGAAAATCAATCCGGCGAACACGAGTGCAACCATGAGAATCAATCCGATCAAAATCGCATTGCCCACCACGTTCGGCGCTTTTTCATCCAACCCGGCATAGACCTTGTTCAGGTCAATTGTCTGACTGCCGGTAGGCGCGGCGGGTCCGCAATTCGTGTTACCGGTCGCTGTGGTTCCCGCACTTGTCGGTGTCGTGCCGCCGCTCGTGCCCGCGCCAATCGTCTTGCCGAGCGCATCCGCGTATTTTTTCGCGCGGTCGTTGTAATCGTTCGGATGGCACGATTGGCACGCGCCTTTGACATCGGCGAGCACATCTACCATGCCCTTGTGCGCACCCGCTTTGTCCTTGTCTTTCGTGTTGCCCGAATGACAGAACGCGCAAAAATCGCCGAAGGCATGTTGCGTGTGCCATGCGCCTTTGGTGTTGACCGGCATCACCTTTTGCACTTCGTGGCAACTCTTGCACGAGGTGGCGGCGGAGCCGCACTGTGCGTCTGCCGGTGGCGGCAGGGTTAACAGACCGATCCCCGCCAGGGTGATTGCCAGCAAGAAGAACAGCTTGCCGTGTTTGTAAAGCATTGTATTCATAACTCCTCCAAGTATCGCCCGCAAAATAAAATGCCCTGGCAAAACTCTTTCACGTTTTCCAGGGCGATCACCACCCAACGATTTGTATGTGGCGAGGTGCGTCATCACATCTCACCGGTATTCTGTGCGAACGCGCGGCGTTAACTCGAGTTGGGAATCGCCGCAATTTCAGCAACTTGTTTTAACCGGCTCATCAGACTGAGGCGCTCCTCGCCGATCTGCGAATAAGCCGCGGCAACTAATTCGATCAAGTGTGGCAAGCGCTCTGCGTTGGATTTGTCGAGCCGGTAGATTTTTTTCGCGGCTTGCGCTAACTGTTTTTCCGTAACGGCGCAACTACGCGCCACTTGGGCGAGGTGCGCACGCGTGTTTACCTCGGCGAAATTATCCACGACGAATTGACCGACAAAGAACATGGCGACGAAAATGTTATGCACGACCACGCGTCCGCGCGCATAGATCAGTCCCGCATGACACTTTTCCAAGCGCGGTCGCCGATCGGTTTGGTGCGCGAGTTTGCGCCATGATGCTTCGCACTGGGCGCGCCCGCTTTCGGTTGCCAGCACCAAACTGCAAAATGCGCACGGATTGCTCATCGTCAAAATCGGCTTGCCGTTGAGGTCGGTCGTTATCGCGCCAATATGACTCGTCTGCGCGAAAATTTCCTGAATGGGCTGGAGGCAACTGGTTGGGAGGATATTCGAATCAAGCGATGTTTCCGGGGGCGCATCTTGGATGCCGAGTTTGGGTTCACCGCCGTTTTGTTCGGCGAGCCATGCGTCAATGGCTTGGCGCGAAAAACGCCACTGTCCGCCGACGCGCACTGCCGGTAGTCGCCCGTCGTTCAACATGCGATAGATCGTGGTGCGATCCACGCGAAGCAAATCCATCAATTGGCGTGTCGTGATCAAGTCGTTCATTGCGAACATTTTACAATATTTTGCAATATAAAACAATAGCAAAATTGGTCAAAATTTACAAATTCGTATAGACCGGGCATGCGAACGCGCAACATTGCGATGATAAACACTGACTAGCGTTCGCGCGCGGCGCAACGTCCTGACCCGGCGCGATATGGGCGGATTTCCGCAAGGCGTTCGCGGCAACGTCAACGCCGCCAAAGAGGAAACCCACGCGCAATATTTTGCAGATGCCGGTGTGTTGCACAAATAAATGATCTGTAGCGATACGCCAATGGGCATCCCGGCGTCACCGCATTTCCCGGATGTGGCTGAACGTGGTAAAATAGAATTCAAATCGAGCCGTTCCAATTATAACCATTCGAGGCAGAGAAGAAAAATGAATCCGATTCCACTCAAGATTGCGTACATCGGCGGCGGCAGTCGCGCGTGGGCGCGCAAACTGATGATCGATCTGGCGCTTGCCCCCGAACTGACGGGGCTAGTTGCGTTGTACGACATTGATCTCGAATCCGCGCAGTTGAATGAGCAATTGGGCACGTGGTTGCAAACGCAACCCGGCGTCGTGTCGCGCTGGCGCTACCAGGTGTCGCCTACGCTCGCGGACGCGTTGCGCGGCGCGGATTTCGTCGTCATCTCGATCCAACCCGGTACGTTGCAAATGATGGCGGACGAAATCGCCATTGCCGAAAAATACGGCATGTTCTTCCCGGTGGGCGATACCACCGGCGCGCCGGGACTCGTGCGCGGCTTGCGCGCCGCAATCGTCTACGCGGATTTTGCGCGTGCCATCGCCGAGCATTGCCCGCGTGCCTGGGTGATCAATTATACCAACCCGCTGTCCATCTGCACGCGCATGCTCACCCGCGTCGCGCCGGCACTCAAAGTATTCGGTTGTTGCCACGAAGTCTTTGCCGTGCAAGAAATGCTCGCCACGCTCGTCGAAAAATATGTCAGCCCCGGTGACTTGCCAGCGCGCGCCGAAATCCGCGTCAACGTGTTGGGCATCAACCATTTTACAATGATCAGCCGCGCCACTGGGCGCGGCTTGGATTTGCTCGCGCTGGTGCGCCGGCACATGGCGGAATCGGGCGTCATGCGCGAATACACGCGCGCCGAGGTGGAAGCGTTTGGCAGTTGGTTCAAAAGCGCCAACCAAGTCAAGTTTACGATTCTCCAACGCTATGGCGTGTTGGGTGCGGCAGGCGACCGACACCTAGTCGAGTTTATGCCGGGCTTTATCCATTCGCCGGCTGAATTGTTTCGCTGGGGTGTGATTCGCACGCCCGTCGCCGGCTATCGGTTTGAACGTTGGCAGAATGCGCCGCAGGAAACGCGCGACCTGATCGCCGGCAAAACACCGCTCGTGCTCGACGCTTCCGGCGAGGAAGGGGTCGCGCAGATCAAAGCCCTGCTCGGTCTGGGCGATCTCATCACGAATACCAACGTGGAAAACGTCGGGCAGATTGCGAATTTGCCTTTGCGCGCCGTCGTCGAAACGAACGCGCGCTTTTCGTACGACGCGATCACGCCGCTCGTCGCCGGCGAATTGCCGCCGGGCTTGCATGCGCTCACCGTGCAACACATCGCCAATCAAGAAATGATCGGGCAAGCCGCGCTCACGCGGGATCGCGATCTGGCGTTCCAAGCCGTGTTCAACGAGCCGACCCAGGATTTGGACTTGAATCGCGCGTGGCGGATGTTCAACGAACTGCTCGCGGTCAGCCGCGAATTTTTACCGGGCTGGAAGATTGAATGACACAGAGCCGCGGCGACGCGCCGAAATGGATCGCCTGGTCGCCGCGTCAATTGCTTGCCGATGATAGCGAACGCTCTGCATAGCGTTGGCGCGTTCATCCTCGCCGTGACGAAGATTGCATACGCGCCAAATCAAAATTGACGGGGAGTGTAAAGATGAAAACCTGGGTTCAATTTTTCCTAATCGTTATGGGATTGCTGGCGCTGGTCGCGTGCGCGACGCCGCCCACCGCAACGTCCGTGCCGCCGACGGTTGCGCCAACGGCAGTGCCGAAACCGACCGATGCGCCGAAACCGACCGACGTGCCCAAGCCAACGGATGCGCCGAAACCGACCGTCGCGCCGACGGTTGCGCCAACGGCAACGCCCGTCCCGCCGACTGCTACCGCCGTGCCGAAAAAAGACCTCGGCAAAGAAACGCTTGCGCCCAACGATGGCTGGGCGGCGCAAGGCACGGGCACGACCGGCGGCGCGGCGGCGAAACCGGAAAATGTCTACACGGTTCGCAATCGCAAAGAGTTGATCGCCGCGCTCAACGACGGCAAGTACCCCGCGCCTTCGGCAACGCCTGCGAATACACCGAAAATCATTTACGTGGACGGCGTGATTGACGCGAACGTGGATGACAACAACAAGGCGTTGACGTGCGCCGATTATGCGCGCGATGGCTTTACGCAAAAGGATTACAACGCCGCGTTCGATCCGGCGGTGTGGGGCAAGAAAGCCGTGACCGGCACGCTCGAAACCGCGCGGCTCAATTCGCAACGCGTGCAAGACGAACGTGTACGGGTTCGTGTCGGCTCGAACACGACGCTGGTCGGGCTGAACAACAAGGCGACGATCCGCGGCGCGTGGTTCGATGTGCGTGGCACCGCGACTGCGCCGCTCACCAATATCATCATTCGCAACCTCACGTTCCAAGACACCTTCGATTGCTTTCCGCAGTGGGATCCGACCGACGGCGCGGACGGCAACTGGAATTCGCAGTACGATATGATCGCGTTGCGCTACGTGGATCACGTGTGGGTGGATCACAACACGTTCGAAGATCGCGACACGCAGGACAGTCAAGCGCCGACGTACTTTGGGCGGCACTTTGAAATGCACGACGGCACGCTCGACATCACGAACGCCGCCGACCTTGTGACCGTTTCGTGGAATCGTTTTCAGAATCACGACAAGACGATGCTGATCGGCTCGTCCGATACCGGCGCGACCGCGACCGGCGACAAAGGCAAACTGCGCGTGACGTTGCATCACAATGTGTTCGACAACGTGGGGCAACGTTCGCCGCGCGTGCGCTTTGGGCAGGTTCACGTGTACAACAACTATTACAAAATCGTGAACTATCCGGGCTTTGGTTACAGCTGGGGCGTCGGCATCGAATCGCAGATTTACGCCGAGAATAATTATTTCAAAACCGACGACAAGGTTGACCTCGCCAAGATCATCGGCAATTACAAAGGCACGCTGATCTACGTCGCGGGCACGCGCGTCAACGACAAGGATGTGGACGTGCTCGCCGCGCACAACGCCGCGAACACGACGAAGATCGCCGACAAGGTTGAGTGGAAGCCGACGCTCGTGACGAAGGTGGATCCCATCGCCAGTGTGATCGCCACTGTCGAGAGCGGCGCGGGCCCGATTCCGTAGAGACGCCCTGTCGGGGCGGCTCGACCAAACAAAAATGATTCCCACAATTTTTTTCAACATCAAAGAGCACGGTGCGACCGGCGACGGCGCGACGCTCGCCACGCGCGCGATCCAAAGCGCGATTGACGCGGCGGCGCAAAGCGGTGGCGGCACGGTGTTTGTGCCCGCCGGCAAATTCTTGACCGGCGCAATCTTTTTGCGCGACAACATTTCGCTCTGGCTCGACGCCGGCGCGACGTTGCTCGGCAGTGAAAACCCGGCGGACTATCCGCTCGTGACGATGCGCTGGGAGGGCGTGACGCAACCGACGCACGCGCCGCTCATTGCCGCCGAACGCGCGCGCAACATTGCGGTGCTTGGGCGCGGGACGATTGACGGGCGCGGCGAAGCATGGTGGCGCGCCTTCCGCGCCAAAACGCTCGCCGCGCCGCGCCCTCGGCTCATCGCGTTTGCCAATTGCGCGAACGTGCTCATCGAAGGCGTGACGCTGATCAACTCGCCGGCGTGGACGATCAACCCGGTGCGGTGCGAGAATGTGACGGTGCACCAGGTGACGATCAATAATCCGCCGGACTCGCCGAACACGGACGGCGTCAATCCCGATTCGTGCCGCAACGTGCGCATTTCGAATTGCCACATTGACGTGGGCGATGATTGCGTCACGATCAAATCCGGGATCGAAACCGAAGCGGCGGAGTTGCGCGCGCCGTGCGAAAACATCACGGTCACGAATTGCACGATGGTACACGGGCACGGCGGCGTCGTGATCGGGAGCGAAATGAGCGGCGGCGTGCGGAACGTCGTCATTTCGAACTGCGTTTTCGTCGGCACGGATCGCGGCATTCGGCTCAAATCCCGGCGCGGGCGCGGCGGCTGTGTCGAGGATGTGCGCGTGACGAATTTGGTGATGCAAGACGTGCTGTGCCCGTTCACGATGAATCTGTACTATCACATCAACGCGCGCGGCGACCGGTACATTGCGGACAAACAACCGCAACCCATTGCCGCCGGCACGCCGATCTTTCGCCGCGTGCATCTCGCGCATGTAACGGCGCGCAATGCCAAAATCGCGGCGGCGTTTTTGTACGGCTTGCCGGAAATGCCCATCGAAGATGTCACGCTCGACGATGTTTCGATTGCGATGGATCAAAACGCCGCGCCCGGTTTTGCCGATATGGCGGACGACATTCCGCAACAGCGCGCCGCCGGTTTGTTCGCGCGCAACGTGCGCGGTCTGCGTCTGCGCGATGTGGCGATTACGAATCAAATCGGCGAAGCATTTTTGTTGGAGCAGATTGACCCGCGTTAGCGGCGGCGTGACCATCGGCGCGCGGTGGATTCGGCGTTTGCCGTGCGCTGAATTTTTTTTCAGAGTAAGGAGCAGAATGAGAGCCGCGGTGTATGAAGCGTTTCGTCAGCCGCTTGCCATTTGGGATGTGCCCGATCCCGTGGCGGCGGATGATGGCGTAGTGATTCAAGTTAAGGCGAACGGAATTTGCCGGAGCGATTGGCACGGTTGGATGGGGCACGATTCGGACATTCATTTGCCGCACGTGCCCGGGCACGAATTGGCGGGTGTTGTCGTCGAAGCCGGAAAGCAGGTGCGGCGGTGGCAGGCGGGCGACCGCGTGACGGTGCCGTTTGCGGTGGGGTGCGGCGCATGCCCGCAATGTTTGTCGGGCAATCAGCAAATTTGCGACAATTATTTTCAGCCGGGTTTTACGGCGTGGGGATCGTTTGCGGAGTACGTGGCGATTCGCTACGCCGATACAAACCTGGTTGCGTTGCCGGCGGAAATGGATTTCGTCGAATCGGCGAGTTTGGGTTGCCGCTTTATCACGGCATTTCGCGCCGTCGTCGCGCAGGGGCGCGCCGCGCCGGGCGAGTGGGTGGTGGTGCACGGGTGCGGCGGCTTGGGTTTGGCGGCGATCTTGATCGCGCGCGCGCTCGGCGCGCAGGTGATCGGCGTGGATATTCGCACTGAGGCGCTGGCGTTTGCCGCGAACCTGGGTGTGGCGCACGTGCTCAACGCGCGGCACGCCGCCAGTGTGGTCGAAGCCATTCGAGATTTGACCGGCGGCGGCGCGCACGTCTCGCTCGACACGCTTGGCAGTCTCGAAACGTGCTACAACTCGGTGGCATGTTTACGCAAACGTGGGCGGCACGTGCAAGTGGGGTTGATGGTGGCGGATTACAAAGACGCCCCCGTGCCGATGAATCTCGTCGTCGCCAGAGAGTTGGAACTGCTCGGCAGTCACGGCATGGCGGCGCACGCGTACGCG
>CAIKBD010000286.1 GCA_903825565.1 uncultured Anaerolineales bacterium | reverse complement strand
CGTCAGTCGCGCAACATCCGGCGCGCCGCTTTTTCGAGCGCGGCATCGTCATCACGATCAACACGGATGATCCGAAAATGTTTGGCAATTCGCTTGCCGCAGAATATCGCGCGTTGGAAACCGACCTGGGATTTTCGCGGCAAGACATTCGCCAAGTGCTACTCAACGCGGTCTCCGCAACGTGGTTGCCGGCGGCGCGTCAGCAGACGCTGGCGGCGGAGTTACGCGCCGATCCGGTGTGGCAGGAAATTTGAGCGAGGAAACTGGCAATGCCTTTTGAATTTCAACGGCTCGCGATCCCGGCGGTAGTGCTCGTGCGCGCGCGCCGTCTGCCCGACGGGCGCGGCTTTTTCCGCGAGACGTTCAAGCAATCCGAATTTGCGGCGCACGGGATTGACGCGCGGTTCGTGCAGGACAATCACTCTCATTCGACGCAAGGCGTTTTGCGCGGCTTGCATTATCAAAAGCATCCGCAGGCGCAAGGCAAACTCGTCGGCGTGGTCAGCGGCGAAATTTTCGACGTGGCGGTAGACATTCGCAAAGGTTCGCCGACGTTTGGCAAATGGGTCGCGCAAACCTTGTCCGCCGAAAATTCGTTGATGCTGTACGTGCCGCCCGGTTTCGCGCACGGCTTTTGTGTGTTGAGCGAGTCCGCCGATTTGGTGTACAAGGTCACTGCCGAATATTCGCGCGAGTTGGAGCGCGGGGTGCGGTGGAACGATCCGGCGCTGGGCATTGATTGGCCCCTGCGCGATCCCAGTTTATCCGAACGCGATCTGCGCCTGCCGGTGTTGCGCGACGCAGACAATAATTTTGAATTTGAAGGATGACGCTAATGTGGGGTGGACGATTTTCAAAACAGTTGGACGATGCGTTTGCGCGGCTGAACGCATCGTTTGGTTTTGATTGGCGCTTGTATGCCGCCGATATTCGCGGGAGCATTGCCTACGCCAAAGCGCTGGCGCGATCCGGCATGATCACCGAAGCGGAACGCGAGACGCTGATCGCCGGGTTGGAACGCGTGCGCGCCGAGTTCGACGCGGGCACGTTTGAAGCCAAGCCGAACGACGAGGACATTCACACGGCAGTCGAACGCCGCTTGGGTGAGTTGGTCGGCGCGGTTGCCGGCAAATTGCACACCGGGCGCAGTCGCAATGATCAGGTCGCCACCGATGCGCGGCTCTTTGTGCGCGACGCGATTCGCCGTTTGCAATTCGCGTTACGGGAACTGCAACGCGCGCTGGTCGAAAAAGCGGACGCGCACCGCGACGTGTTGCTCCCCGGTTACACGCACTTGCAACGCGCGCAACCGGTCTTGTTCGCGCATTGGTTGCTGACGTACTTTTGGATGATCGAGCGCGATTATACCCGGCTCGCGGATTGCGCGGCGCGCGCGAGCGTGTCGCCGCTTGGCGCGGGCGCGCTCGCCGGCAATGCGCTGGGGATCGACCGCGAATTTCTCGCGCGCGAGCTGGGTTTTGCGCGCGTCAGCGAAAACAGTCTCGACGCGGTGAGCGATCGCGATTTCATCGCCGAACTGCTTTTTGCGGCGGCGTTGCTCGGCGTGCACTTGTCGCGGCTCGGCGAAGACTTGGTGCTGTACTCGTCCGCCGAGTTTGGGTTCGTCACGCTGGACGACGCGTACGCGACCGGTTCGAGTTTGATGCCGCAAAAGAAAAACCCGGACGGGATGGAACTGGCGCGCGGCAAAGCGGGCAGGTTGATCGGCGATCTCACGACTTTGCTCGTCGTGCTGAAAGGTTTGCCGTCGTCCTACGACAAGGATTTGCAGGAGGACAAGGAGCCGCTGTTCGATGCGCTTGACACGCTGGAATTGTTGTTGCCCGCGACGGCAGGCGCGATTCGCACGTTGCGCGTCAACGCGGACACGATGCGCGCCGCGCTCGATACGCCGATGCTCGCGACCGATCTCGCGGACTATCTCGTGCGGCGCGGGATGCCGTTCCGCGAAGCGCATCGCCACGTGGGCGCGGCGGTCAAGTTGGCGGAGGCGCGCGGCGTGGCGCTGGCGGATTTGCCGCTCGCTGATTATCAAACCATCGCGCCGGAATTTGGCGCAGACGTGCGCGTTGTTTTCGATTTTGCGAAGGCGTTGGCGGCGCGCGAAGTGATCGGCGGCACGGGCCCGAATGCGGTGCGCGCCCAGATCGCGCGCGCGCAGGAAATCGTTCGGCGCGCGTAACGCCGTGGGACGCGGTTGAAACTTGGGAACGAGACCCGATGGGTTTGCCCTTCGGGTCTCGCTTTGTGAAAGGCAACGTGCAAGAAATTTTTGGCGACCGATTTTTTTTCGGCGCGCTCGCAAAACTGTGGTTGCCCATTGCATTGCAACAACTGATCTTTTCCCTGCTCGGCTTGATCAGCATGATGCTGATCGGGCAGTTGGGCGAAACGGCGGTGGCGGCGGTGGGCTTGGCAGGACAGATCGGTTTCCTCTTCCAGTTGTTGCTGTTTGGCGTGGGTAGCGGCTCGGCGATTTTCATCGCCCAGTTTTGGGGCAAGCGCGATGTGCGAAATATTCGGCGTGTGCTGGGCATTTCGTTGGTGATCGGTTTGTGCGGCGCGGCGTTTTTCTCGCTCGTCGCGCTCGTGTTTCCGGAGTTTGCACTGGCGATCTATTCGACCGACCGCGCGGTGATCGCGCTGGGCGGCGAATATTTGCGGCTCGTCGGTTGGAGTTATGTGCCCATCGCGATCACGACGAGTTACGCGGTCACGTTGCGGAGCGTGGGCAACGTGCGCTTGCCGGTTGCGCTTAGTGTTTTTTCGTTGGGGCTGGGTCTGGCGATCAACTATGTGTTGATCTTTGGGCTGTTCGGTTTGCCTGCGCTCGGCGTGCTGGGCGCGGCGGTCGGCGCGGTGTTCGCGCGCTGGCTCGAGTGTGGTTTGTTGCTCGCGTTCACGTATGCGAGTCAATCCGTTGCCGCCGCATCGCCGCGCGAAATGGTGCTGTTCGACAAACCGTTTTTGCTGGCAGTGCTCAAAACCGTTTTGCCGGTCACGCTCAACGAGATCGTGTGGTCTGTCGGCGTGTCGGCGTACAATTTGATCTATGGGCGGATTAGTACGGAAGCGGTCGCGGCGGTCAGCATTGCGGGGACGATTGAGAATTTGGCGTTCGTGCCGTTCGTCGCGCTTGCCAATTCCGCGGCGGTTATGATCGGCAATCGGGTGGGTGCGGGGGAAAATTCTGTCGCGTTTGTGTACGCCAAACGCTTTTGGCGCATCGTGGCGACGTTGGGCGCGCTGATTGGGGTTGCGATTCTGGCGAGCGCGGAGAGTATTTTGGGGCTGTACAAAATTGACGCGACGACGCATCTTTTCGCGCGCCATATTTTGACGGTGGTTGCCGGCGTGATGTGGATCAAGGCGTCGAATATGATGCTTGTCGTCGGCGTTTTGCGGGCTGGCGGCGACGCGCGTGTGACCGCGCTCATTGACGTGGGACCGCTCTGGGTGATCGGTTTGCCGCTTGCCGCAATCGGCGCGTTCGGGTTCGGCTTGCCGGTCTACTGGGTGTATCTGTTGACGATGAGCGATGAAGCGCTCAAGTGTGCGCTGGCGTTCTCATTTCAGCACGCATTTATTCGGACTGCTTGTATGTTGTTCGGACTTTCCAATTGTTTCAAACCGACCTGAACTATAAACTGGAATCATACGTTGCGTTTTGGAACCAAGTCAAAGCAGTTCTTGTAGCCAAGGAACCACACGATTACAATATCATTAAACGCAAGGCTTATTGTTTGGAAACGGGTAGGCGAGACTAAGATCCTTGGATTACCTAAGAGAACCACATTGCTGACCAACTTGCAAGAATT
>CAIKBD010000285.1 GCA_903825565.1 uncultured Anaerolineales bacterium | reverse complement strand
GGAGATGGTGATGCCTGGGGATCGGGTGACGATCAAGGTCAAGTTGATCACGCCGGTGGCGTTGGACAAGGGTGAACGGTTTGCGATTCGTGAAGGCGGTCGGACGGTTGGTTCGGGCGTCATCACGAAGGTGATGGGATAAATGGCGAAGAAAGAGAATCGGTTGGTCGTGACGCTCGAGTGCACCGAGTGCAAACGGCGTAATTATACCACTGAGAAAAACAAAAAGAACGATACGGCGCGCATCGAGCTGAAAAAATACTGCCCTTGGGATCGCAAGCACACGATGCACCGCGAAACCAAGTAACCCGCGCGTTTGATTGGAAACCGATACAGCAGGACACCGTCTTCCTGGCAGGCGATTGAAGGTGGACGGTGTCTTGGTTTGTTAAAAACTGGAGAGGGGAACGTGGTGAAAGAACTCCCAAAAGAAAATCGCCTGATGCAGTATTTGCGCGAAACCCGCGCCGAGTTACGCAAAGTCGTTTGGCCCACGCGTGAGGAAGCGATCAACTTGACCGTCATCGTCGTGAGCACGATCGCGATCATGAGCGTTTTCTTCGGCGCAATTGATTATTGGTTGACTACTCTGTTTCGATTCTTGCTTGTGCGTTAGCAAAAAGCCAGGTTGCAAGTGGAAGACATTCGACAACCCGCAGAAGAACAGAATCCCGAACCGCCTGTTGTTCCTCAGCCGGCGGACGGACTGGCGGCGCAAACGCCGCCCAGCGTGCCCGGCGATTTCGATGCGCCGGTATCGGCATTGGGTGAGGAGACGCCTAGCTCTGAGCCGGACGCTGCGCCCGCCGATAGCACACGGCGCGCGTGGTACGTCGTGCATTGCTATTCGGGTTACGAGAACAAGGTGAAAAAAGGACTGGAGCAACGCATCAATTCGATGGGGATGCAGAACCAGATCTTTCGTGCCGTGGTGCCGACGGAAGAAGAGATTGATGTGCGCGAAGGTCAGCGCAAGGTAATTCAACGCCGGGTGTTTCCGGGTTACATTCTCGTCGAGATGGCAATGACGGAAGAATCGTGGTACGTCGTGCGGAATACGCCCGGCGTTACCGGGTTCGTCAGTTCCGGCGACAAGCCCTCGCCCTTGCGCGAGGATGAAGTCGGCAAAATCCTCAAACGGATGGAAACCGAGCAACCCAAAGTGCGCGTCACGTATCGCACCGGCCAAGCCGTGCGCATTGTGGATGGACCCTTCTCCGATTTTCGCGGCACGGTAGACGAAGTGAACATGGAAAAGGGCAAGGTGCGCGTCCTCGTTTCGATGTTCGGTCGGGAAACGCCGCTCGAATTAGATTTATTGCAAGTAGAAAAAGTCTAGGCAAATAGCCCAAGATGCCCAATTAGCCCAACCTGCCAAAAACTCATTTGGCATATTGGGCGAGTTTGGCAAGTTTGGCACATTTGGAGGAATTGTGGGTAAGAAAGCCAAAGCAATTGTGAAATTGCAGGTGCAAGCCGGCAAAGCCAATCCCGCGCCGCCGGTTGGCACCGCGCTTGGTCCGCACGGGATCAACATCATGCAATTTTGCAAGGAGTACAACGCCAAGACGGCGAGTATGGCGGGTATGGTCGTTCCGTGCGAGATTACGATCTACCAAGATCGCTCGTTCACGTTCGTGCTGAAAACACCACCCGCGCCGGTTTTGCTCCGCAAAGCCGCTGGCGTCGAAAAGGGCTCGGGCGTGCCCAACCGCAACAAGGTCGGCTCGGTGAGCAAGAAGCAAGTTCGAGACATTGCGGAATCCAAAATGAAAGACCTGAATGCGGTGGATGTTGAAGGCGCGATGAAAATGATCGAAGGCACGGCGCGCAGTATGGGAATCGAAGTCAAAGAATAATGCCAAGTAAAAAGTAAAAAGGCAAAAGGCAAAAGTAAAATCACTTTAACTTTTAGCTTGAAACTTTTAACTTGATTCGTGGGAGCGCGTCAACGCGCAAGTGACCACAAGGAGACGAGCGTGAACAAGCACGGCAAAAAGTACGCGGCGGCAGCGCAACTGGTTGACCGCGACAAACTGTACACACCGAAGGAAGCAGTCGAACTGATCAAAAAGACTGCGTTCGGCAAATTCAATGAAACGATTGAATTGCATCTCAAGATGGGCGTGGATGTAAAACAAGCCGATCAAATGGTGCGCGGCGTTACGCTGTTGCCGCACGGCACCGGCAAAACGGTTCGCATTGCGGTCTTTGCCGACGGCGAAGGCGCGCGCATCGCCACCGAAGCCGGCGCGGATGTCGTCGGCGGCGATGATTTTATCAAAGAAGTGGAAGGCGGGCGACTCGATTTCGATATTACGGTCGCCGTGCCGCAGATGATGGCAAAAGTCGGGCGCCTGGGCAAGATTCTGGGTACGCGCGGGTTGATGCCCAGCCCCAAAGCCGGCACGATTGTGCCGCCGGAACAATTGCCGCGCTTGATCAAAGAACTGCGAATGGGACGCGTCGAATTTCGCACGGACAAGACTGCCAATATTCACACGATTGTGGGCAAAGCCAACTTTTCGCAAGAGCAACTGCTCGAAAACTTGATGGCGATGATTGACGCGATTATGCGCGCTAAACCGACTGCCGCTAAAGGGCAGTACATCAAAAAGATGGTCGTGGCAACTACGATGGGACCCGGCATTCGGCTTGACTTGTCGGAAGCGTTAGCGGCGAAACCCACCGCCTAAGTTGCGCCAAATTCAAAACTGCATATAATCACCCCGCCCTTGACCGCAGGCGCATCAATGTGATGCTTAATCGTATACCTGCCGAGGCAAAGATATGTTCGTCAGTAGTTCGCATCTATTGGCTACTTCGTCTTTGTGTCGGCACGGCTCAGACACAAAGACGTTTTTATTTTGCAAATTGCAAGACCTAAACTAAAGGAGGTGAATCCACTTGCCGATCACCAAAGAGCGCAAAGAGGAATTGGTCGCCGAACTGACCGATGATCTAAAAAAAGCGCAAGCCCTGATCCTAACCGATTATCGCGGTTTGCCGACGGCAGAACTTGCGAAACTCCGCAATCAATTGCGCGGCATGAAAACCGGTTTGCACGTCGCCAAAAACACGCTCGTCGAAATTGCATTGCAACGCGCCGGCTTGCCCGTCCCGGAAGATTTGCTGGCAGGTCCCACGGCTATCGCGTTTTGCTACAGCGACATTGCCGGCTCCGCCAAAACGATCAACGACTTTTTGAAAGATAAAGAGTTGAAGGTCAAAGGCGCGATCCTCGGTGGGAGCGTGATGCGTGGCGCGGAAGCGAGCGCGCTCGCTAGTTTGCCCACGCGCGATCAACTGTTTGGCACATTGTTGGGCACGATTAACGCCCCCGGCACCCAGGTTGCTGGCGTCGTCGCGGCCGGCATTCGCCAGGTATTGTACTTGCTCAAGGCGCGCGCTGAACAGCTGGAAAAACAAGGCACGCCTGCGTAGCGATTTACGTTTTACGCTTGACTTGAGTCGGCGGATTAAAACGTAAAAAGTAAAAATCATCAATCAAATTAGGAGATATACCAAATGGCATCCGAAAAATTGCTCAAGATCGCCGAAGACATTCAGGGCTTGACCCTGCTTGAGGCATCTGAACTCGTCAAAGTGCTCGAAGAAAAACTCGGCGTCAGCGCCGCCGCGCCCGTCGCGGTTGCCGCTATGGGTGGCGCGCCCGCCGCCGGCGCCGCCGCCGCGCCCGCCGCCGAAGAAAAAACCGAATTCGACATCGTGCTGAAAGACGCCGGCTCGCAAAAGATTCCGGTGATCAAGGTCGTCCGCGAAATCGTTTCCGGCTTGGGCTTGAAAGAAGCCAAAGACTTGGTCGAATCCGCACCCGCCACGCTCAAGAAAGGCGCGACCAAGGAAGAAGCCGCCGACGCCAAGAAGAAACTCGAAGAAGTTGGCGCTTCCGTCGAAATCAAGTAATTTCAACCCGCGCGTTTTTTCATCCAGAAAAATTCGCGGTTTGCAAAAAACGCTCCCTGCGCTCTGCACGGAGCGTTTTTGCTTTTGACTTTTCGCCGCGCCCGGAGTATGATCGAACTGCTTGGAGGTGCGATGCCCACGTCAGTCAATCCATCCCAATTCCCCGATTACATCTACGGCTTGCACGATATCGGTGGACAAGTATTGATGCTCAAAGCGAACCGCATCGGTTGGTTGCTGGATGTGGTTGATTTGAGTTCGCAAATCGGCACCGACTATACCCGCTTGACCGAAGCCGGTTTGAGCGTGATGGTGCGGTTGAATTACGGTTACGACCCAGTCGGCACGCTCCCGCCTTCGGATCACTATGATGCGTTTGCGGCAGAGTGCGCCGAGTATGTCGCCAATTCACAGGGTCCGCGCGTGTGGATCATCGGCAACGAAATGAATACGCTTGCCGAACGCCCCGAATTGCCGGATGGCACGCGCGAGATCATCACGCCGGAATTGTACGCCCAGTGCTTTCGGAAATGCCGTGCCGCGATCAAAAGTCTCGTTGGGCACGAAAACGACTTGGTGATTCCTGGCGCAGTCGCACCCTACGACGATAGCACCGGCGATTGGATCGACTATTTCGGCGAACTGTTGCGCCGGCTCGAGTCCCAACTGGATGGCATCGCCGTGCATTGTTACACGCACGATTTCGATCCCGCGCAGATCACGAGCGAGACGATGATGGATCCCCCCTATGCCCAGCATCATTACGACTTTCGCGCGTACCGCGATTTTCTGCAAGCTGTGCCCGCGCAACTCCGCGTCTTGCCCGTGTGGATCACCGAGGCGTGCCCATACGCCGGTTGGCAAAACGCCAATCGCGGTTGGATTCAAGCCGCGTATCAAGAAATTGACACCTGGAATGCGGATCCGATGCATCAACCGATTCAAGCGTTGTGTTTGTACCGGTGGCAGACCTTTGCCGAAAACGTCGGCTGGGGCATTCAGGACAAGCTGTATCTCCAAGACGATTTTTCCGCCGCGCTCAAGCCAGGGTACCACACTCGCTGGACGCCGCCGGAAATTTTGGCGACACTACCGGAACCCATTGTGCCGTTTCAACTACCGGCGTTGGATAAAGTGTCGCCGCCGGCACCCGGCGAACCTGAAGCGATTTCGCCAGATGCGTCTCCGCCCGCGCTCGCTGAACCCGATCCACCGCCCGCGCCGCGCATTATCTTGGAACTGGCGAGTCGTACCGCGCCCACACCGGCCGGCGAAGAATTGCCCGCGCCCAGCGCCGAAACAACCGGCGATTGGGAAGCGGAACCTGGGGACGAAGAACCGGCGCGCGCGCCGGAACCTGCGCCGTTGGCGCGCGTCAAACCCTGGGCGGCGAAATTTCTCGCGCACGATACACCGGTTGCGCTGGTGGTAGGGCAAACTGGCACAGTGAATTTGCGGATCAAGAATTGCGGCTCTGCGCCATGGATGCAGACCGGCGTGGCGGCAGTGCATCTCGCGTACAAATGGTTCGACACGAACCGGCGTTTGCAACGCGATGTCGAAGATCGGCGCACGGCGTTGCCGCACGACGTGGCTGGCGATGCGGAGGTTGCCGTTGGCGCATGGCTTTGCGCGCCCAAGACCCCAGGCACGTACACCTTGTGCTGGGATTTGATCGCCAGCGGGCATCGCTGGTTTGCTGAAGTGGATAGCCCGGCATTCAGCGTGCCGGTCGCGGTGACGGTTGTGCCCCAGGATATTACCGGGTGGCGAGTCGAAGCAAGCGCGAATATCGCGCAGGTGGCGCATGCGCTGGATGGCGATCCCATGACGTTTTGGGAAAACGGCGCGCCGCAATGCGCGCGGCAATGGTTCCGCATCAATCTTGACAAGCCGCGCTGGATGGATGGAATTCAGTTTCTCAGCCCGGGGCGCGGTTTTCCAGCCGCGTATGTCTTGCGCGTTTCGGCAGATGGCGCAGCGTGGACGGAACTCGCGCGGGTTGCCGGCGGCAACCCGTTCGACGTGATGGCGATGTTCGCGCCGATGCGCGTGCAATACGCGCAGATCGATCTGCTGGACGCGGCGGAGTCGGCGTGGTTGATCTCTGAAATCCTGATTCACCCAGCCACGGCGTGGACGGTGACGGCAAGCCACAATGCCGAGATGGTAGCGTGCGCGGTGGATAATCGCGCGGAGACGGCGTGGACGAGCGGCGCGAACCAAAAACTGGGAATGTGGTTTCAGATAGACCTGGGACGCGTGGAGACGGTAAGCGGCTTGGCGCTAGTCGCGCCGGCGGATGGCGCGCCCGCCGGTTTGCGCGTGGCGGTGTGGGATGCGCAGGGAAATCGCTGGCAGGTGGTGCACGAACTCAAAAACAATGTCGCGCCGGTGGAGATTGCATTTGCGGCGACGCAGACCCAGTTTATCAATTTGCAACTGACGCAAGCTAGCGAGCGGCAATGGGCGATCCAACACGCGCGTGTGATCCGCGAGATGGAAGAGTGGCTCGGTCCGGCATAGCCGGCACTGCGCGCGCGTTTTATTTGCCGCCGCCAAAACTGAGCGCGCCGTTCAGAAAAGCGATGCCGACGCCCAACAAGAAAATGCCCAGCACGATGTAAAAGATGCGTGTGCCGGTTGGTCCCAGCGCGCGGATGAAACTATAGTTATGGGTTGGCTCGGTCAGCCACTTCCAATTCCAAAAGCCGCCGGTTACCCCAATCAAGCCGAACCCGATCAAAATTGCCCCGAAGATAATTGACTGCATATTCCCTCTGTTCCGATTGCCAGGTTTGCGCGCAAGTGCAAACTGGACGCCACTTGGGATTGCCCGCGCGCGAAATTTTCGCTCGCTCTTACATTTGTTTGCGCGGGCGGTACTGAATCGCCTCCGCCAAATGCGGCGTTTCGATTTTTTCGCTCCCCGCCAAATCCGCAATCGTGCGCGCCAGTTTCAAAATGCGATGATACGCGCGCGCGCTCATTTGCATTTGTTGCATCGCCGCGCGGAGCAAATTCTTGCCGGCTTGATCCACCTCGCAGAATTGGCGCACCTCCGCCGGTCCCATATCGCCGTTGCACTGGAGTGGCGTGCCGGCGAAACGCGCGTGTTGGCGTGTGCGTGCCTGTTCGACGCGCGCGCGAATCGTCTCCGATTTTTCGCCGAGCCGGTCGCCGGACAGTTTCTCGTAATCCACGCGTGGCACTTGGACGTGAATGTCAATTCGGTCGATCAGGGGCCCGCTGATGCGTTTTTGGTAGCGCAACACATTTGTCAGCGAACAGGTACATTCCTTCACCGGGTCTTGGTGATATCCGCATGGACACGGATTCATTGCGCCGAGCAACAGGAAATTTGCGGGGAACGTCAGCGCCCCTTGCGCGCGGCTGATGGTCACGACATGATCTTCGAGCGGTTGGCGCATCACTTCGAGTGAACGCGCATCGAATTCCGGCAATTCGTCGAGGAAGAGCACGCCGCGATGCGCGAGCGAAATTTCACCGGGGTGGGGCCACCGCCCGCCACCGACCAAGCCCGCATGTGAGATCGTGTGATGCGGCGCGCGAAAGGGGCGTTGGCGAACCAAGGGTGAATCGCTCGGCAACATATTGTTCACCGAATAGATGCGCGTAATTTCCAACGCTTCCTCAATCGTCAGTTTCGGCAGAATGGATGGAAACGAACGCGCGAGCAGGGTTTTGCCGGAACCTGGGGAGCCGGTCATGAGTAAATTGTGTTGCCCGGCAGCCGCCACTTCGAGCGCGCGCTTGACATGCTCTTGCCCGCGCACTTCGGCAAAGTCCGTTGCATAGCTGGGTGTAATCGCCGGCGCAAAATCGCTCAGCGGGCGATAGGGTGGAATCGGTTGCATGGCGTTGAGGTGCGCGACGAGCGCAAACAGGGTTTCAATCGGATACACATTGAGATTGGGAACGAGAACGGCTTCGGGCGCGTCGGCGGAGGGAACGAACAGCGAATTGAACCCCTTGTCCCGCGCGAGCGCCGCCATCGGCAGCACGCCGTTGGTGTGGCGGACGATCCCATCAAGCGACAATTCGCCGATGATGAGGGTCCGCGAGAGGTCTGCGGCAATTTGTTCCGAGGCGAGGAGCAAACCGATCGCGATAGGGAGATCATACGAAGGGCCTTCCTTGCGGAGGTCAGCCGGGGCGAGATTGACCGTGATCCGTTTGAGGGGATAGGCAAAGCCGGAATTTTTCACGGCGGCGCGCACGCGTTCGCGC
>CAIKBD010000284.1 GCA_903825565.1 uncultured Anaerolineales bacterium | reverse complement strand
TCGCGCCTCCCGCGCGTAATGCCAAACGCACCGCACGCGCCAGTTCGCCATAGTGCGGTAACTCACGGATGTCTGCCGGGCGTGGGCGTGGCAGATCAATGTCCATCACGCGCGCAATGCGTCCGGGGCGCGGCGTCAGCACGACGACGCGATCCGCCAAGCGTACCGCTTCGCCGACACTGTGCGTGACGAACACGATCGTGACGCGTGTGCGCGCCCACAGTTCGAGCAGTTCATTGCCGAGCCGTTCGCGTGTCAATTCATCCAGGGAGCCGAACGGCTCGTCCATCAGTAAAATCGCCGGGCGATATGCCAGCGCGCGCGCGATGGCGACTTGCTGTTGCATCCCGACAGATAATTCGTTGGGCAGACGCGCGGCGAAATCGCGCAGGCGAATCAAGTCGAGCAATGCGTTCACGCGTTGCGCGCGCTCGGTGCGCGGCACGCCGACGATTTCCAGCGGCAGGGCAATGTTGTGCGCAATGTCGCGCCACTCCATCAGTGTGGGTGTTTGGAACACGATGCCACACGCGCGCGCGCGGCGCGCCTCTGCCGGCGTCTTGCCCTGAATCGTCACCGCGCCGGCGCTGGGCGCGAGCAGATCGGCGATGATTTTCAGCAAGGTGGATTTGCCGCACCCCGAAGGTCCGATGAGCGCGACAAATTCGCCGGCGCACACGCGCAACGATATGTCGCGTAATGCCCACACGCGTTCGCGCGCTTGCCCGTACTGTTTGCTGACCGATTCGATTTCAATCATCGCCGTGTGGTGCGCCAAAATAAAAACCCCGAAGAAAATTCTTCAGGGCAAGCACGCACACGCCACCGCGCGCGCGCCAACGCGCGAGCTCGGACGTGCGCTCCACCTTCTTCCATCCGGACTATACCGTCGGCGTCGGCATCGAACCGACTCGTGCCGCGTCTGTGTTCGCAGAGTTGGCTTGCGGGCTTGACTGGGCAACCCAGTCCTACCGCCGATCAGGAATTGTTTCGCGGCTGCGAAACTCACACTGCCCTGAAGGTTTTGTATTCAACTGCTTCAAGTATAATCCGAATGGAAGGGCGTGTCAAACTGAATGGTCTTGCCTTGCCTCGGATTCTATGCTAAGATAATTGCGCTTTAGAAAGGCAGGGCGAAATGGCAATGCAGATTTCCGATCTCAAATCGAAGTGGCAACACGATCCCGACGCCACCGTGCGTTTGATCGTGCGCGTGACGGATAATCCCAGCGCGCATGTTGCCCAAGTCGAGGCGCATGGCTTGGTTGTGCGCTATACCTATTCGCTGATTTCGGCATTGGCGGTGCAAGGCGCGGCGGCCGCCGCGCTTGCGCTCGCCAACGAACCTTGGATCATCTCTATCGAAGAAGACAAACCTGTCCGCACGATGCCCATGGCTGGAGGAACAAATGCCAAACCCATCTAAATTGCATCCGAATCTCGTCGAACGTATGCAGGTGCGCGCGCTTGCCGATGCCGCGTCCCTGCGCGTGATCGTGTTGCGGCGCGCCGGTACGGTTGGCGTCGCGGCAAACGCACTGGAGGGCTTGACCGAAACGCATTATACCTATCGTTTGATTCCGGCGAGCGCGCAAAGCGCAACCGTCGCCGCGATTCATGCGCTGACCGAACGCGACGAAATCGAAATGATTTGGTACGATGAACCGGTGCATGCTTTGCTCGATGTGTCCGTGCCGTTGATCGGTGCGCCGCGCGTCTGGGAGGGTGGGTTCACCGGCAAAGGGATCAAGGTCGCCATTGTGGATACAGGGATCGATCCGAATCATCCGGATTTCACCGGGCGCATCGCGCAGATGAAAGATTTTACCGGCGAGGGTCCCGCAGACAATCACGGGCATGGCTCGCATGTTGCCAGCATTGTCGGCGGCACCGGTGCCGGCAGCGCCGGCAAGTATCAGGGCGTCGCGCCCGAATGTGTGCTCTACGCCGCCAAAGTGTTGCGCGGTGATGGCTCGGGGAGCACGAGCGATGTGATGGCTGGGATCGAATGGGCGGTGCAACAAAACGTCCAAGTCGTGAACATGTCGCTTGGCAGTGACGGCGCGTGCGACGGTACCGACGCGCTTTCGGTTTTGTGCGACACGGCGATGAGTCGTGGCGTGGTGATGTGTATTGCCGCCGGCAACGCAGGACCGGGCGCGTCCACCGTTGGTTCGCCGGGGTGCGCCAAAACAGTGATCACCGTTGGCGCGTCGAGCGATACGGATAGCGTCGCCAACTTTTCTTCGCGGGGTCCCACGAGCGATGGACGCGTCAAGCCGGACGTGTGTTTCCCCGGCGTCAGCATCGTCGCCGCGCGTGCGGCAGGCACGGCGATGGGTTCGCCCGTGGACGCGTTGTACACGAGCGCGTCCGGCACTTCGATGGCGACGCCGCACGCGGCGGGTACGTGTGCGTTGCTGTTGCAAGCCAAGCCCGGTCTGTCGCCGCAACAGATCAAGGACATCTTGATGACGACGACCAAAGACTTGGAACTCGATCCGAATATTCAGGGTACGGGGCGCGCGCAAATTTTTGAAGCGTACCAAAAAGCCGTTGGCGAAACGCCCACACCTTCGCCGACGCCGGTACCGACGCCGACCCCAACGCCAGGGTCGGGATGCTGGACGATGCTGAAGAACGTGCTCGGCGGAAGATAGCAGGGGGCGAGGTCTAAAACCCGGTGAAGAGCGCCGAGTGCGCAAGTTTTTGACAAAGGAACTTGGATGCAATAAAATGGAATTAGGTGCTAATAGATCGTGGACGGGCACATGGCTGCGGCTGTGTGCCTGTTTGCGTGTGACGAGGTGAGGGTGGAAATTCGGGCGGGCAACGCGCACGATCTCAGCGTGTGCTTGAAAATGGATACGACGTTTGAAACGGAGTACGTGTGGCAAATGGAAGCCCGGCAGACGAGCGGTGACATTGCGCTGGGGTTTCATCTTTCGCGGTTGCCGCGCCCGGTGAAAGCGCAAAGCGGCACGACGCCGGAGCGCGTCGCGTTCGACGCGCAAAACGGCGGCACGCTGTTTGTGGCAGACGACGCCGGCGAAATTTTGGGGTTTGCGGACGTGACGGTTTCTGAGTGGAACCAGGCGGCGCAGATCAACCAAATTGCGGTTGCATTGGCGCACCGGCGCAAAGGGATCGGCACGCGTTTGATGCGCGCGATCATTACGTGGGCACGGCAAAAGCATCTGCGCGCGGTGTTGCTCGACGCGCCGACCAAAGCGCACCCGGCGATTCGCTTGGCGCAAAAACAGGGCTTGGTGTTCTGCGGCTATCACGATCAGTTCTATCCCAATCGAGATATTACCTTGTTCTTTGCGCTCAATTTGCGATAATGTTCCCGTGTGTATCGGTTACACAAGATTTGAGGTGACAGGATGGCAAAACGGATCGGATTGTTGACGGGTGGCGGCGACGCGCCCGGACAAAATGTCTGCTTAAAGTCGCTCGTGTATGGCGCGAACGATCACGGCTTTCAGGTCGTCGGCATTCGCAAGGGCTGGGAAGGTTTGTTGCAGTACAACCCCGATGATTTGGCGACGCACGGCGAAAACACGATGGAACTGACCAAGCCGCGCGTGCGCGATATTGATCGGCTCGCCGGGTCATTTCTCCATTCGAGCCGGGTTGATCCGCGTGCGGTTGCGCCGGTGGCGGTGCCCACGTTCCTGCGCGCGCGGGTTAGCGGGGACGAGCCGGTGGACTTGACCGATCACGTCACGCGCGTGATCGCGCACCTGGGTTTGGACGGCGTGATCGTACTGGGGGATCGCGGCGCGCTCGATTATGCCGCGCGCCTCAGTCAGGCGGGCGTGCCGATGATTGGGATTCCGAAAACGGTGCACAATGACGTAAACGGTAGCGACTATGCGCTCGGCTTTTCGACCGCGTTATCGCGCGGCGTGCATTTCATCCACGAAGTCCGGGCGATGGCGGGGTCGCGCGAAGAGATCGCCGTGATCGAAATCCTGGGTCGCACGACTGGCTTGACGACGATGTTGATTTCGTTTCTGGCGGGCGCGGATCGCGCGCTGATCCCCGAAATGCCATTCGATCCGGAGCGGCTTGCCGCGTTTCTTGCCGACGATCAGCGGCGCCATCCCACCAACTATGCGATCCTTGTGATGAGCGAAGCCGCAGTGATTGATCCGAGCAAGGTCGCCAAGTACTTGCCGGAACTGTCGCGCCTGGCGAACTCGCGGATGCTGGCGGAGGCGATGCAAACCGGCGGCGAGGGTTTGTCGCCGGAAATGATCACGTTCGAGTTGGTGCAAGACCTGGGATCGCGTTTGGGCGGCAGCGGCGCGGTCGTCACCGAAATTTTGGAGAACCTCACTGGGCGGCGGATGTTGTTCCAGCCGCTGTCGTATTTGATTCGCACCGGTGAACCGGACGGGCAGGATTTGCTGGGCGCGATGAACTTTGCGATGCTCGCGATTCGCTTGTTCGCGCAAGGCAAAACCGGGCGGCTCGCGGCGTACCGGCAGCGCGAAAATTACGTGGACGTGCCGCTTGACGTGGTGACCCAGGCGGCAGGCAACATTCACGTCGCCGATTTTTACGACGCGACGGAATATTGCGCCAAGCCGGAAATTATTTGGGCGGCGCGGGTGTAAAGGCGGGAGGCGAGAATGAGCGTGCCAAGCACAGCACCCGTCGTCGAAATTCGCGATGTCGTCAAGAGTTTCGCCGTCGGCAGTAACACGATTACAATTCTCAAAGGCGTGTCCTTCAAAGTGAACGCCGGCGAGTTTGTTTCGATAGTGGGTCCCTCGGGCAACGGCAAGTCTACGCTGTTGAATATGATCACCGGCATTGATCGTCCGACGAGCGGCGAGATCATCGTGACTGGCAAGCCGGTGCACAAGATGAGCGAGGACGCGCTGGCGGCGTGGCGCGGCGAACAGGTCGGCATCATTTTTCAATTTTTCCAAATGTTGCCGGCGTTGAGTTTGTTGCAAAATGTCATCTTGCCGATGGACTTGGGTAGCCGGTATTCGCCGAAGGAACGCCGTGAGCGCGCGGCGCATTTGCTCGACATGGTGGGGCTGGGCGATCAGGCGCACAAGTTGCCGGCGATGGTTTCGGGCGGGCAACAACAACGCGCCGCGATTGCGCGTGCGCTGGCGAACGATCCGCCACTGATCATCGCCGACGAGCCGACCGGCAATTTGGATTCGCGCACGTCGCACGACGTGTTCGATCTGTTCACGAATGTGGTGAGCCAGGGCAAGACGATGATCATGGTGACGCACGACAAGGAACTGGCGCGCCGCGTACCGCGCGTCGTCGAAATTCTCGACGGCAAGATCACGCGCGATGAATTTATCGGCAGACCGAGCTGGGCGGGTTATTGAGGCACAGCCAAAGGCAGAGGCATGAGCGTTATTTGGACCAAGGTGTGGTTCGATTTGTGGCACGGCAAGGCGCGCACCGCGCTCGTGGTGCTCAGCATTGCGGCGGGCGTGTTCGCCATTGGCGCGATGTTTGGCATGGCGGATCAATTGCTTTCGACGATGGATGCCGCGCATCAAGCGGTGGTGCCGGCGCACATCAAGATCGCGCTGGACACGTTTATTGATCGCGATGCGGCGCGCGTGGTGGCGCACATTCCCGGCGTAGAAAACGCGCAACCGTACAATCAAACCGCCGTGCGTTACAAACTGCGCCCCGAAGACCCCTGGCGGCAAGGGATCGTTCTGGTGCTGGACGATTACGACGACCAAACGTACGAAATGATCCAGCTGAAGGAAGGGCGCTGGCCCCTGCGCGGTGACATTGGCATCGAGCGGCTTGCCGCGCAAGCGTTGCAGGTCGGCATTGGCGACTCGATCATTTTCAAGATCGGCAACACAGAGCGCGCCTTGCCCATCGCCGGCAAAATTCGGCACCCGTTCGTGCCACCGCCGGCGTTTCTCGATCTGCTCTTTTTCTTCATGGATACGGAAGGCGGCGAGCGGCTCGACTTGCCGAACGGGCGCTTTAACGCGTTGTTGATTCGCGTGACGCCGTACAGCGAGGATTACGCCAAAGAGGTAGCGGCACGGATCAAGGACCATTTCGCCAAGCAAGAGATCGGCGTTGTCTCCACGCAATACCAAGACCCCGCCAAGCATTGGGGCAGAATGTTCATGGAGGCGTTTACCGTTGTGTTGCAGGTGCTGGCGGTCGTTTCGTTGTTTATGAGCGTGATTCTCGTTTACAATACATTGAGCGCGTTGATTACCCAGCAGACGAATCAAATCGGTATCCTCAAAGCGATTGGCGGCAATACGTTGGCGATTGCGCGAATTTATCTTTCCACCGTTTTTATTTACGGCATCCTGGCATTGGCGTTAGCCGCGCCGCTGGGTGCGCTCCTTGCGTTTGGGATTACGCAATCGTTTCTCAACTTGTTCAACATTGATTACGACGCGTTTCGCGTTTCGGAAACGGCGCTGGGCTTGCAAGTCTTTGCCGCGCTGGCTGTGCCGCTGGTTGCCGCGGCGTTGCCAGTGTTTCAGGGTGCGCGGATCACGGTGCGCCAGGCGATTGCGAGTTATGGCTTGGGCGGCGATTTCGGCTCCAGCCGGCTGGATCGCTGGGTCGAGCGGCTCGGCGCGCGGTTGTTGCCCGCGCATTACGCCACCGCGCTCGGCAATTTGTTCCGCCGCAAGGGGCGACTCGCGCTGACGTTGCTCGTGCTGATCACGGCAGGCACGATGTTTTTGATGGTGCAGAGTTTGTCCTCCTCGATTGACGCGACGCTGGCAAGCATTTTCGCACAGCATCGGTACGACATTGTGAGCGATCTGGGCGGGCAGTATCGCGTGGATCGCGTGAGCGAAATTGCGACCCAGGTTGATGGCGTCGAAAAGATCGAACTGCGCTTTTCCCATGCGGCGACGCTACTCGTCGGCGGGGCGCGCACGAAAGAAGCCGGCATCGGCTCGTCCGTGATGGGAATTCCGGCGGGGAGCGATTTCTTCCAGCCGTTTCTGGTGACGGGGCGCTGGTTGCAACCCGGCGACGCGCGCGCGGCGGTGATCACCAAAGACGTGGCGAAGAAAAGCAAGGTCAAGGTGGGCGATGCGATCACGCTCGACCTGAACGAACTGGGCGAAACCGAATGGCAGGTGGTTGGCATCTACGATCCGGTATTCGCCGGCGGTTTTAACCCGGATGTGATCTATGTGCCGCAAGAGGCGTTGTTCGAGGCGACGAACAAGTATTTTCGCGGCGCGACCCTGTACGTGCGCACGCGTCCGCACGACGACGCGTCCGTGAGCGCGATCAATACGCAGTTGAAGGAATTACTCGAAGCGCGCGGCGTGCGCGTCGTGATCAGCCAGACCGAAGGGGAAACGAAAAAGACGAACGCATTTCAATTCGGGATCATTGTGAGTTTCCTGCTGGCGTTGGCGGTGATCGTCGCCCTCGTCGGCGGCATTGCGCTGATGGGTGCGCTCTCGATCAGCGTCGTCGAGCGCACAAAAGAGATCGGCGTGTTGCGTGCGGTCGGCGCACGCTCGCGCACGATTTTGGGCATGTTTGTGCTGGAAGGCGTGTTGCAAGGCGTCCTCAGTTGGTTGATCGCGGTGCCGCTGTCGTTGTTGGTCGCGCAACCGATGGCGAGCGTGCTCGGCAATGTGATGTTCAACGCGGATTTGACGTTTCAGTACAATTGGAGCGCGGTCGGCGTGTGGCTCGTCACGATTCTGATCATCTCGACGCTGGCTTCGGCGTTGCCGGCGCGCGGCGCAACGATGATCAGCGTGCGCGACAGTTTGGCATACGCGTAACGCGCGCGTGATCGGCGAAATAAAAATCGGAGCAGAGGAAGGCGATATGGAAATCAATTTGCGCGGCAGAACGGCAATCGTCACGGGCGGCAACCTGGGTATCGGGCGCGCGATTGCGCTCGCGCTCGCGCGGGCGGGGGCGCAGGTGGCGATTACGTTTTTCGATCATGCCGAGCCGGCGGCGGAAACGGCGCGCGCGTTGGGCAAGGACTGCCCGTGTGTGCACTTGGATGCGACGGATAGCGCGGAGGTCAATCGGGTGTTTGCCCAGGTTGCCCAAGACTTGGGCGGGCACATTGATATTTTGGTGAACAATGCCGGGCACTTGGTGGGGCGCGTGCCAGTTGCCGAGATGCCGGACGCGTTCTGGCGGCAAGTGATTGACGTGAACATGACGTCGGCATTTTATTGCGCGCGCGCGGTGATTCCGTTTATGCACACGGGTTGGGGGCGCATCGTCAACCAGTCGTCGCTGGCAGGACGCGATGGCGGCGGCGCGGGCGCGGTGGCATACGCGGCGGCAAAAGCCGGCGTGGCGGGATTGACGCGCGGCTTGGCAAAGGAGCTGGCGGCAAAAGGGGTGACGGTCAACGCGGTTGCGCCCGGCTTGATCTTGGGCACGCCGTTTCACGCTACATTTACCGAACCCAAAGTCCAGCAAGCGATCATTTCAAAAATTCCGGTCGGGCGCGCCGGCACGCCCGACGATGTGGCGAACGCCGTGCTGTACCTGGCGTCCGACCTCGCCGCGTTTGTGACCGGCGAAGTGATCGAGATCAACGGCGGCGTGTGGTTTGCGTGACCAGCCGAGGAGCCAAGCGATGAAAATTACAGCGCAAGCGCAGAACGAAAAATCCGTGACGACGCCCGATGGGGCGCGCCGCACAATCCTGAGCCACGGCGGCAATTTGATGCTCGTGCAGTTTGAATTTGCCGCGGGCGCAACCTCCTGGCTACACAGTCACCCGCATGAGCAGGTGGGCTTTGTGGCGGCGGGCGAAATTGATTTTGTGATGGAAGGGTGTGCGCCAATTCGACTGACGCAAGGCGGCAGTTATTATGTGCCGCCGAATGTGAAACATCAAGTCGTGACGTATGCACCCACGCTTTTGCTCGACGCATTTACGCCGTTGCGCGAAGATTTCCTCGCGGCGGAGCGCGGCGCGTGAGCGAGCTGCAACCGTTGGAGCCGCAGTACGGCGGGCTGGCATTGATCGGCGGCTTGATGATTCGCGGCGAACGCGCTATGGCAGTCGCTTTGCGCGATGCGACCGGCGGGATCAACTTGACGACGTGGACCTTGACGCCGTTGACCGGCTGGCGGCGCACGCTCAGCCAGATTCCGTTTGTGCGCGGCTTGCTGTCGTTGTGGCTGATGTTGGAGCAGGGACGCGATCTGGTCAATCACTCGCTCCGCGCGAGCGAAGGCGAGTTGAAGGAAACGCAGATCGGCAAGCGCGATGTGATCTTTGCGCTGGCGTTGATGTTTGGCGTGATCTTTGTCTTGCCGTCGCTGATCGTGGCGGGAATGGGTTGGCTTGCGCCGGCACTCACCGCGCCGCTGTGGAGCGCGCTCCTCGAAGCGGTGGTGCGCGTCGCGCTCATGGTTGGCATGATTGCGTTGTTGATGCCCGCCGCTGAAATGTTGGGCGGCGTGCGTTCGTACCACGGCGCGGAGCATCAAGTCATTCACGCGTACGAATCGTGCGCGCCGCTTACTGCCGAAGGGGTCGCGCCCTACAGTCCGTTGCATCCGCGTTGCGGCACGAACCTCGCGCTCACCTTGCTCGTCACCGCGTCGCTGGTGTTCGGCTTGCTGAATTTTTTGCCGCTCGGTTCGCGCTTGCTCGCCGAAGTTGTTTTGTTTCTCCTGATCGCCGGCATTGTGCCGGAATGGCTGACGTTTGCCTCGCGGCATTGGGACAATCGGCTGGTGCGCGCACTCGCGTTTCCTGGGATCGCTTTGCAATTGATTACCACGCGGCAACCGGCTGCGAACCATCGCGAGGTGGCGCTGGCGGCGATGCGCGGCGTGCTCGAATCCACGCACAAGGCAAGCGTGAGCGGTGATCTATTAATGCTGGTGCGCGACGCAAACGCGGACGTGCGCGCGCACGCGTTGCGGGCGTTGGGCGAACCGGACGCGGCGCGCGCGGCGGACGCGTTGCGCGCGTTGCTGGCGCATCCCGATCTGCCCGTGCGTTGGCGCGCGTTTGCCACACTCCGGCAAGCCGACACGTTGACCGACGCTGATGTGCAGACGTGCGTCGCGCCCTTGCTGGCTTCGCCGGAGTTGGAACAGCGGCTGGGTGCGATTGGGCAGTTGGTGAATTTCGGGGGAGCATTGCTGGCGCCGTTTTCGGAACTGCTGGGTTCGCTCGCCGCGCCCATGTTGCACGACGAATCGCCGGTCGCGCGCGCGAACACGGCGTACCTGCTCGGCATTTTGGCGCGCAACGCGGCGACGGTGAACGCGATCCCAATGCTGATCGATCTGTTAGGCGATGCGGACGCGCATGTGCGCGGCAACGTCGCACATCTGCTCGGCGCGTTACGCGCGCGTGAAGCCGCGCCGCGTTTGCTGGAATTGTTGCGCGATGCGGATGCGCGCGTGCAGTGGAGCGCGAGCCAGGCGTTGGTGTGGTTGCGTTGGCGTGATGCGCTTCCGGTGATGTGCGAGTTGCGCGACGCGGCGGAAGGCGACCGGCGCAAAATGTTCGCGGACGCCGTGCGAATTTTGGAGAACGAACCGGGAAGCGACTAGCATCAGCACGTCAGATGCAAGATCGCGGCAACGCATATGCCGGTGCGCGCCAGGTGATCGTACCGTGCGAGCGCGCGCGGCAAAGTGGTTGCTTCCAATGCAATGGCGCGTTGCGCGAGGAGCGCACGCGTCTCGGCGCGAATGGGCAAAACGCCGAAATAGCCGCGCCCGACGATCAGAATTTCTGGATCGCCAGCGAGCGCAACGGCAACTTCTGCTGGTCCCAGCGCCGTGTGCCAGCCGCCGTACTGCCGGCTGAGGTGTTTGGGGCGCGGCACGATTTCGCCCGCGACCGTCACGACGAGATCATGATCGTACCGCGTACCATTGACGACGAGCCAGCCCCAACCGCGCGCGCCCCAAGCGGGTGCGGTCATTTGGCGGAAACCTCGGCATCGTCTTTGCTCATCGGCAATTGATAGAAATAAAAAATTGCCTGCCACGCAAAGTAAACCAGCGCGACAAAAATTTCCACCACGTAATTCCCGAATGACACACGCCAGCCCATTAAATTCACGGCGATGGCGAGCGACACGCTGTCTATGATCGTGACGAGGAGCGCGAGGTAGAACGTGATCGTCCACAGCTTGCCGAGCGGCGGAATGGTTTTCTCGCGCCAGCGAAAGGCGGCGGCGATTTCGGGATGGCGCGCGATGTAAAATTCCTTGATGCGATTCATCGCCTGGGCGCTGTCTTGCCATGCCTGGCGCAGGCGCACGAGTTTTGCCAAGATGAAAAAGCCCGTGATGCCCAGCAAAAGAAACACACCGGCGAATGCCGGCCGCAACGCTTCGAACTTGTCCATCTGCGCCAGCCCCGCCACAATCGAGCCGACACCGCCGACGAGGATGAGGTACAAGTTCATAATCGTCGCGCGATCATCTTGCGCTTGCTCGGCGGTGCTCTGCGCGTACTGAAATTCCAGTTCGAGAATTTTTTCGGGATCGAGCTTCAAAGGTTCCATGCGTTCCACTCGCTGGGTGTCACAAGTACTTGTGCTTGTGATTTTGTTTTAGCGTCTCGACAATGTGTTTGACTTCTTGCGCGCGGCTTTTGGGGCACACCAGGATCGCATCGTCTGTGTCCACGACGATCATATCGGTCAAGCCGACTGTGGCGATCAAGCGGTTCGGGCTGTAGAGCAACGACGAGCCGGTATCCACGCCGACGTGATCGCCGACGATCACATTATTGTCTTGGTTCGACGGCAAGAGATCGAGCAAGGTTGCCCACGATCCCACATCGCTCCAGCCCACGTCAATCGGCAACATCGCCACCCGTTGCGATTTTTCCATAATGCCCACGTCAATCGTTTCGTTCTTGATTTTTTTCCACACGCGAAGCAGGGTCGAGCGTTCGCGTTTGCCGCCGAGTCCCTTGCCGATGCTTTGCAGTTGTTTGAACAATGCCGGCTGGTACGTTTGATATTCCGTCCACAGCGTGGAAATTTGCCACGCAAAAATGCCGCTATTCCAATAATACTCGCCGCTCTGCACGAATTGGATCGCGGTGGCTTCGTTCGGCTTTTCGAGAAATTGCGCGACGCGATACACCGGTTGCGCGCCGACCGCCGCGAGCGCGCCGCCGCGCTGAATGTAGCCGTAGCCGGTTTCCGGCTGATTCGGCTGGATGCCGAGCGTGACGAGGTACCCCGCGCGCGCGACCTCTGCCGCGTCGAGCAGAACCTGACGAAAGCGTTCCGGCTTTTCGATATAGTGATCGGCGTGCAGGGAAACCATCACCGCGGTCGGATCGCGCTGTTGAATGTACAGCGCGCCCAAGCCGATGCACGGCGCGGTGCCGTGTCCTTCGGGTTCGCCCAGGATATTTTCGGGCGGCAAGTCCGGCAACTGTTCGCGCACGGTGGTGACGTACCCCTCGTTCGTCACAATGAAAATGTGCTCGGCGGGAATAATCGGCATGATGCGGTCGCACGTTTCTTGCAACATCGTGCGTTGCGAAAAAAGCGCGAGCAGTTGCTTGGGGCTTTCGCGGCGACTGCGGGGCCACAAGCGGGTGCCGGTGCCACCCGCGACGATCAGAGCGTACAGGGCGGTGCCTTTTTTCTTTCGGGACATTCTCGTTATCCTATCTTGGAATTGGGATGCTCGTACGGCGCGGGGGATTCGCGCGCGACGATGTACTTCATGCCGCCGATTTGCCGCACCATGCCCTTCAACTCCATCAACGCGAGTGTGCTGGAGACGGTGGCAATCGGCAAACCGGTTTCCCGACCCAGGTCGTCAATGTGGATGGGTTCGGCGGAGAGTTGTTGGAGGAGCGCGGCTTCGGTCGCGTTTTCCGGCAACGTGGCGCGCATTTCTTGGTGCTCGGCGATCTGCGTCAGGTTCAACTCTTCCAAAATTTCCGCCGCGCAGGTGATCAGTTTGGCTTCGCCGCGTTGAATCAGTTTGTTCGGGCCGCGTGCGTTCGGGTGAAAGATGTTGCCGGGCACGGCGAACGTTTCGCGGTTTTGTTCGAGCGCGTCTTCAATCGTGATGCGCGCGCCGGAAGTTTCGGTGCCTTCGATGACGACTGCGCCGAGCGCCAAGCCGCTGATGATGCGATTGCGCGGCGGGAAATTGCACGCGTCCGGCTTGGTGCCGAGCGGATACTCGCTGAGGAGCGCGCCGTGCGCGATGATTTGCTCCGCCAGTTTGGCGTGTTCGCTGGGATAGATCACGTCCACGCCGGAACCTAGGACAGCGAGCGTGCGCCCGTGCGCGTCGAGCGCGGCGCGGTGCGCTTCGGCGTCAATGCCGCGCGCCAAGCCGCTGACGATGGTGATCTGGTTGCATACGAGGTCGCTCACGATTTGCCGGGTGACCTCGCGACCGTATGCGCTGGCGTTGCGCGTGCCGACGATGGCGATTGCCCATTCGTCGGCGGGGGTGAGATCGCCTTTGACGTACAGCACAAATGGCGCGTTATCAACTTGGCTGAGCAAACGCGGGTACGCGGGATCATCCAGCGTGAGGACACGGACGCCGGCGTGGGCGATCTTGGCGAGTTCGGCGTCCAGATTGATCTGCGCGCGCGCTTCGACGAGGTTGGCGATGGCGCGTTGATCCAGCCCGGCTGCGTTCAAATCGAACAGGTTGGCTTGCCACGCGGTGGCGAGGTCGCCAAAGTGATCGAGGAGCCGCCGCACTTTGACGGGACCGATTTGTGGAACGAGATTAAAGGCGATCCAATAGCGCGTGTCTGTCACGCCGTTGTGACTCCTGAGGTAAGGTGGACAAAAGATACCACGATGCGGAATGATTGTCAAACGATCACGGCGTTGGATGGGCGCGGAAAATTTTTTGCAGGCGGGAGACGTTTGCGCCAATGCCTTCAGATGGGTTTTTCGTTTTGCGCTGGT